>JBARXH010000093.1:0-27111 GCA_049647245.1 Litorimonas sp.
CCTTGGAGGGCGCTCTCGACTGCGAGGGCGCCGGAGACCGTCGCCGCCCGGCCGGACCGACCGGACGCCGCGTGGCTCAGCGACCGCACCCGGACCCGACGCGCGGGCTTGCTCCCGTCGTAAACCGGTATCCTTTTGTTTTCGCCCTCGGCGGAGGCAAGCCCGCGCCTCGTGCACTAGCGGCACGAAACACACGCGAGACAGACGAGGCCGAGGACCCGATGCCCGGCAGGACGTGGGCGCTTGCCTGCGCCTCCCGGATCAGAGCTGTCGCGGGGTATCTCCCAACCATTCGGCCGGACACACGTTCATTTCTGCAAGACCAATAAAAACACTTATATGAGACCCAATGACCCTGTCCCGCGATTCCATCCTGTCCGCCGTCCGCGAGCGGCCCGATCACTATGACCGAAAGCGCCTCGCCCGCCGGCTGGGCGTCAAGGGCGACGACCGGCGGACGCTTCGGCAGACCCTGCGGGAGCTCGTGGATGACGGCGCACTCGTCTACACGCCGGAGAAGACCTACCGGATCGCGGATGCGCTGCCCGGCGTGATGGTCGTCTCCATCGTCCATGTGGACGAGGACGGCGATGTCTGGGGCGACCCGGAACGCGAGCTGAAAGGCGGGGTTCAGCGCAGCATCCTGATCCGCGACCCCGGCGACCGCAAAGGCGGAAAACGCAGCGACGACGGCGCGCTGGGCATCGGCGACCGCGCGCTGGTCCGCATCAAGGAGCGCGAGGACGGCACCGCCGTCGGGCTGGTGATGAAGCGCCTCGGCAAGGGCGCGCAGATGCATATGGGCGTGCTCCACGAGACGGAGAAAGGCTGGCGCATCCAGCCCGTCTCCAAGAAGGCGCGGCACGATTACGGCGTCGACGCCGGACCCGACACGCTCGAGGACGGCGCCATCGTGATGTTCCGCTCCACGCGAAAGAACCGGGGGCAGCTTCGCCTCGCCGAGGTGCGGGAGACCATCGGCAACATCAACGATGCCCGCGCGGCCTCCCTGATCAGCCTTCACGAGAACGATATCCCTCTCGGGTTCCCGCCCGCCGCCGTCGAGCAGGCGGAACAAGCCACCATGCCGAAAGTCGGCGAGATGGGTCACGAAGACCTGCGCCACCTCCCTCTTCTGACGATCGACCCGGTCGATGCGAAGGATTTCGACGACGCGCTCTATGCCAGCCCGGACGAGGACGAGGCCAACCCGGGCGGCTGGTCCGTCTGGGTCGCCATCGCCGACGTCGCCGCCTTCGTCACGCCGGGCAGCCCGCTCGACAAGGCGGCGTGGGAAAAGGGCAACAGCGTCTATCTCCCGGACCGGGTGGAGCCGATGCTGCCGCACGAGCTGTCGTCCGATCTGTGCAGCCTGCGCCCGGACGAGGACCGCGCCTCCATGCTGGTCAACATGACGTTCGACAGTGGCGGTCACAAGATCCGCCACAAATTCCACCGGGGCATAATCCGCTCCCGCGCGCGCCTGACCTATCGGCAGGCCCAGGATGCGTTCGAGGGCCAGAACGGACCCGAGAGCCAGGACGTGCTGCCGGAACTCTCCGACCTCTACAGCTGCTACAAGGCGCTGCGGAACGCCCGGGAACAGCGCGAGCCGCTGGAGATAGAACTGCCAGAACGCCGCGTGAAGGTGGACGAAAAGGGCGACGTCGCGAGCATCGAGGTGCGTGAACGTTTCGATGCGCACAAGCTGGTCGAGGAGTTCATGGTGCAGGCCAATGTGGCCGCCGCCGAAGCCCTGTCCAAGAAAGGCGTTCGCACGCTGATGCGCTTCCACGACGACCCTGAACGCCAGCGCGTGTCGGATCTCTCAGAGTTCCTCCCGGCCCTGAAGCTGAAGTTCAGCGCGGGCGAGCGGATCACGCCCAAGCGCTTCAACGCCCTTCTGCGCCAGGCCGCCGAGAAGGACCTGAGCGAAACGGTGGGCATGGCCGTGCTGCGCACCCAGGCCCAGGCCATTTATTCGGCAGAACGAATGGGGCATTTCGGGCTGAACCTGACCCACTATGCCCACTTCACCAGCCCGATCCGCCGCTATGCCGATCTTGTCGTGCACCGTGCGCTGATCAAGGCCTTCAAGCTGGGCGACGGCGGCACGACCAAGGAGGAAGAGGCGCGGCTGACGGAGACGGCCGAGCATATCAGCGCGACCGAACGCGCCGCCATGGTGGCCGAACGGGATGCGGTCGACCGCTATATCGCCGCCTATCTGAAGGACCGGGTCGGAGCCAATTTCAAGGCGCGCATCACGGGCGTCACCAAGTTCGGCCTGTTCGTCACGCTGAACGAGACCGGCGCGGACGGGCTGATCCCCATCAGCGAGCTGGGCCGGGAATATTTCGCGCTGGACGAGCGGACCAAGTCCGTCATCGGCGTGGAGTCCGGCACGACCTACAAGTTCGGCCGCGAGGTCGAGGTAAAGCTCAAGGAAGCCACGCCCGTCACGGGCGGGCTGATCTTCGACATGGTCAGCAAGGGCGAACCCGGCAAGCCGCCCAAGGGGGGGAACCGGGGCCGGGGCGGATCACGGTCGGGGTCGAAAGGCGGGCGCGGGAAGAAGCATGCGCGGAAGCGGCGGGGCTAGGACCCGAATCTACGCCGCCAATGCCGCCTCGGCCATCCTGGTCACGCCGACATAGTCCATCTTTCCCGTTCCCAGGACGGGCAGAGCATCGACGGTAACGATCTTCTTCGGCACGCTGATCTCCGGAACGCCGTGGGCCTGGGCCCAGCTCATCAGATCGCCGCGCTTGGCATTGGTCCGTTCGGTCAGCAGCACGATCTGTTCGCCGCGTTTCGGGTCGGGCAGGATGGCGGCGGCGTGCATGTGGTCGGGCCAGAGGGCGGCGGCGTTGTTCTCGACCACGGCGAGCGAGACCATTTCGCCGCCGATCTTGGCAAAGCGTTTCATGCGGCCGCGCACGACGAGGTGTCCGTCCTCGTCCCGGGACACGACGTCGCCCGTATCGTGCCATCCATCCTTCGGGCCGACCACGCGGCCAGGCGCGTCGGGCTTGATGTAGCCCTTCATCACGTTCGGACCGCGCACCAGCAGGCGTCCGCCTTCGACCAAACCTTCCACGGGTTCCAGACGGCCTTCCAGACCGGGCAGCATCCGCCCGATGGTCCCGGCCCGGATCTGCCCGGGCTGGTTGGCGGCGAGAACGGGCGCACATTCCGTCACGCCGTAGCCTTCCAGCACTTCGAAGCCGAAGCGCCGCTCGGCCGTCGCGCGGGTTTCCTCGCGCACGCGCTCCGCGCCGCAGACCGCGATGCGCAGGGAGTCCATGCCACCGTCCGCACTGGCGCGCATGTATTGCTGCAGGAAGGTGTCTGTCGCGAACAGCACGGTCGCCTGAGTGTCGCTGATCCGCTGGGCGATGGTCTTGGTCTGCAGCGGGGATGGATGGAGCACGACGTGCCGACCGGAAAAGACCGGCCACAGCGTGCCCGCCGTCAGGCCGTAGCAATGGAAGGTCGGCAGCGGGTTGAAGAAGATGTCGGTCGGCAGGATTTCGACATGCTCCTCGATCTGTTCCACATTGGCGAGGATGTTGGCATGGGAGAGGACCACCCCCTTGGGCGCGCCTTCCGTGCCGGAAGTGAACAGGATGATGCCCGTGTCGTCCGGCTTCCCGCGGGGCAGAAAGAGCGACGGTAGGAGCGGCCCGGCAACCGCGCGGAGCTTGTCCGTCGCGCTCAGCGTTTCGCGAATGTCTTCGAGGTAGAGGATCGTCGCGAACTCCGAAATCTCCTCGATGAGAGACTCCAGCCCGCCGAGTTCCACGAATTTCCGGGCCGTGACGACCGTTCGGAACGGAGCCGTCCGGGCGGCGGCCTTCAGATTGCGCGATCCGGCCGTGAAGTTGAGCATGGCGGGCACGCGGCCCGCGGCATGGAGCGCCAGAAGGGCGATCACGGCCCCGGCGCCGGTGGGCAGCAGGACCCCGACGGCCTCTTCTCCCGGCGTGGCGCGACGCAAGGGACCGGACAGGGCAAAGGTGGCCCGGCGCAGCTCGCCATAGGTCAGCTTGCGACCGTCCCCATCTGTCAGGATGGGCATGTCGGCGCCGTGCCGGCTGCAGGCACCCAGGAAAGCCGCCATGAGGGTGCGGCGGATCCGGCCCTCGCCGGCCTTGGAAAGCGGCTCGGCCGCGAACGTCTGTGCTGTGGTCATGGTCATCCCCGATCCGAGCGCTCTGTTGGCTTAGCGGCGCTCTTTGCGATTGTTGCTTGTAGTCAAGAATGCGCGACGCGCCAATCGGGTCCGACTGTCGCGCCGGGGCGGGCGTCCGACCCGGTGCCGAATGGTCGCTTGGCGAAGCCCGGCGACTGGCGCTAGGGCGGTCGCATGGACCCCATGAAACCCTCCAAAGTCAGCGGCATGCATCTGACAGACACGGAAAAGTCGGCCCGGCGCGATCTCGACCGCGCCCCCAGACCCAGGATCGCCGCCACGGTCGTGCTTACGATCGGGGACCGTCACGATCCCAAGATCCTTATGGGAAAGCGAAGCGCCCGCCACGACTTCATGCCGAGCGTCTATGTGTTCCCCGGCGGGCGGGTCGACCGGATCGACAGCTACGCGCCCTATGCGGGCGACCTGTCCGCCCGGACGGAGCGGGTCCTGGAGGCGGCCGTATCCCCGCGCAAGGCCCGCGCCATCGCGCTCTGCTGCATCCGGGAGACCTACGAGGAGACCGGGTTCATGATCGGCGCGCCGGCGTCCGCGCAGCGTCGCAACATGAAGGACCCGACCTATGACGCCTTCCGGGCCGCCGGAATGCTGCCCGACATCTCGGAGCTGGAAGTCTTCGGACGGGCCATCACGCCCCCGCACCGGCACAAGCGGTTCGACGCGTGGTTCTTTCATCGGCATCTGGGCGACGTCGCCCCCCCGGAAGTCGCCGATTCGCACGAACTGCTGGATGTAGGCTGGTTTTCGCTCGACGAGATCGATGAGTTGAAGCTGCAGCGCGCGACGGTGATGATGATGAAGGTCTTCAAGGAGTATGTGCGCCGTCCGGTGCCGGCTCCCGGCATCTTCTTCTCCCGCGCGCGGCACGGGACGTTCCGCCAGGAGAGCTTTCCTTGAGCGGATTGGCCGATGCCAAGGCCGCCATGGCCGACATCTACGAGCGCAACGCTGCGTGGTGGGACGCAAGACGCGACCTGTCCATGTACGAAGCGCCCTGGCTGAACAGGATGATGGACGGATTGCCCCCACGGCCGCGTATTCTCGATCTCGGGTGCGGCACGGGACAACCGATCGCGCGTTACCTGATGGACGCAGGCGCGACGGTCGTGGGCGTGGACGCCTCCTCAGCCATGATCCAGACGGCGAAGCGAAACGTCCCTGACGGCACGTGGCATGTCGCCGACATGCGGTCCTTGCCGGAGCTGGGACCGTTCGACGCCATCGTCAGCTGGGATGCCTTCTTCCACCTGTCGCCGCACGAGCAGCGCGCGGGTTTTCCCGAGCTCTGCGCCCGCATTCGTCCCGGCGGGGCGTTCCTTGCGACCATCGGGCCATCCGAAGGCGAATGCGAAGGCTGGATCAACGGCGAACGCGTCTATCACGGCAGCCTGTCGGAAGGCGAGTATCGCCGACGTCTTGGCGCGTCCGGGTTTGAAGACATACAATACAGCCCGGAGGCACCCGACATGCGGGGCCGAAGCCTTCTGCTGGCGCGTGGCAAGAGTGCCTCCGCCGCTTGACTCGCACCCGGACCGGCCCTATCCGCCGCGCTTCGAATTCTCTCAAATCACCGGACGAGTCCCATGGCGAAGCCTACCACAATCAAAATCCGCCTGAACAGCACCGCTGGCACGGGCTACTTCTACGTCACCAAGAAGAACTCCCGCACCATGACCGAGAAGATGGTCAAGCGGAAGTACGATCCCGTCGCGCGCAAGCACGTCGAGTTCAAGGAAGGCAAGATCAAGTAGGTCCTGCCTCTTCCAATCTGATCGAAGCCGCCTCAGGGCGGCTTTTTTCTTGGAGTAACGTCAGGCCGCCGCCGCCGGGGCGTCCTCGGCAAGGACGACCATGTTCCGGCCGGACCGCTTGGCCTGGTACAGCGCCGAATCGGCGCGACGGAAGACTTCGCGCAGCTGCTCGCCAGGCCGGACTTCGGCGACGCCGCAGCTCGTCGTGACACGAATGCCGCGCCCGCCAACGAAGATCGGCGTGCCGCCGACCGAAGCGCGCACCCGTTCCGCCGCCTGCAGCGCGGCTTCGCCGACCGTGTCCGGCATGGCGATCATGAACTCCTCGCCGCCATAGCGCGAGACGATGTCCACATCGCGCATGTTGCTGACGATGCGCGCCGCGAACTCCTTCAGGATCTGATCGCCCATGTCGTGGCCCAGCATGTCGTTGACGCGCTTGAAGTGGTCGATGTCGAACACCAGCACCGAACAGGGCCGCGCATTCTGGTTCAGCGCCTGGAAGAGCGGTTCCACCTGCCGGTCGAAGAAGCGGCGGTTGCCGAGCCCCGTCAGCGGGTCGGATACGACCATTTCCATGTCTTCGTTGAAATTGTCGCGCAGCGCGTCGGCGAAGAACTTGCGCCGCAGTAGCGTCGTCATGCGGGCGCGCAGCTCCTGGCGCTCCACGGGGCGCATGATGCTGTCATTGACGCCCAGATCGAACGCCTTGACGCATGCCACCTCGTCGTCGGGATTGCCCACGACAAGAATGGGCGTGTTCCGGGATTCGGAGTTGAACCGCAGGGACGCGCAGAGCTTCAGCCCGTCGAACGAACGCGCGACAAGACTGACGACGATGAGGTCGAAAGCCCCCTTGGCCTTGCGCAGTGCCTCGACAGGGTCGGACTCCTGCACCACATCGTGACTGTCTCCGACGAGCTGCGCGAGGCGGGCGGGCTGCCCCCCTTCATCGCCGATCACGAGAACACGTCCCGACTTTCCCCGGATCTGGTCGAAGATGGGACGGCAGTTTTCCATGCCGTGCCCCGTATGGGACATGAGCTGGTCCGTCGTCATCTTGAGCCGAAGGAGCGACCGGACGCGGGCCGTCAGGTTGAAGTCGTCGATCGGCTTTGTGATGAAATCGTCCGCCCCGGCTTCCAGGCCCCGGACGCGGTCCTTTGTCTCCTCCAGCGCCGTGACCATGATGATGGGCACGTTGTATAGGGCCGGATCGGCCTTCAGCTGCTTAGTAGCTTCGAACCCGTTCATGCCGCCGGGCATGACGATGTCCATCATGATAAGGTCGAGCTTTTCGCGCGCTGCGACCTCGAGTGCTTCCTCCCCGCTGCTCGCGGTCAGCACGTCGTAATATTCCGCCGCGAGCTTGACGCTCAGCAGGTTACGGTTCGGGGCGAGGTCATCGACGACGAGGATGCGGGCGGACATGGTATGCGGCCCCGATCAGGCGGACTGGCTGTGTTTTCTCACCGTGGCGAGGAAGGAGCTGACCGTGATCGGCTTGGCGATATAGCCCGCGCAGCCTCCGTCGCGAATCCGCTTCTCGTCGCCTTTCATGGCGAAGGCGGTGACGGCGACGACGGGGATGTCGGCCAGGCCACGATCGTCCTTGATCCATTTCGTGACTTCAAGGCCGGACACTTCCGGGAGCTGAATGTCCATGAGAATGAGGTCGGGCTGGAACTCTCGCGCGATGGAAATGGCCTTCAGCCCTTCGCGGGTCTGCCGGACTTCATAGCCATGCGCATCGAGCAGGTCGCTGAACAGTTTCATGTTCAGCTCGTTGTCTTCGACGATGAGAACCTTTTTCGGCATCACTCGCAGCATTACTTTCCATCACCCGTTTCGTCGGTCGCTTCACCCGGTCCGGTCGATAGGCCCGGGCGGGCCGACGTCTTGTTCGATTGCCGTATCCCTGCCAGACCATCCTTAAGGAACCGTGGAACGGACCTTCAGCTTGACTTAACCATGACAGAGCGGCGACGATGGAACATAACAAGAACACTCTAACGAGTCCCTAATCCGTGTCCACCCTTCCCATTACGACCAACGCTACCGTGCTGTGCCGCGATTGCGGCCTGATCCGGGCCGCCTCCGGGCCGTGTCGGGGCTGCGGCGGCACGCGCACAACCAGCCATCCGGAACTGGACGATCTGTCCATCGCGCACGTCGATTGCGACGCCTTCTACTGCTCGGTGGAAAAGCGCGACGACCCGGCCCTGCGCGACAAGCCGGTGCTGGTCGGCGGCGGGAGGCGCGGCGTGGTTTCGGCTGCCTGCTATCACGCCCGCATCTACGGTGTGCGCTCCGCCATGCCGATGTTCAAGGCGTTGAAGCTCTGCCCCGACGCGGTTGTCGTGCGCGGCAACATGGACAAGTACGCCTTCGAGGGACGGCGCATTCGGACCCTGATGACGGAGCTGACCCCGCTGGTCGAACCGCTCTCCATCGACGAGGCGTTTCTGGACCTGTCGGGCACGGAGCGCCTCCACGGCCGCAGTCCGGCGCAAAGCCTGATCATTTTGCAGAACCGCATCCTGGAAGAGGTCGGCGTGACCGTGTCGGTCGGACTGTCCTACAACAAGTTCCTCGCCAAGACCGCCTCCGATCTGGACAAACCCAACGGGTTCGCCGTGCTGGGACGGGCCGACGCGCCCGACTTTCTCGCCCGGCAGCCCGTCGGCTTCATCTACGGCATCGGTCCCGCTTTCGCCTCCAAGCTGGAGGCGGCGGGGCTGCGGACCATCGCGGATGTGCGCCAATGGAGCGAAAAGCGCCTGGCGGAGAAGTTCGGCGACCACGGCCTGCGACTGGCCAGACTGTCCCGGGGGGAAGATCACCGGCGGGTGAACCCGACCCATGAGCGCAAATCGATCAGCGCCGAAACTACGTTCAGCGAAGACATCAGCGATCTGGAAGCGCTGAAGGACAAGCTGTGGCAAGTCTGCCTTAAAACGGCGGACCGGAGCAAGGCGAAGGACCTGGCCGGCAGGGTGGTGACGCTGAAACTCAAGAATGCCCGGTTCCAGTCCGTGACGCGCAGGCGCACACTCGCCCAGCCCATCCAGCTGGCTGACGCTCTGTTCCACGCACTCGAACCCCTGCTCGAAGCGGAGCTGCGCAAGACGCGTGGCTCCTATCGGCTGATCGGGGCAGGTATCAGCGCGTTGTGCGCTCCGGCGGGCGACGCGGCCGATTTGCTGGATGCGAAGGCCGCCAAGCGCGGTGCGGCGGAACGCGCCTCGGACATCGCCCGCGCGCGCTTCGGCGCGGACGCCATCGTGACGGGTCGCGGCTTGAGGCTGGCAAAGGCGCGCGAGAAGAAGGGTGGCAGCGAAGCGACCTCGCTGCCCGGCAAGATCAGGGACGATCAGTTATAGGTGCGGCGACGCTCCAACAGCCCGATCCAAAGCGCGATGCCGACGAAAAAGATGAGGCCCGTGATCGCAAAGCCGGTACCGCTCGGCATGGCATCCAGGTCGAGCGTACCCGCCTGAAAGTCCAAGGTGGCCTTCGTGATGGAAAAGAAATGGATGATGCTGAGGACCGCGACCGTGAGCCAGGCCGCAACGGTGGTCCATTTCGGACCCGTCGTCTTCGCGAGCCAGAAGGCGATCGCTGTTCCCAGCAGAATGACTTCCAGCAGATAGGTCGGCCACGGGTAGTTCCACAGTCCCAGACCGAGCTTCACGTCGCTGCCCGGCACCCAGACGAGATCCGGCCGGTGGACCAGCCAATCGAGCGGCCAGTGCGAAAACGCGAGCAGGAAGATGATCCAGAAGCCCCGCATGGAGCCTTTATCGCCGCGGTTCGTCAGCCTGTACAGACCGGCTGCGGCGAAGGCGATGAAGACCGCTCCGACAAAGGAGTGGGAAAAGTCGATATCGAAGACGAGCTGTCCGTCCACGACGCTTGCCGCACCTTCCAGTCCGAAGGGAACAAGGAGGCAGAAGACGATATCGATGGCCTGAACCGCAAGGAATGCCTGCCAAAGCTTGACCTTGCCCGAGCGGACGACGTCATAGACTGCAGGCCCGTAATGACCGATGAACATGGGACTCCCATTCCCTCAAATGCGCGTCACTCCATCAGGGCGAAACGCTCCAGATAATCGTAGATTTCGTCCTGGGTGCGGCTGGCCGCGTTGCGCCATGTGGGCGCCGTGTCGAGATTGAGGACCGTACCGTCGCTATCGGCGATGATGACGGTCGGCGTTCCGACAATCGCGTCCAGCCCGAAGGTCCTCGCAAGATCGATGTTGCGGTTCTTCTGCCCCACATCGACATAGACAAGGCGGTAATGCTCCGCGAGAAGCCGCGTGAAGCGGTCGTCGCGCAAGTGGCCCGCCAGGGCGCGGCTATCATGGCACCAGTTCGCGCCGAACACGATCAGGCTTTTAAGACCGTCCTCGGCGGCGATGTCCTGGGCAACGCGGATGTCTTCCGCGGCGTTCCGGTCGGCGTCGTAGGCGCAATAGTCGCCGGCCGGCAGGTCGAGACAGACAGCCGGCTGGGCCGTGCCTTGCGCGGACGCGCATCCGGCCAGAGCGAGCAAGGAAACGGACAAGCCGAGGATAAGGGTCGAGCGCATGGCGTCCGCTAGCACGCCTGGCCCACCGGGCAAATGGCGGGCGTCGTCCTGACCTCGATGTGAAAGGCCGCGTCGGGCGCGGGGCTCGTGGGAACATACGCCACGTCAGGGTAGAAGAAACGGTCCTGCACGATCCGGTCGCCCATGGCGCGAACGGCGTGATAGACGGCGAACGGGCTTTGCATGAAGGCACCGTCCAGATCGACGGCATACTTTCCGGGCGCGCTGACATGGGCCATGCAGGCGCGGGTGACGTCCGGGTCGGCGTCTAGCGCATCGATCGCCTGCGCCACCTCGGCCGTCATGGCGCTCAGCACCGCTTCCCGCCGTACCGGGTCCAGCCCGTCCGTGCGTTCATAAACGCCCAGCATGTCGCCCAGGCACTCGGGCTCGTAGGTCTGGAGGAAATAGTCGATCCCGCAATCCGGGTAGCCCTCCAGCGGTTCGCATTCGAGATAGTATTCGATCATGACTTCGACCTGCTTGCGCGGGGTGCGCGCGCCGGACGTGATCATGAGAGAGGGCTCGCCTGCCAAGTCGGCGACCTCCGCCAGGACGTCGAGAACGGCAACGGGCACGGCGGCACTCGGGAGGGTCATCCTCACCCCGTCATGGATGACGGTCTCGGGCTCCGCAACAGTCGCGCAAGCCGATAGGGCGAAAGCAGCGATCAGAGCGGGTGCGCGCATCGGTGTCAGCCCGTCGGGTTGAACCGCTGGGTCATGACCGTGCGCATCCGGACGCCCTTGTCCCGATGGGCCTGCGCCTCCAGATAGTCGGGCAGGCCGAAGAAATGCTGCATGTGCGCCTGGTCGCGGAACTCCATGACCACGACCTTGTCCATCTCCATGCCCTCGGTCAGCGGCTTCGGGTCCGCATCGTTGACGATCAGCGAGACGCCTTCGCGCATGAAGATCGGACCCGCCTTCTCCATGTAGCGCTTGTATTCCGCCTCATCGATGTAATCGAGAAAGGCGACGATGATGAGGGACACGGGCAGGCTCCTAGTTGAGGATGGCGAGGACGATCATGCCGATCAGACAGATCGACGAGATCAGGAAGACACCGAAGCGCGCCATGACCGGTCCGGTGGAGATCTGGATCACGCTGTGAACGATGCGAAGACCGACATAGGCCCAGGCCAGCCACAGGATCCCGGCCGTCGCCTCGCCCGTCAGCGCCGCCCAGAACATGAAGGCGTAGAAGATGGTCGGCTGCTCCATCAGGTGATTGTAATTGTGCGCCGGCGCTTCGACCTTGAGCGGCAGCGCGGCTTTCCAGTCCCCATTGGGCGACTTGGCGGATTCCGGATTGACCTTGTGCGCCTTGAAGGCCGGGACGCGGCGCGCGAACAGGATCGTCCAGACCACGAAGGTCCAGATGATCAGCGCAATGACCGGCGCGAGAAAGTCCGAATTGTCCATGATGGCTCCCCTCTTTTGCGGTCACAGTGCCGAGATGGGAGCCGCTGTCAACGCCAGTCGCGAATGACCGCCATGCGGTCGCGGGCCATTTCGTCGGCCACCGCCGCCGTGGTCCGGCCCTCAGACGCCGCGCGGCTGAACACCTCGTCCAGGGTCGCTTCCAACTGGTCCAGCTTTTCCGCGACCCAGTCCGGGTCGTAGTCGCCCGATACTTCGGCCGCGATGTTGATGATTCCGCCGGCATTGATGACATAGTCCGGCGCATAGAGGATGCCGCGCGCCGCCAATGCATCCGCCATGTCGGGCGTGCGGAGCTGGTTGTTGGCTGCACCGGCCACGACCATCGCCCGGATGTCCGGAAGGTCGTCCGCATTCACCGCTCCGCCCAGCGCGCAGGGCGCGAAGATGTCCACCTCTTCGGCATGGATATCCGAAACCGGCACGGCGGTCGCGTCCAGTTCCGCTACCGCCCGGCGGACGGCCTCCGCATCGATGTCGGCGACCCGCAGCGAAGCACCGGCCCTGGCGAGATGCTCCGCCAGGGTGTATCCCACGCTGCCAAGCCCCTGCACGGCCACGATCCGGTCCGACAGATCGTCAGATCCGAAGGCGTGTCGCGCGGCAGCTCTGATACCCCGGAACACGCCTTCTGCGGTGACCGGGGACGGATCACCGGAGGCATTCGCTCCAGTCGTCAGGCCCGCCACATGGTCCGTCTGCGTCTTGATAACGGCCATGTCATCCGGCGACACGCCGACATCTTCCGCCGTGATGTAGGTTCCGCCGATCGTGTCGATCGCCCGCCCATAGGCCGCAAACAGCGCCTTGCGGTCGATATCGCCTTCGGGCCGCAGGATCACGGCCTTGCCGCCGCCAATGTCGAGCTGCGCCATGGCGTTTTTGTAGCTCATCGCCCGGGACAGGCGCAGCACGTCGGTCAGGGCCTCGGCGTCGCTGGCATATTGCCAGAAACGCGTCCCGCCGCTGGCCGGTCCGCGATTGGTATTGTGAACGGCGATGAAGGCGCGGAGTCCCGTACCCGGGTCGCAGAACGCGTGGACGGCTTCATGGTTGTCGAAGTCGGGATGCGAGAAAACGCTCATGGGATCACCGCGAATATGCGCCAGCCCCGGATCATCCGGAAGGTCAGATGAGCTGCGCTAACCCGCAGCCGCAGGCAAAACTTGCCCAGTCTACGCGCCGTCGAGGGTCGAAAGACCTGCTTTCGCGGCCTGCAGCAGACCCAGCGCCATCGCGCCCCCGGACCCGTCTCCGATATTGATGCCCAGATCCAGAACGGGGTTGAGGTCCATCCGGTCCAGCAGAGCGCGATGGGCCGGTTCCGCCGTGACGTGTCCAGCGATGCAGTGAGAGACCGCTTCGGGGTTGAGCGCGTGGACGATCGCGGCCGCCGCGCACACCACATAGCCGTCCAGGATGACCGGGATGCGCTGGTGTGCGCAGGCCAGGATCGCACCGACCGTGCCGGCCAGATCGCGACCGCCGAAGGCGCGGAGCACACCCAGCGGATCGGACAGAAGGGCGGAATTGGCCTTGGCCCCGGCCGCGACCGTGGCCACGCGTGCCTTGGCCTTCTCCCCCGACCCCCCGGCCCAGTAATCGGCAGCACCGCCATACAGGCCGCGCGCCAGGGCTGCGGCGGCGGTCGCTGAGCCGTAGCCTGAATTGCCGAGAACGATCACGTCCGCGCCTTCCGCGACGACTTCCATGCCGAAGGCGATCGCGCCTGCGCAGTCGCGTTCGGACAGGGAGGGGCCCTCCCGGTAATCGGCGGACGGGTGGTCATTGCCGAATTCGTAGACCTTGAATGCCGCTCCTGCGTCCTGAGCCGCGCCCCGCACGGCCGCCCGTCCGTTAGACAGATTGGCGACCCGGGCCGCGACTTCCGCGGGCGAATCGTCGAGCGTGCCGTGGCTGCCCGTGAATACAGCAACGAGCGGACGGGCGAGGCTCGGCGTCGTCTGGCGCTGCACGGATGCGATCCGGGCCAGAGGTGTGGCGAGGCTGCCGAGCGGATTGAGCCCACGCCCCAGACAGTCGGCACGAGCCAGAAGCTCGGCATAGAGGTCGGCGTCGCGCTCCGGCACGCCCTGCGCGAGGTCTCGCACATCGTCGAACGGTTGCCTGCCCGCCCCTGAGTTGGCCTGTATCTGCGTCATGGCCAGCCCCATAGGACCGTTCGGGAAAAGCGTCACCGCATATTTCCGTGACAATCGGCCCCGCGCACACGCTGTTAACCCTGCGCTTTCGCAGGCCGTTAAGCCCGGTGCGCTAGTCTTGTCCCATGTCGACCAGCTTTCTCTTCCAGGCCGCCCTGTTGACCGCCATCGCCGTGGGCGGAACAATCTACCTTGCGGACAATGTCGAAGACCCCGCTCCGGTGGAGCTCGGCACACCAACAATCCAGCCGTCCAAGCCCGCGCCTTTGTCCCAAGGGTCGGTCGTCTCCTTGCCGCGCACCAATGGCCAGTTCTTCGCGACGGGCCGCGTCAATAGCGGGACGGTTCGCTTTCTCGTCGATACGGGCGCATCGACCGTCGCCCTGACACTGGAGGATGCGCGCAAGGCGGGCATCCGGGTGGACCAGCTGAACTATACGGTGACGGTGGCCACGGCCAACGGCGAAACCCAGGCGGCTCGCGCCGAGCTTCGCGACGTCCGGATCGGCGGCGTGCGCGTTACCGACGTGGAGGCGCTGGTGCTGCGGGAGGGATTGCACATCTCGCTGCTCGGCATGACGTTTCTGGGCGAGCTGCAGAAGGTCGAAGTCCTGCCCAACCAGATGATTCTGCGGCGCTAGAACAGTCCCGCCTTGCGCGCCATGTTGAGCGCGACCAGCGCCAGACACAGGCCGAATATCCGACGCAGCGGAACCGCCTCCAGCCTGTGCGCCAGAGCCGTTCCCAGCGGAACCGCGAACCAGGCGCTCACCACGATCAGCGCGAAACCGGCGAAGTTGACATAGCCGAGCGATCCAGGCGGCCGTCCCGTCACACCCCATCCGGACAGAACGAAGCCGATCGTCGCCGGAACGGCGATGGCGAGACCGAACCCTGCGGCCGTTCCGACGGCCCGGTGGACCGGCATCCCGCAAAGGGTTAGCAAGGGCACGCTGATGGACCCGCCGCCGATCCCCATGATGGCCGACAGCGCGCCGACCCCGCCGCCGACAATGGGCGGCGCTGCCCCTCCGGGCACGTTGCGTAGGACGGTGAAATCGGGACGGCCGAAGATGAATTGCAGCGCGACCCCAGTTGCCACCATGGCGAAGATGAGCGTCAGAGTATCCGACGCCAGACGCGGGGCGAGCCACCACGCGCCAATGAACGATCCCACCCCGATCCAAAGTCCGTAGGACCGCCACCAGGCGGATGGCCAGAGAACCTGCAGGTCCACGCTGCTGCGCGCGAGATGCCCGCGCACGGAGCGATATCCATTGACGATGATGACAGACGCGCTGGTCGCGACGGCGCAGTGCATCACGACCTCCGGGTTCACGCCCAATGCGCTGAAGGCGAAGAAGAGCGCAGGCACCATCACGGCGCCGCCGCCGATCCCGAACAATCCGGCCGACACACCGGCCACGACCCCCACTGCGAGCAGGAGCGCGGCCAGCGGAAGCAGTTCGGTCAAGCCGCCTGCCCCCGGGCCATCACGGCCAGACCGTCACCCAGGATCGCGGAGGGCTGGGCCTTGGCGGCCAGTCCTTCGGACAGGCTCCGCCGCCAGCTCCGCGCACCGGGCTGGCCCGCGAACAGGCCCATCATGTGCCGGATGAGCGCCTTGGCGGTCCGGTCCGTATCCTGCACACGTTCCAGATAGCGGATCATGGTTTCTGCCACGGCGAAACGGTCCGTGGCGGCGGACGCCTCGCCATAGGCCGGATCGACCGCTGTGAGACTCCACGGATCATTATAGGCGGCGCGACCCATCATGAAGCCGTCCAAGCCGTCCGCGATCTCGACGCCCTGTGCCACGGTCTCGATCTGGCCGTTGACCATGATGCGCAGTTCCGGAAAGCGGCGCTTCATGTCGGTCACGAGACCGTAGTCGATCGGAGGGACGGTGCGGTTCTCCTTCGGCGATAGACCCTGCAGCCAGGCCTTGCGCGCATGGACGATAAAGGTCTCGCAGCCCGCTTTCGCCACCGTGTCGATGAAGCGCGGCAGGGTTTCGGAGAGTTGCTGGTCATCGATGCCGAGACGGCACTTCACCGTCACGGGGGTGTCCCCGCTTCCGTCCTGCATGGCAGTGAAACAGTTTGCGACCAACTCCGGCTCCGCCATCAGGCAGGCGCCGAACCGGCCCGATTGTACCCGGTCGGACGGGCAGCCGACATTCAGATTGATCTCGTCATAGCCATATCCCGCGCCGGTGCGGCTGGCTTCGCGCAGCTTGTCCGGATCCGACCCGCCCAGCTGCAGCGCGACCGGATGCTCCACAGCGTCGAATGACAAGAGCCGGTCCCGCGGCCCGTGAATGACCGCATCCGCGACCACCATCTCGGTGTAAAGCCTGACGCGGCGGGACAGTTGCCGGTGAAAGACCCGGCAATGCCGGTCCGTCCAGTCCATCATCGGTGCGACGGAGATTTCGTATGTGTGGGGCAAAAGACTCACGCGCCGCGACCTAAGGGCTACGGCGCGTCATGAAAAGGGGCAGGCTCCGTCAGTTCCCTGCCGCCCCTTCGGATGCGGTGCCCGCATGGGCCTGCTGGAGAACGTAGGCGCGGATGGCTTCCATCTCGTCGACGTCCAGCACGTCATCGAAGGCGACCATGCCGTTGCCGGACAGGGTGCCGTCGTGGACGACGTAGTACCAGACTTCGGCATCGCCCGTAATTTCGGACCAGCGAAGGTCGGGCAGGACGCCGGAGCTTTGCGCGAACGGTCCGTGGCAGACCGCGCAGTTGCGCGCATACTGGACGAGGCCCGTGCGCAGCATCTCCGCGTCCCCAAAGCGGTCCGCCTTGGGCGTGCGGTCCACGCGCGGCGCTTCCGTGAACGGGATGTCGCCATCCGCGCCCAGCTTGAAGGTCACGACCTTGCCCACGGTCGGACCGACCGTCTTGTCATAGGCGAAGCCGGCCGTCAGTCCGTAGGCCGAACCCCAGCCGGTGGTGATGGTGACATATTGCTCGCCGTCGATCATATAGGTGCCCGGTCCGGAGGCTGCACCGGACTTCACGTCCGCCTCCCAGAGCTTCTCGCCCGTCGCGGCATCGAAAGCGGCGAATGTCCCTTCCAGCTGGCCCTGGAAGACAAGACCGCCCGCCGTGGACAGCACGCCGCCATTCCAGGCATTGTTGTGTTCGAAGCTCCAGCGCGGTTCCTGCGCGACCGGATCCCAGGCGATCAGCCGCCCCTTGAGCATGGGCCGCAGCATGCCGCGGATCTCGGGGGTGAATTCCTCCGGCACGCCGGCCGCGAAGTCGATGCCCGTATTCCATTTGCCGGGCTTGTCGTCCTCCAGCGGATCGACGACATAGGCCTGCGGCAGTTCCTGCGCCGGGATGTAGGCCAGACCGAGGTCCGGATTGTAGGCCATGGGATGCCAGTTATGCGCGCCGAGCGGACCCGGTGTCTGGAAATGCGGCGTCGTCTGGTCGCGCGCCTCAGCCGTCACGATGGGCCGCCCTTCCGGGGTCAGCCCCGTCGTCCAGTTCTGCGGAACGAAGGCCTCGCCGCTGATGAACTCCCCGGTCGCCGCATCGATGACGTAGAAAAAGCCGTTCTTCGGGGCCTGCATGGCCACGCGGCGGCTCTCGCCGCCCTCACCCAGCGGCAGATCGGCGAGGATGATCGTCTGCGTCGCCGTATAGTCCCACGTATCGCCAGGCGTCGTCTGGAAGTGCCAGCGGTATGCGCCCGTGTCCGCATCGACTGCGACGATGGAGGACAGGAACAGGTTGTCGAGCCCGGACGGATCTCTTCGTTCCCAGTTCCACGGGCTGCCATTACCGACGCCGAAGATCACCGCGTCGTTGACCGCGTCATAGACGATGGAGTCCCACACGGTCCCGCCGCCGCCGTCCGTTGTCCAGGCGCCCGTATCGCCCCAGGTGACATTGCCGACGGCCTCGAAGGCCGCGTCGGAAATTTCTCCGTCCGGTTGCTTCTCCGGATTGGGCACGGTGTAGAAGCGCCAGACCTTGTCGCCCGTCTGCGCATCATAGGCGGAGATGTAGCCCCGCACGCCCAGCTCCGCTCCGCCATTGCCGATCAGCACCTTGCCGTCCACCACTCGCGGCGCGCCCGTGATGGTGTAGGGCCTGCTCTGGTCCACCGTGACGGTTTCCCAGACGAGCGTGCCCGTCATGGCGTCGAGCGCCTGCAACCGTCCGTCGATGACGCCGACATAGATCTTGCCGTCATAGACCGCGACGCCCCGGTTCACCACGTCGCAGCAGGCCTTGACGCCGACCGCCCGGTCCACATCCGGCTCGTGGACCCAGAGTTCTTCTCCCGTCACCGCATCGAGCGCATAGACGACCGACCAGGCGGAGGTGACATACATGATGCCGTCCACCACGATGGGCGTGGATTCCACGCCCCGATTGGTGGCGAGGTCGTAGGTCCACGCCACGCCGAGGTCGCCGACCGTCTCGCGATCGATCTGTGTGAGAGTGGAATGGCGCTGTTCGTCATAGGTACCGCCATAGGAGAGCCACTCCTCGCCTGCGCCGTCTTCTATAATCCGCGCCGTGTTCACGGCGGCGATGAAGGGCCGGGACACACCCGCCTCGGCGGTCACATCCGTTTCGGCAGATTGCTCCGCACAGCCCGCCAGCAAGGCCGCCGTGGCAGCCGCCAAAATCCATCGACGCATGACCGTCTCCCCGATTGTCGCAGCCCTTTTCCGAGCCGTCATTGCAGTTCCGTGTGGCGGAGCCGCCCCATGATGCCAAGACGGCGACGCGTCGCATCGGCAGCTTGATTGCAGTTGTCCTTGTGTCGTGCCCGCTGGCGCAGTCTGGCAATCGCCTTGTGGCTGGGGCCGACCTGGGGATAGAGGCCGTTCATGCGACGCCTCGAAATCCATCTCCGTGACAATGACGCCTTCGACACCGTCACCCGGATCGTCCGGGCAGCGGACCCGGTCGATTACTACGTGATCCAGCCGGAACAGCAGGACAGAAAGCTCATACACGTCTTCCTGCGCGACAAGTCCGGCCAGACCTTGATGGACAATGTGCAGACCGCGCTTGAGTCCGAAACAGACTGGCGCATCAGCCTGTTGCCCATCGAGGCCACGGCCCCGGCCATCGAAGAAGCGAAGAAACTGGACAATAATCCGAAGAAACGCTCGCAGGCGCTGCGCGAAGAAATCTACACGGACATCGTTGCGGGCGCGACACTGGACCGGGACTTCCTGATACTGGTCGCCCTCTCGACCATCGTTGCAGCGGTCGGGATGAACTCCGACAGCGTTGCGGGGGTGATCGGGGCCATGGTGATCGCACCCTTGCTCGGCCCGATCCTCGGCTTCGCGCTCGGCGCGGCGCTCGGAGACCGGACACTGCTGAAGGGGTCCGGCTGGACGCTCGCGGCCGGCGTGGCTGTCGCCCTCGTATCCTCCGTTTTGATCGCCTTTCTTGTCGACGTGGACCTGAACAGCCGGGAGTTGGTCAGTCGCGCCGAAGTCCGGTTGGACGGCATGGCTCTCGCCATCGCGGCGGGCAGCGCCGCCGCGATGTCCATGGCGCGCGGGCAGGGCGCCGTTCTGGTCGGGGTCATGGTTGCGGCAGCACTCCTGCCGCCTGGGGCTGCGGTCGGACTGTTCATCGGCGCAGGAGAGCTTGAACTGGCTCTCAGGGCCGCGCTGCTCCTCGCCCTCAACGTGGCCAG
The DNA here is from genome assembly GCA_049647245.1 of Litorimonas sp. GTDB lineage: Bacteria > Pseudomonadota > Alphaproteobacteria > Caulobacterales > Maricaulaceae > Litorimonas. The sequence continues at coordinate 19,853 of JBARXH010000093.1, forward strand.
CCTCGTCTTTGCCGCGCTTGTCGTGTTTCACCTCAGAGGGATACGTCCCCGCAAATGGCTGGACCGCAAGGACGCGGCGCGGGATGTCGCGACCCACTTGGCCCTGTCGATCGCCTTTCTGATCATTTGCGTGATACTGATCGTGATCCTGGATCTCGGAGAGAAAATTTCAATCTGATCCCAGCATGTGCCACGGTGATCCGGACACACGGGCTGTGAACGGGGAGTTTCCGCTATGGTGCATTACAGGAGCCTATTCGGCATGGCTTTGATAGGGGCCGTCGGGCTTTCAGCCTGCCAGCCCCATCTCGAGCCCGGTCAGAACCGGACGAATGTCCTCTCGCTGTCCACGCCCGGTGAAACCTTCGAGTCTGTCAGCGTCGACATAGCGTTCGAAGGGTCCCCATCCGGGCAGACCTCGATCGTCTTCCCAATGCAATGGGGCCCTGAAGCCGATCTCGGCGGATTGATCTCCGAGCCGCCAGAAATACTCGTCGATGGTGAACCGGCGGAAAGGGACGATTCAGGCAAGCTTCAGCACGATCCCAATGCACTTATCACGATAGGCTACTCCGTCAGTCAGGATTATGAAGGCGAGCCACAATGGGGCGCATTCCGCCTGCCGGGAATGAGGCCCATCCTACAAGACGACTATGCGGTACTGGTCGGCAACACCTTCCTGCCTGAGATCAGCGACTCAACCGGTGCGTCGCCGGAATTCTCTCTTCGCCTGAACGAGACGGATCGTACCTCCGCCGCATTCAGTGTTGCGTTGGAGGGTGACGGCATGAGCCGAACCGCATCCCTGGATGACATCCGGAACAGCGTCTTCACATTCGGAGATTATCGTCGGTTGGGGGCACAAGCGGGTGACATGAATGTCCGTCTGGCTGTCCGCGGAGACTATGCGCTCTCCGACGAGAAAATCCTCGAAGTGACGTCGGGAGTGCTCGACAGGGCGAGCGCCTACTTCAGCGATGAGGCTTTCGACGACTACTTCGTCGCCATACAGCCGCTTCCTGCCCTTCCGAACGGGTCTGCGGTGATCGGGAACGGGCTGAATGCTTCCTTCTTCATTCTCGCGACGGAGAATGCGGCCCAGGATGAACTTCAGCACACGATCGTTCACGAAATTCTGCATGAATGGATTCCGGGACGCATGGGTCCCTCTGACGAAGCGACGGACCCGTCGCGGATGTGGCTGGCCGAAGGCTTCACGGAATACTTCACCCAACTTATTCTGCTGGAGACTGGCATGACGGACCTCGACGGTTTCGTCGAAAACATGAACCGGTTGGCCGAGAACTACCAGACGTCGGATGTCCAATCGTTGACCAATGAGGATCTCGTGAGCCGGGTGTTCGAGTCGGATCAGACCATGCGCCTGCCCTATCAGAGAGGCGCTCTGCTGGCGTTTCATTGGGAAACGCTCTCCAAACAAGCTCCCGGTCGGTCTCTTCAAAATGGGATCGAGGCCCTTCTCGCAGACAGCGACACAGCGCTGACGAACGCGCGGATCTTGAGGGTCCTCGGCGAAGAGGCGGGACCGTTTGTGGTTGAGGATTACATCGCCTATATCGAGGGCGGTAGTCCAATCGATATCGCGGCGCTCTCCATACCGGACTGCCTGTCGGTGATCCTGGGCGAGGACGGCATCAATAGGTTTTACCTCCGTCCGGAAGCCGATGCCATGGCATGCCGCGAAACCATTCTGGATTGAATGATGGTGAGCGTTCGAACCTTAAGCGCTGACCGGAGCTCACGGAGTGGGTTTGAGCGCGGCGCTCTGGAGACGTGGATGGTGGGCGGTGACGGGATCGAACCGCCGACCCTCTCGGTGTAAACGAGATGCTCTGCCAGCTGAGCTAACCGCCCGGACGGTCCCTATGGCAACCTTCACAGAGCTTGGCAATTCGCGCATTCAGACCGAATGACGGATGATGGTGACATCGATGCGGCGGCCCGCGCCCTGCCCCGGGTCTTCATGACCGAGCAGTGGGGCGGATCGCATGTCTACAAGCTGGGCGATGCCGACCGGTTCAAGATGTTCGCCATCCTGATTCCGGGGCGGAATCGCCTGACCGTCAAGACCGCTGATTCAGACACGGCCGACTTTCTGATCGAAGCGGGAGTCGCGGAGCGCAATGTCCACCTTCCACGCGGAGGTTGGGTCGCGCTTCGGACGGATCGGCTCGACCCGGAGGACGTCGCGGAGCGGCTTGCGACCTCGCATTCTCTGGCGGCAGCGGGCTTTCCCGGAAGCGTGCGCAGAAAATTCGGTTTGGACTGACATTCTCGCTCTTTTCGCGTTGACGCCCCTGCATCATCCGCCTATCTGGCCGCTCACGCTTTTAAGCGGGTGTAGCTCAGTTGGTTAGAGCGCCGGCCTGTCACGCCGGAGGCCGCGGGTTCGAGTCCCGTCACTCGCGCCATTTCCTCTTCGGAACGGCGCAAGACCCTCGACATCATCGACAGACGTTGGCTCTGGAAAATGGCAACGCGCGCAGCGTCGCGTGCACGATTCCTTACGTTTACGCACGCGTCTTCAATGCGCTCAACGGCGGCAAGAGCCCGCCTTCATGAGCGTCCAATACCGAAACAAAAATACGCGCCCGAGGGCGCGTTCTGTTTCTTATTCCAAACGTTTGGAACTGGGGGCTAGGCCATCGCGATCGAGTCGACGGCGGTCTTGCCGCTGCGCTGGTTCACGGCCGTGTTGAACTGGACCTTGTCGCCCTCGTTCAGGCCTTGCAGGCCAGCGCGTTGCAGCGCCGTGATGTGGACGAAGACGTCGTCGCCGCCGCCTTCAGGCGCGATAAAGCCGAAGCCTTTGGTGGTATTGAAGAACTTCACGGTTCCCGTTTGCATATCCGACATGGTCATTTCCTTTGTTCGTCGGTTCCCGCAACCACGACATGCGGTGGCGGATGGGGGTCACCCCCCTGTCGACGTCTGGTAGGAAAAGCATTCTGCGTCGGGCCGGCCGGAGCCGGGCCAATAGGCAGGCCGATGATCTGGCCCTTGGTCGATAGGGCCGAGATGGGGGCAACGCCCCCGAATAGCAAGTGAATAGCCGGTGAAGTTCCCGTGACGGTCACAGCGCCTCGCCCCGATGATTTCAAGCCTGGTGGTTTCAGGGCAGAACGTCGGCCCATTCGGGGTGACGCGCGATCGCCGCTTTGTAGAAGGGACAGAGCGGCACCGTCTTGAAGCCACGCTCACGCGCCAGCTCCACCATCCGCTCCGCCAGCTTCGTCGCCAGCCCCTGCCCGCGCAGACTGTCCGGCACGCCCGTATGGTCGACGATGACGAGCGTCGGGCTGGATTTGGAGAAAGTGATCTCCGGCGTTTCGTCCGACCCGGGCACGTGTGCCACGATGCGGCCTTTGCTGTCCGTGTCTTCCACGGTGAAGGTGATGTCGGTCATGGTGCCGCCTTAGCCCAAGCCTCCGGATGGGACAAATCCTCACCCGAACAGGTCCCCCTGCCCGCTGACGCTGGCGGGCACGCGGAAGCGGGAGAGATCGAGCGGGATCCGGTTGTGCCGCGATACGATGCCGTAGCGAGCCTGCGCCATGCGGTAACGCTGATCGATCAGCTTGCGGAACGGGGTCCGCACCTCGCTGCCTTCGCCGCGCGCCCAGTGCGGGTCATAGTCTTTGCCGCCGTTGATGGTGCGGATGTGGTGCATGATGCGGCGGGCGCGGTTGGGTGCGAAGGCCGCCAGCCATTCCTGGAAGAGCGGACTGACCTCCTGCGGCAGGCGAAGCACCGTGTAGGCGCTGTAGCTTGCGCCCAGCGCGGCCGCCCGCTCCATGATGCTTTCCAGTTCGGAATCGTTCAGCCCTGGGATCATGGGCCCCAGCATGATGCCGGTCGGGATGCCCGCTTCCGCCAGGCGGCCCAGAGCCTCGAAGCGCCGCTCCGGCGTGGGACAGCGCGGCTCCATCGCACGGGCTAGCGCGCGGTCCTGCGTGGTGATGGAGATCATGGCCCGGGCCACCCCGATCTCTGCCATTGGCGCCAGCAGATCGATGTCGCGGGCAATCAGATTGGACTTGGTCAGGATCGACACCGGATGGCGGAAGTCGGCCAGCACCTCGAGGATGCCGCGCATGATCCGGCGTTCTCGCTCCTCGGGCTGGTAGGCGTCCGTGTTGGTCCCGATCATGATCGGGATGGGCCGGTAACGCGGTGCGCTCAGTTCGCGGGCCAGCATCTCGGCCGCGTCCGGCTTGGCGTAGAGGCGCGTTTCGAAGTCCAGCCCCGGCGACAGGCCGTGATAGGCGTGGGTCGGGCGGGCGAAGCAGTAGATGCAGCCATGTTCGCAGCCGCGATACGGATTGATCGACCGGGTGAAGCCGACATAGGGGCTGGTCACCTTGTTGATGATGGTGCGCGGCCGCTCCACCGTGACGGTCGTGCGCCGCGCCCGGCGGTCCTCGTCTGGCAGAGCGTCCCAGTCCTCGTCCGTCTGCTCGCGCGTCAGGGGCTCGTAGCGTCCGGTCGCGTTGCTCCGCGCGCCGCGCCCTTTCTCCCGCAGGCGAAGATCGCGTTTGGGCGTCTGAAAGGACAGGATCGTGTGACGGGCCATGGACTTGCTCCGGCTGGAGCCGCGCCCGAATGGCCCAACGGCGCGGCGGATGGGACAGCCGCATCGCTAGGAATTTATTCCGCGCCCGTCAAGCAGGCACGACGTCAGCTTGTGGACAGCCCATCGCCGAGCTGGAGAGGATCAGCCCTCGACCGGCGTCATTTCCATCATCATGTAGGGCTGCCATATGTCTCCGCCGTCCACGCTGGCATCGACGTCATAGTCGATAACCGGGCCGGTCATGTCCCAGACGAGGCGGAAATGAACCTTGGTGTCGCCATACATGTAGAAGGTGTCGGCGCGCAGATTGTCCACGCTGAGCACCCCGTCTTCCACCGTGCCTTCATAGATGTCGAGCAGGCCGCTGGAATTGTCGAGCACGGCGACGCGGTAGATGTCCCGGTATTGGTCGTAGGTCAGCGTCAGATGGGTCGTGATGGGCGAGCCGCCCTCCACACCCACCGACGTCACCAGAAGAAGACCCGCCCGGCCGACCGTGGAATCTCCCGTGGCTTCACTCGGGGCGTGGGTGGACACGGACCCGTCCGCTTCGTTCTGCGTGCCGGTCACCTGGAATGTGCCCTTGAGCGGGGCGAGCTTCGCCATGGCGGCCGTGTGAGGATGCACGGCGGCGGCTTCCGCTTTTTCGGCGTGCCCGTCGGCCATGGCCGGCAGAGCAAAGACAAGCGGCGACGCCGCGACGGCGGCGGTCAGGAGAGATCGGATCATGAAAGGTCCCTTATCGAAAATGAAGGAGGCGAGCCGACCGTATTCCCGACGGCAGGCTCGCTGCGGGGTCTGGATCAGCAGGCCGATCCCGTGAAACAACCGACAGCAGATTCCTGATTGAACCGGTTCAGGTCACGTTGCGCGGCTTGGCGCGCCGTGTTCTGCTCGACGACCGTCTGGCACATCTTGACCTTGAAGCGGGACCCGGTGGGACGCTCGTAGCGACAGACCACGACCTCGCTGAGATCGCCCATCGGCAGGACTTCGGCCGTGTCCTGCGGGTCGGGCGCAACCGAGGCGGCCTCCTGCAAGGCCACCAGGTCTGTCTTGACTAAAACGGCCCTGTCGGCCGAACCGGTCGTGGCACAGGCCGCGAGCGCGGTCAGTCCCGCGACAAGCCCCGCAGTTTTCAAGATATATCGATTGTGCATTTTGCTCCCCTCTAAAGCAATTGCCCCCGGAAATAGCGGGGCTCCCTTGAGGCCTGACGCAAGACGCCTACTTCGCCTGGATTGACCGGACGGACGAGGCGCGGCGAAACCTGGCTAGCACTGTCCGTCGTAGCAACCGCTGCTGGATCCTTCGGCCAGACGCTCCATGCCGCGCTTGGCATATTCGCGCATCGTCCGGAGCTCGTCCATGCTGTAGCAGACCTTGCGCTTGAAGTTCGTGCCCGTGCGCTTCACGCGCCGGCAGACCATGCCGTTTTCGTCGGCGTCGGCCGTGTCGAAGGCCGCCGCCTCGGCCACCGAAGGCGTTTCGGCCTGAGCGACACTGGTCCGGGTGGCGTCCGTGGAGGCGCACGCCGCCAGGGCGATGAGAGAGACGCCAAGAGCGCTCGTCTTGATGAACTGGTCGATTGTCATGATAAGATCCCTTCCTGTGAGTCCAACGTGAATAACATTCGCGTTTTTGTCAAAGGCTGAATCGATGGAAGGAACCGGGACCGCTCAAAACCGCGTCCCGTGATGCCCGATTGGAGCCGGAAAGAAGGGATTTGAACGCTTTTTCGTCTGCGGCGGACAAATCCGGTCCGTTCGCCCATGCGTGCGCCTCCGACCGTCTTGCGGTCGGGCGGCGCGACGTGTGCGCCCGAGTAAGTCACCAGATGAATCCGCCCGCCGCACTCAAGCGCCGGACTCGATTCAAGGACGCGACGACAAGTCCCCGGCCATTCCGGCCAGAGACGCGTGCGTTAGCAGTCGGCCCCAGCGAAGCAGCCGCCGCCGGATTCCTGGCCGAGGCGATCCATGCTGCGCTTGGCTTCCTCGCGCATGGCTTCCCACTGTTCCGCCGTGTAGCAGATCTTGCGCTTGAAATTGCTCCCGGTGACCTTTTCGCGGCGGCAGACCATCTCGCCCTTGTCGGCCTCGGCCACCTGCACCCCGTCTTCGGGCGCGGAGGACGGGCTCGTCGCGGTCGCATCGGTCCGGGCCGTGTCCGTCACGGCCGCATCCGTAGAGGCACAGGCCGCCAACAGGAGGAGGGACGCGCCGAGCGCCCCTGTCTTCAAAAGTTTTTCGATGGTCATGTCAGATCCCTTCATGGACCTCAACGTGAGCAATATTCGCCTCTTTGTCAAAGGCCGAAGCGGAGATCGACCCCGCACGGTGGACGATCGCGATCCACGATGGATTTAGGAGCGGTCCGGAGGCCCGGTCGGCGCGGTTTGCATCGCGGGACGGGAAAGGACGTCATGGGCGCAGCCGTCCCCGTCCAACCGCCTTGCAGTCCGGCGGCGCGCAGATCGTGGGCCTTTGGAAAAGCACGGGGCGCGGGTCCCTGCCGTCGAAGGCAAGGATTATAGGTAGCCATGTTTTCGACGGGTCGGGACCCGCGCGGTGGGACGGGGCGAAGCCAGCCGTCGCCGCCTATTCCGCCCGCACCCCGGCCCGCGGTGAGGCCCGTTTGAGGGCCGCCGCGGCCTCCCCCGCCC
>JBARXH010000094.1:0-4488 GCA_049647245.1 Litorimonas sp.
CTCTCCGGTTTCCATGTCCGCGACATGGACGTCGGAGGGCGACCGGTCGCCGCTCAGCAGATAGGCGAACCGGGTTTCGTCCGCGTTGAAGCGCACATTGCGCACCTGTCCCACGGCCTGGTCCGTGTGCCCGACCAAACGGCCCGTATCGCGGTCGCGGATCTCCAGCTTGGAGGCAGCGTCTTCGTTGATGACCGAGATGAAGTAGCGGCCGGACGGGCTCTCCCCGTAATAGCTGACGTCCCAGTCGGCGGAGAAGGCGTCTGACTTGTCGCCCGTCGAGAGGTCGTACCGCACGGCGCGGGTGAATTCGCCGCCTTCGTTGGTGGCGTAGTAGAGCGACCGGTTGTCGGCCGAGAAGCCGTAGGCGGAATGGGCAATGTTGCCCTCATGCTCCGTGATCAGTGTCGGCTCCAGGCTGGCGGAGAAGCGGTCCACGATGAACACGTCCGAATCGGCAGAGGTGCGGTTCTTGGTCAGGGCGATATAGCGTCCGTCGCCGCTGACCGCGTCCACCTGATAGCCGTCATTCTGATAGATCAGGGACCGCGCATACCCGTCCGTCTGATAGCGGTAGACGTCGAAGGACTTGCCGTCGCGTTCGTTGGTCATGACGTAGAAGCTCGCGCCCCCGTCCGCCCAGCCGCCGAAAAGGGCCTTGACGGCGTCGCCCGGTGTCAGGTCGCGCACCGACCCGTCCAGTTCGCGCACATAGATGTGGTCCAGCTCGTCGCCGCCCTGGTCGCTCATGTAGAGCAGGCGCTCATCCTCGGGGAACCAGCTGAGCGGGCGTACCGCATCCGTGGTCGAGTCCGTCAGGGACGACTTCTCGCCCGTTTCCGGGTCGAGGCGGTAGGCGTTGAACACGCCCGTTTCGTCCGACAGGACCAGAAGGTCGCCGCTCGTCGGACCGAAAGTGTGGCCCGCGCCACTGGGCAGGCCGAAGCTGGTCGTGGCGAAGAAGCTCTCCGCGGAGTAGCGCGGCATTTCGGCCACCGTCTCGGCGGGGGTCGGGGCGGTCTGCACGGTCGCGCAGCCCCCGATCAGGGCGATGGCCAGAATGCTGGCGCTCGTCGCGAGTAGTCTTTTCATGGTCAGGTCCTCCTGAGGCAGAGCCTAACAGCAAGAGCGACCCTTATTCAATTCCCGCCCAGTCGCGGAAGGAAACGAGGCTGTTGTGGGCCGCATAGTCCGGCGACAGCATCTCCACGATCAGCGGGGCGACATCGGTGGGCTTGGGTAGGGTGCTCCGATCTTCGCCGGGTACGGCCTTGGCGCGCATCTGAGTGTCCGTGCCGCCGGGGTTCAGCAGGTTGGCGCGGATGTTCGAGACGTCTTCGACTTCTTCCGCCCAGCTCCGCACGAACACTTCCATGCCTGCCTTGGATGCGGCGTAGGCCCCCCAATAGGCGCGTGGCGCGCGGGCGACGGAGCTGGTGACGAAGACGGCGCGGCCCGCTTCGCTTTCGCGCAGGAGCGGATCGAGCGACCGGATCAGCCGGTAGGGCGCCGTCATGTTGACGTCCAGGATCTGCATCCAGTCCTTGGGCGTGACGTGGTTGGCCGGCGTGATGTCGCCCAGCACGCCGGCATTGCACAGCAAGCCGTCGAGACGGCCGTAGCGCTCGTTCAACAGGCCGCCGAGCCGGTCTATATTGTCCATCTCGCGCAGATCCATCGGAACGAGCGAGCAGGTGCCGCCCGCCGCCGTGATCTCGTCGTCCAGCGCTTCCAGACTGCCTTGCGTGCGGGCGAGGGCGACGACATGGCTCCCGGCCGCGGCAAGCGCCTTGGCGGCCGCATAGCCGATGCCGCGCGACGCGCCGGTCACCAAGGTGATGCGCCCGTCCAGGGGTTTGCTCATGTCGGAGGTCTTTCGAAGAGTGTCAGGCGACTTCGACGAGCAGGGAGAGCTGCTTGCCGCCCCCGTTGCGCTCGCGGTCGCGGTCGATCAGCGGTGTCGGATAGCAACCGGTGAAGCAGTGATCCGTGTAGCGCGGCGCGTCCTCGTCACGATACTCTTCGCCCATCGCCCAGTAGAGGCCCTCGATGGACAGGAAGCCGAGGCTGTCGACCTCCAGCATGTGGGTCATTTCCTCCAGCGAATAGTTCGCCGCGATAAGCTTGTCCTTGGACGGCATGTCGATGCCGTAATGGTCGGGATACTTGATCGGCGGGGAGGCGGAGCGGAAATGGACTTCCTTGGCCCCGGCGGCCTTGATCATGCGGACGATCTTGGTCGAGGTCGTGCCGCGCACGATGGAGTCGTCCACCAGCAGAACCCGCTTGCCCTCGATCATGGCGCGGTTGGCGCTGTGCTTCAGGCGCACGCCCATGTCGCGCATCCCCTGCGTGGGCTGGATGAAGGTCCGGCCGACATAGTGGTTGCGGATGATGCCCAGTTCGAACGGGATGCCGGTCTGCTGCGAGAAGCCGAGTGCGGCCGGGACGCCGCTGTCCGGCACGGGAATGATCACGTCCACGTCGGCGGGCGTTTCCTCCGCCAGACGCTGGCCCATGCGCTTGCGCACCTCGTAGACGCTCTTGCCGCCGACAATGGAATCGGGCCGCGCGAAATAGACGAATTCGAAGATGCAGGGCCGCTTTTCCGCATTGGGGAAGGCCTGGAAGCTGCGGATGCCATCCTCGTTGATGACAACGACTTCGCCCGGCTCGACTTCGCGGATGAACTCCGCGCCGACCATATCGAAGGCGCAGGTCTCGGAGGCCAGCACGTAGTGGTCGTTGACCCGGCCGATGAGCAGCGGGCGAATGCCGAAGCGGTCGCGCGCACCCAGCAGCGCGTCGCTCGTCATGCCGACGAAGGCAAAGCCGCCATCGATCTGGCGGATGGCGGAGACGAACTTGTCCGTAAATTCCTTGCCCTTGGACCGCGCGACGAGGTGGATCACGACTTCCGTGTCGGACGTGCTCTGAAACAGCGCGCCTTTCTCGACCAGCGCGTCCTTCAGCGTGAAGGCATTGGTGATGTGGCCGTTATGGGCCAGCGCGAAGCCGCCATTGTGCAGCTCGGAATAGAGGGGCTGGACGTTGCGCAGCACGGTCTGGCCCGCCGTGGAGTACCGTACATGGCCGATGGCGAGGTAGCCGGGCAGGCGTTCGGACGGATCGTCGCCCGTGAAATTGTCGCCGACCAGGCCGAGATGGCGTTCCGTGTGGAAGAGGGTGCCGTCGGTCGTGGCGATGCCGCAGGCTTCCTGGCCGCGGTGCTGCAGCGCGTGGAGGCCGAGCGCAGTGAAGCTGGCGGCGTTCTCTATGCCGAACACGCCGAACACGCCGCATTCTTCGCGAATCTTGTCGTCTTCGACGATGGTGGAAGGATTGGCCCCTGTCGAATTTAGGTGACTCATGACCGGATCTCCTCGGCGATGGCATCCAGCTCGCCGTCCCTGATGCGCTGCGCATATGAGCGCATATCCGCGAAAGGCAAGGCCCGGATCGCATCACCGATGCGTGACAGCAGCGGGTAGAAGGTCGAATCCACGAACAGGCCAGGCAGGGCGTCCGGGTCAGCCTCCAGCTGTTCGCGCATGGAGTCGGGCATCCGCTCCATCACGTCGGGCGGGAAGGCATCTGGATTGGCCTCGATATAGTCGCGGAAGTCCGCCGCCTCCTGACCGGCGCGGTAGTCGGCGGACCAGAAGATCACGAACAGCGCGGCGATCAGCAGCCCTCGGGCAATGCCGAAGGCCGCGCCCAGCACGCGGTCGATGAAGCCGGGGCTTTCCCCGCCGATCGTCTTGCCGACCTTGGACAGGATCATCGCGGCGATGATGTAGGACAAGAGTCCCGTGCCGAGGATCAACAACCCGTCGGCCAGCTCCGGCGGATTGACGATTTCCCGCACGCCGAAACGGAATTGCCCGAAGATGAACAAGGTCGCGATGCCCGCAACGACCAGCGACGCGATGGAGATGATTTCGCGCAGGAAACCGCGCGCAAAGGCGTAGAGCCCGGAAATCAGCAACAGGACGAGGACGGCCGTGTCGAACGCATTGAAGGTGAACGATCCCACGGAGATCAGCTCGACCGCGGTCAGCTTCGGCGTGAACGGCATGCGCCCCCCAAGAGCCGGATCAGACGTCTAGGCGGCCCAGCTTTCCGGCGTGTCCGGCCCGCGCTCTACGGCGGCCTCTACACGGCGCACAAGGTCGCGCAAAGAGCGTATGGGGATAATGGGGAGCGCGGCGTTGTCGTTTCGCTGGAGGTGGGAATTAGTGGCGCGCTTCTTCAGCGGCGCAGCGATGGCGCGCTCGAAGCCGAGCTTGGCCGATTCCTTCAACCGAGCATCCGACCGGCTGACGGGCCGGACCTCGCCCGACAGGCTGATCTCCCCGAACACGACCATATCGGACGGCAGCGCGACGTCGAAGGCGCTGGACGCGATGGCTGCCGCAACGGCGAGGTCCGCCGCCGGTTCGTTGATGCGCAATCCTCCCGCCACGTTCAGATAGACATCCTTGCCGG
>JBARXH010000095.1:0-4888 GCA_049647245.1 Litorimonas sp.
GTTCGGGCGCGTCCGCTGGGGCGGGCTCCTCCTCGATGGGGTCCGGTTCGGGCGTGGCGCGGCGGACCTCGGCCTGCTTTTCCTTCAGGGCGGCTTCGGCGGCGCGCAACTCGGCCAGCAGCTTGTCGGCTTCGGATTCGATGTCGGACACGGCTTGGGTGGAGGCGGAGCGCTTGGCCTCCAGGGCCTTGCGCTGGTCTTCGGTTTCCACCGAGCTGTCCTGTGCCGCGCGAAGCAGATCGCTCAGCGCGTTTTCCGGCGTGCGTTCGCGGACTTCCTTCTGGTAGTAGGGCAGAAGGATGATGGCAAGCAGGGCGAACGCGCCCATGGCGGCGGCGAAGAGATCCACCGCGCTGAGCGAGAAGACATTGACCTCCCGGTCCGCCCGTCTTTTCATGATGAACACCGCTTCATCGGGCACGTCCCACGAAATCGCCGCGATTGTTGTTGGCCAGCTCCTGCAGGAACAGCGTCAGGGCCGGGTCGGACGTGTAGTCACCGATGGCGACCGTGTGGATCTCCGTCCGGCCCCGGTTTCGGCGGGTGATGTTGCGAACGATGTCGCCCGGATTGCCGTCGTCCGGCTGGCCGTCGCTGATCAGGATGATGGCACCGGGCTGGGCGTTGAGCGCGCGAAGCAGGGCGTTCTGGGTCGGGGTGCCGCCGCCGAACTGGCGCGGCAGACGCTGCACGAATGCGCGCGCACCATCGATCTCGCCGCGCGTGGCGCGGGCCAGCGCGCCTCCCGGCGGATAGGCCGAATAGCTCGGCCCGCCCCGGTAGCCCAGCAAGGCGAAGCGGTTGTCCGGCTGCATCTGGCCGATGATCTCCTCCAGCGCCGAGACGACGTTGCCCGTGTGGGCGCGCATGGAGCCGGACATGTCGACCACGATCATCACGTCCTTTTCCTGCGTGCCCACGCCGAGAATGGAGAACTCCGTCCCGCGTCCGGTGGAGCGCGGCGGGTTGGGGACGGGGTCGGGTTCGGGCACGGGCTCCGGCAGGGGCGGCGGATCGGGAATCTGGATGTCGGCAGTCTGTTGCTGCACCTCGCGCAGGCGGGCTTCGACCTCGGACATGTTCGCCTCGGTCGTGCGGTATTGACGGTCCAGCAGGCGGATTTCGGCTTGGATCGCGCGGATCTGCGCCATCTCCGATTGGGTGGATGCGGCCGCGAGACGGCGCTTCTCCACCAATTCCTCCAGCTCCTCCATGGAGGTGTCAGTCCCGCCCAGCTGGTAGTAGGGGAACAGCACGAGCACGATCAGGATGAACGCGCCCAGCGCAGCGGCGAACAGGTCGAGCGCCGAGATGGAGAAGACGGCGATGTTGCGTCGGCGCGACTTCATGCGGGTGGCTTACCGGCCCCTTCCGCCCAGGATCCGGTAGATCGAATAGAAGCGTTCGTCGCGGGCGCGCTGGCGGGCTTGCTCGCCCATGTCGCGGGCTAGCGCGGCGGCGTCCTGGAATTCGTCCGTATTGACCCCTTCGTTGACGGCGTCGTTGGACCGGGCGAGCTTTGTGTCCAGATCGCCCATGTAGAGCGCCTCCAGGTCGCCGACCTCGTCCTCGAAGCCGACATATTCGATGTCGTCCCGTTCGGTCACAAGCGAATGCGTATAGGCCTGCACCGCCGCCGCATCGCCCGCGCCCAACCGGTCCAGCGCTTCGGCGAGGATCTGGCGCAGGTAGAGCGCATCCTCTCGGATCGCGATATCGGCATCGGCAAGCTCCGCATCGAAGGCCAGCAGGCTGTCCACCTGACCCTGAACGAACCGTCCGCAAAGCGCATCGAAATAGGCGATATGCGCCATGCCCGCGACGGTCTGGGCGGGTGCGGCCTGCCGCAGGACGGGATCGGCGATGTCCTCGATTACATCGATCATGGGTGTGGAGGCGGGCAGGCGGCGCGTCTCGTTCTCCGCCATGAACCCGGCCATAAGCGCGGAGAGTTCGGGCGTGACGTCCTTGCCGATTTCCTGGTTCAGGCGGAAGAAAACATAACGCGACTCGATGCTGTCGTCCGGGAAACCGGACATGAGCGCGACGCACTGCTCCAGGCGCTCCGCATCCATGGCGGTGGTGGACACGGCCGGATCCTGGATCGGCGCGCTCTGGGCCACGGCGTTGGCCATGTCCGCCGTTTGAGCGGCCGCGGTCAACGGGAGCAGCAGGGCCGTCGCCGTGAGGGCGACACGCTTCATGTCCGTCAGGCAGTTCATCCCGAATAGGCCCTCAGCGCATCAGGCGTCGGCCGTGACGGAATCACGGGACGGAAGGGCGATGCAATCTTCAGTCCGGGCACGGCGGGGCCATAGCTGCGGCCGTTGCGGAACTGTTCGCGCGACACGGACCCGGCACGCTCGACCCGCATGGTCCCGTCCGGCACGCCGGCCGTGAAGTTGCCTTCGATGGAGAACGACCCATCCGGGTCCCGCACGATGCGGTAGCCCGGACCGTTGGCCACGCCCGCGCGGGCGAAGCCGTAATGCTCGACCAGCTGGCCGTCCGTATTGCGGAAGACGCCGACCCCGCGACCGTCCGCGACGCCTGCGTTGCAGACCCCCAGCCACGTACCCTGGCCATCCGGGCCGCGATAGGCGCACTGGGTCGCCGTCACGTCGAGCGACCGCTGGTTCTCCGCGTAAAGCTCGCCCAGCTTGGTCTTCAGGTCCTCGAACCGGATGGCGGTAATGGTCTCACTGCTGTCGATCAGGTCGATCTGCACCTCGGTCTGCGCGTCGATGGCGGGCATGACCGACTGGAGGTAATTGAAGCCCACTTCCTTGGACAGGCGGTTGCGGCGCATCGCTTCCGTGGCGGAGAACATGGCGCCCTGGATCAGGGCCTGTGCGGCCAGACGGTCGCCGAAGCTCGTGTCGCTCTGGCTGGCGATGGCGACCCCGCCGAGCGCCGCCGCGATCGCGGCTGCGGTGGAGAGGTTCTGCTGCCGGGCCAGCTTGCGGCGCTGTTCCAGAACGATGAACTCTTCCTGGATCATGTCGCGGACCTGCGCACCCATTTCCCCGTTCATGACGCCGTCATAGAGACGCAGCGACTGGACGGAGAGATATTTCTGTTCGGCCTCCAGCAGGCGCTCAGCATAGCGCAGGCGCGCGAGATAGTCGGCATCGTCGCTGCCCACGAGGGTCAGCGCGGCGAGGCTTTCGTCATAGTCCGCGATCACGTCCGCGCGGCGCAGCATGGACGCCTTGGTTGCGTCGGTCCGGTTGATGGCGCGGATGATGCGGTTGGCGAACCCTTCGGTGAAGGGGGCTTCCAGCACGTCCATCTGCGTGCGGTCGAGCGTCGCGATGGATGCAGGGTCCAGGCCGATCTTCTGGACCGGATGCACGCGCACCGCGCCGCCGCCGCCACCCCGCGTGGTGCGCGGCGACAGGCGGGGCGTGCCGGAAATGTAGCTGACGAAGTCGAGCTCCGGCGCACCGGTCTCGATCCGGCCTCCCTGCAACCGGCCTGCATCGGAGAGCGCCTGGGTGTAGTTGGCCCCGGCGGCAGCCGTGACCATCGGGCTGGACGCCATCAAAACGCCCTCGGACGCGACGGAGGCACGCGGGTCGGTCCGCACGGTCACCAGCGGCGTGACGAGATCGCCGAATGTGAGCGGCTTGTCGCTCATCATGTGGTCGAAATTGGGGAAGGTGTAGGCCGTGAAGTCGACGGACACGACGGAGGGAAGGCTTTCGGCCTGCGTCACCGGCTCGGAGGTCAGCTTGCCGTCATCGCCCACGAAAACCCGGTGCGGGCTCAACAGGACGGAATGTTCGGGCAGGCGTTCAGCCAGCTCGCGGTAGAGCGACATGGCGAAGTAGTTGGACTTCAGGACCAACGCATTGGCCAGCGCTTCCGTATCCGCCCGGTCCACGCTGCGCAGGTTTCCGCCGATCGCGGCCTGTGCGTAGGCCTCGGCGAAGGCGGGTTCGTCATCCGTCTCGATGAAGGCCGGATAGCGGACCACGGCAAGTGCCGTTCCGGGCGGAGCGACCTGCGTCAGCGTCGCGGGCATGCCGCCATCGAAGGACGAGCTTTGCACGCCCGTCGGCGTCGAGGCGCAACCCGACACGACGCTGCCCATGGCCAAGGCGGATGCGGCGAGCAGGGCAGTCAGGGCTGGGCGCATGGAGGGCTCCGATGGGGATGAAACGCGTCTTGTACCGCGCATATCGCAAAGCGACCCTGAACCGGGCCTGAAATCCTGGTAGGGTCCGAAACGCGGTCCGTCACGCGCTTTGCAGCGCCTTGAGCCGGGCGAACAGGCCTTTGCGGCTGCGCAGCTGCGCTTCCGTGCCCTGTTCCACCACCCGGCCGTCCTCGATCACATAGACCCGGTCCGCGCCGCGAATGGTGGACAGGCGGTGGGCCACGACGAGCGTTGTGCGGCCCTCGGACAGGCGCTCCAACGCAGCCTGCACCTTGCTCTCCGATTCGGCGTCGAGCGCCGACGTCGCTTCGTCGAGCAGCAGGATGGGGGCGTCGCGCAGCAGGGCACGGGCGATGCCGAGCCGTTGCCGCTGCCCGCCCGACAGCGTGTCCCCGGCTTCGCCCAGCACCGTGTCGTAGCCTCTGGGCAAAGCGGAGATGAAGTCGTGCGCATTGGCCGCCTTTGCCGCCTCCACGATCTCTTCGCGCGTCGCGTCGGGACGACCCAGAGCGATATTGTCCGCCACACTCTCGGCGAACAGCGACACATGCTGGCTGACAAGCGCGATCTGCCGCCTCAGGTCGGACAAGCTTAGGCACCGGATGTCGTGCCCGTCCACGCGCACGGTGCCCTGTTGCGGGTCGAACAGGCGCGGAACGAGGTTTAAAAGCGTGGATTTCCCGCCGCCCGACGGGCCGACAAGGGCGATCCGCTCGCCGGGCTGTG
>JBARXH010000096.1:0-3569 GCA_049647245.1 Litorimonas sp.
CGCTCGCGATGACTGGGTCGATGGGGGGAAGGCCTCAGATGTAGAAGACGGTGGCGGGACGGAGCCGCGTCCTTGCAGAGTGCCAACGGTCCCGCCTTGGATGTCCCCGAGGCACGCACTCCAGGCATAAAGCTACCGTCGATAGCAGCCCCCCATCCGCCCCTTTCGGGGCACATTCCCCCCGTGCCACGGTGGGAAGACGCTGTGGCATGACATCGAAGACGCGCCTCGTCCCGCTTGGGCTCGCGCCGGGAGTTCCCCTTCGCGCCCCTTCGGGACGCGCGCGCTACCGCGCAGGTTTGCGACGGACGCCGTTGGCGTTGTTCTGCCGCTTCGCGGCAGTCCGCTCGCTCAGGCTCGCGGCGCTTCGCTATTTTCGCCGCTAGCGAAAATCCGCCTGCGGCGACCGCTCTCGCGCCCGCAACCGGGGACGCAAACCTATAGGGCTAGATTTGAGACGGGACGCAAACCTGTTGGGCTAGACTCAATCGATCCCCGCCTCGTCCTTCGCCGTCTCATACGCCTCGAGCGCCTCCATCCAGCGCTCCTCGAGGCTCTCGATCCGTTCCGCGCAGCGCGCGCGGTCCTTGCCCAGCGCCACGGCGTGGTCGGGGTCGTCTTCGAACAGGCCGGGCTCGCTCAGTTCGCTGTCGATGTCGGCCAGCATCCGGGTGGCGCGGTCGAGGTCCTTCTCCAGCCGTTCGGCGGACCGTTTCAGGGGCGCGACGCTCTTGCGGGCTTCGGCGCGGGCCTTGCGTTCGTCGGCCTTGCTCGGTCCGGTGTCGGCCTTTTCCTTCTTCTCCGGCTTGGCGCGTTCGGCCTGCTCCTCGCGGTAGTCGTCCAGCGTGCCGGGATAGGGGGCGACGGCGCCTGCGTCGACCAGCCACAGCCGCTCGGTCGTCGCTTCCAGCAGGGCGCGGTCGTGGCTGATGAGGAGCACGGCCCCGCTATAGCTGTTGAGCGAGCGGACCAGCTCCTCCCGGCTGTCGATGTCGAGGTGGTTGGTCGGCTCGTCCAGCACCAGCAGGTGCGGCTTGTGGAAGCCGATCAGGGAAAAGAGCAGGCGCGCCTTCTCTCCGCCCGACAGGTCGCCCGCCGGGGTTTCGGCATTCTTCGCGCCCAGCCCGAATTGCGCCAGCCGGGCGCGGCGTTCGGCTTCCGTCGCGTCGGGCATCAGCTCCACGACATGATCGTAGGCGGAGTGGCCGGGGTTGAGCGCGTCCACCTCGTGCTGGGCGAAATAGCCGACGCGCATCTTCTTGTGGCTGCGGACATGGCCGTCCTGCGCCTGTAGAATGCCGAGCAGGCCCTTGGCGAAGGTCGTCTTGCCCTCGCCGTTCCGGCCCAGAAGCCCGATGCGGTCGTCGGGATCGACGGTGAGGTTGATGTTCCGCAGCACCGTCGTGTCGTCATAGCCGAGCGCGGCCTCGTCGAAGCGCACCATGGGCGGGGAGAGCAGCCGCTCCGGCCCCTGCAGGTCGATGGGTGCGATGGGATCGCTGACCATGGTCGCGATGGGCTCCATCTTCTCCAGTCTCTTCACCCGCGATTGGGCCTGCTTGGCCTTGGACGCCTTGGCCTTGAACCGGTCCACGAAGGCCTGCAGCTTGCGGCGCTCCTCTTCCTGCTTGGCGACCAGCGCCATGTCGAGGCGGTTGCGCTCCGCCAGGCGTCGCTGGAACTGGTCGTAATTGCCGGAGTACATCGTCAGCTTGCCGGACTGCAGGTGTGCGATGTGCGTCACCGCATTGGTCAGGAAGTCGCGGTCGTGGCTGATAACGAAGATGGTGCCGCGGTACTTGCGGATATGGTTTTCCAGCCAGAGCGCGCCTTCGATGTCCAGATAGTTGGTCGGTTCGTCGAGCAGCAGCATGTCGGGCTGCGCGAACAGCATGGCGGCCAGCGCCACGCGCATCCGCCAACCCCCGGAAAAGTCCGCGCAGGGCCGTTGCTGGTCCTCGCCGTCGAAGCCGAGGCCAGACAGAATGGAGCCCGCCCGAGCCTCCGCCGTGTAGGCGTCGATATCGGCCAGGCGCGTGTGGATCTGCGCGATGCGCATCGGGTCCGTGGCCGTGTCGGCTTCTTCCAGAAGGGCGAGCCGTTCCGTATCGGCCGCCAGAACCGTATCCATCAGGGAGGTCGGCCCGCCGGGGACTTCCTGGTCCACGCAGCCCAGCCGCATATTGGCCCGAAGATTGATCTCGCCGTCATCGGGGCTGATCTCGCCCTTGATGAGACGGAACAGGGTGGACTTGCCCGTCCCGTTGCGGCCGACCAGACCGACCTTGTGGCCCGCATCGATGGCGAGCGTGGCCTTCTGGAAGAGCGGACGCCCTTCGATGCGGTATGTCAGATCGTTGATGTGGAGCATGAGGCGTTCGTAATTTTGCTGGCCGCTAACACGGCTTGCGAAACGGGTCACTCCGCTTTAGGGGCCGCGCAAAATCCAAACGCAGCCCAGCGGGGCGAAATCTCCGCAACAAAACCAAGGACACTCCCATGGCCGTGCAACGCACTTTCTCCATCATCAAGCCCGACGCGACCAAGCGCAACCTCACCGGCAAGGTGAACGCCATGATCGAAGACGCCGGTCTTCGCATCGTGGGCCAGCGCCGCGTCCAGCTTTCCGAAGCGCAGGCGAAGAAGTTCTACGAAGTCCACGCCGAGCGTCCGTTCTACGGCGATCTGGTGGCCTTCATGACCTCCGGCCCAGTCGTCGTGCAGGTGCTGGAAGGCGAAAACGCCATCGCGCGCTACCGTGAAGTGATGGGTGCGACCAATCCGGCCGAAGCCGAAGCGGGCACGATCCGCGCCGCCTTCGCCGAATCGATCGATGCCAACACGGTCCATGGCTCCGACGCGCCGGAAACGGCCGCAGAGGAGATCGCCCAGTTCTTCACGGAAGACGACATCGTCGGCTAGGGCGACGCCTCACATCCAGACGCAAAAAAGGCCGGGGCGACCCGGCCTTTTTCTTTGCAGTAGGGGCGAGCGGCAGTGATTTACTGCTTGATGCGCACCCGCGAGTCGTTGGCGATGGTCCTGCCGATGTTCTCGAACGCCTCGTTGAGCTGCTCGGCGTTGCTGGCGGTGATCATGTGTTCTTCGTCCGTGGCACAGTAGTCCAGCAGGTCCGTCGCTGCGGCGACTTCGTCCGGATCCGTCGCCCATATCTCGTTGGAGGGGCGCCCGGGAAGGTTGCGTTGGAATATCCCCGGCGTCAGCGCGTAGCCGACCGTGAAGATGGTCCAGCCCGAATCCTTCATCTTGTCGCAAGTGTGGCGCGTCCGGTCCACCCAATCGACTTCCTTCCAGTTCTTGCCGCCGGAGGGGCGGTTCGTCTGGCGCTTGGTCGTCCAGCTGTACCATTCGGCGGGTGGAACCCAGGTTTTGGTTTCACTACCCCGCGCAACGCAAGCTTGATAAGGTGTCCGGCCGGCTTCACCGTTGTTGCGCCAACGCGTTTCGTAGCTCGTGCACGGGCGGCTAGTCTTCCAGTAGCCGTCATGCGAGCGCTTCTCCTGCCCGCGCCATTTGCCCGAACCGGGCTTGTCGATCTGAACTGTACG
>JBARXH010000097.1:0-1778 GCA_049647245.1 Litorimonas sp.
TTGCCGACCATGGCGACCAGCGCCACGACCGGGGTCAGCAGCGCCAGCGGCGCGCCGCGCACGGCCGAGCGCATGGCGGACGCGAACAGGCCGGAGCGTTCCGCCACACCCGCGCCCAGCATCACCACCAGCACGTAGCCGAGCGGGTGGAAGTGGGTGAAGGTCTTGGGCATCTCGACCCACAGGCGCTGGATATTGTCCGCCGACAGCAGGCTCATGGCGCTGATGATCCCGTCCGGGCCGATCCCGAAGCGCGCCTTCTGGCTGTCGGGCATCCCGCCCAGCACCTGGTCGTCCAGCGTCGCGCCTACGCCGAACCGGGCGCAGACGACCGACTCCACGACCAGCGCGATGATGAAGTAGAAGAACAGGAAGACCGGATCCGGCAGGCGGTTGCCCGTGCGCTCCACCCAGGCGAGGAAACCCTTTTGCGGCAGCGTGTCCGCGGCGGTCGTGTCTGTCATGGTCGGTCCCCAGTGTCTGCCCGGCGCGCGCAACGCGCCCTGTCCTGCCCTTGTCGTGCTGACCTAGCCTTAGTCACCCCCTCGCCGCTTGAAAACCTTGGATAACGGTTTGCACACGCGGCGGGTGAAGGGCGGGTCGCTTCCCCCTCGCTTTTGCGCCCCTGCCCCCCTATCTCCCCCTCGTGAGCAAACAGACAGACATTCTCGAATTTTCCGACGCGGCCCTGGTGCGCAAGCTGTGCGGGCCGAACCATGCCAATCTGGCGCTGATCGAGGACGCGTTCGACGTCTATATCGAAGCGCCGGGCTCCTCCGTGCACATCAACGGCGACACGCCGAGCCGGGCGCGCGCAGGCGAGCTGGTCAAGGAAATCTACCAGCGGCTGGAGCGCGGCTGGCCGTGTGGACCCAGCGACATCCGCGCGCTGATCCGCGCCATGGGCCAGGGCAAGGTCAAGGCCGCCTCGGCCGAAGCCATCATCCCCTTCCCCCGCCGCAGCCCCATCGTGCCCAAGACGCCCCGGCAGGAGCAGTTCATCAACGCCATGCGCGACGACACGATCGTGTTCGGCGTCGGCCCCGCCGGCACGGGCAAGACCTTCCTCGCCACCGCCTACGGTGCGTCTCTGCTGGCCCGCGGCGAGGTCAACCGCTTCATCGCCTGCCGTCCGGCCGTGGAGGCGGGCGAACAGCTCGGCTTCCTGCCGGGCGACCTGAACGAGAAGGTCGATCCCTACATGCAGCCCATCTGGGATGCGCTGCACATGGTGCTGGGGCGGGACGAGGTGGACCGCCGCCGCGCCGCCGGAGACATCGAGGTCGCGCCATTGGCCTTCATGCGCGGACGCACGCTCTCGGATGCCTTCGTCGTGATCGACGAAGCGCAGAACGCCACCGTCGCGCAGATGAAGATGGTGCTGACGCGCCTGGGCGAACGGGCGAAATACGCGGTCACGGGCGACCCCAGCCAGACCGACCTGCCGCGCCACCAGCCGTCGGGCCTCGCCCACGCGCTCAACATCCTGACCGGCATTCGCGGCATCGGCCAGATCCACTTCAAGGGCGCCGACGTGGTCCGCCACCCGCTGGTCGGCAAGATCGTCGACGCCTACGAGGCGGACGGCCCCACCCGCGCGGTCAAGCCGGGCGAAGCGGACGGCGTGACCCAGGGTCTGGCGAAGACGCTGGCCCGCGGGGCGGCCTCTCCGGATCGGGACGGAGCCGAGGAAGAGTGAAACTCGCCTTCTTCGGAGACGTCGTCGGCCGGTCCGGCCGCAAGGCGGTGAGCGACCATCTGCCGGGCCTGCGCCGCCG
>JBARXH010000098.1:0-2093 GCA_049647245.1 Litorimonas sp.
CTGGTTGATATCGTTCCACTCGAAGGATCGCTCCGAGTAGAGGGAGTAATATTGCGGAAAGCGCTCGATCAGTTCGGTCGCCATCCGAGCCAGGTCATGGGCGCTGACCTCATGCCCTTCGTCCGGCCAGCCCGTGGCGTTGAGAAACGTCACGCTGTCCAGCCCGAGTTCACGTGCGCGCTCTGTCATGCGGCGGGCAAAGGCGTCTTCCGATCCCGCCAGCCCTTCTGCGAGCGTGATACAGGCATCGTTGCCGGACTGGATGATGACTCCGCGCAGGAGATCCATCACCGGAACCGCTTCCCCGATCTTCAGAAACATGGTCGATGAGCCGGATGCCGCGCCGCCGCGCCGCCAGGCCTCTTCGCTGACCGTGAACGTCGTGTCTTCCTGGATGTCGCCCCGCTCCAGCGCTTCGAAGACCATGAAGGCCGTCATGATCTTGGTCATGGAAGCGGGCGGCATGGGGCGGCGCGCATCCTTTTCGAACAAAACGATGCCGGACGCGTGATCGATGATGATCGCTTGCCGCGCATCGGTCTGCACCTGAGCCAATGCAGGAGCCGTGAAAACGACGGAAAGGAGTAGCGGTAAGGAGAGTCGGAACATGGACCTGCCGGAATCGAAAACGCACGCCGCTGGGCGTCCGCTCTCCATGTCCTCTTAGTGCGTATTCCGCAAGGTTTGCCGCGCGTTCGAATGCTCGGCGTTATGCGAAGCCTCGGTACTCTAGTCTGTCAGGGCGGGTTCGGCGATGAACTGTGGCTTCGGGTTGCTGTCCGCCGACCGGGCAATGTGGATCGGCCCTTTGATGGTCAGGGTGATGTCCCCGTCCGGCAGGTCGGACCCGGGCGCGCGTCGCGGGGCTGCGGGATTGACCGGAGTGGGCGGCGTGAAACGCGGAGCTTCGGCTTGGGGCACGACAGGCTGCGGCGTGGGCGCAGCGATGGGTGGCAAGGCCCGCGGCGCGATGGGCGCAGGCACCAGGTTCTCGCGCGGCAGTTCCGCGACACGTGGAGCGACCGGCGTCCAGCGCTGACCCGCCATCGGATCGGCCGGGCCGAGATAGCGTACGCGGACCCGCGCCGTTCCTTGCCGTTTGAAGCCAAGGCGTTCCGCACCCGCTTCGGACATGTCGATCATGCGGCCGCCCACGAACGGGCCGCGGTCGTTGAGCCGCACGGTGATGGAACGGTTGTTCTCCAGATTGGTGACGCGGACCAGCGAATTAAGCGGCAGGGTCGGGTGCGCCGCCGTCAGGGCGCGGCGGTCGAAGGTTTCGCCGTTGGCGGTGGGCTTGCCGTGGAATTTGGGACCATACCACGACGCTTTGCCCTCGCGGTCATAGTCCGGATCATGGCGCGGTGTGAAAGTCTGTCCCATCACTGTATAGCGCTTGCCGACTTTCTGGTGCTTATAGAGGTTTCGGTCGATCTTAGCGGCATCGAACTCATCCGTTTGCCCGCCGACAGGGTCATAGTCACGCGGCATGGATGGCCGGGTCTCACGCGGTGACCGGTTTAGCGAGACATACTGGGCGTCGCCCTGCCCGATCCGGTAGGTGATCGGTGCCACACCGTCGTGTTTGACGACGTTGGTCGACGCGCACCCGGTGGCGACGAGGCCTCCGAGTAGTATGAGAGTGATCAGTTTCGTTGTTCCGGCGTACATTCAAGGTCCTCTTTGTCTCCCCGCGCTGGCCGATGGCCTCCGTCGCGGTGTGGCGGGCCGGAGTCCGGTTTCCCAGCCCGATCCGTCTCATTTGAGCACCTGACTAAGCGAACGGTCCTAAGTGCCGGTTCGGAATCAAAGGTAAGACAACCCCAAAATTGAGGCTTAATTATGCGTTAAGCGATTGGCTGTTGAAGCGCCCTGCCCGGCCCGGTATGGACCGGCGTCCGCGCCTTGCGGTCACGCAGCTGCGCCGGGCGGGTGGCAGAGTGGTTGAATGCACCGGTCTTGAAAACCGGCAAGGGGGCAACTCCTTCGCGGGTTCGAATCCCGCCCCGCCCGCGCAGGATCTTTCCAACGAGGCTCATCCCGCATTACCGGTTGCTGGTAAAAGTACGCGGAAAATGCCGCACATGGTATCA
>JBARXH010000099.1:0-2060 GCA_049647245.1 Litorimonas sp.
ACGCCAACGTGTTCGGCGGGCGGAAGAGCCGCGAGGCGGCCGAGCAGACCGCGCGCGACGCGGCCCGCATCTTCGGCGGCACGCCGGAGAGCGTGCAGCTGGCTTCCACCGGCGTGATCGGCGAGGCGCTGGACGCCTCGAAGATGACGGCCTGCTACCCAGGCATGGCACTCGCGGCGGATGGCTGGGAGGCGGCCGCGCGCGCCATCATGACGACCGACACCTACCCCAAGGGCGCGACGGCGACGGCCGAGATCGCGGGCACGCCCGTGCGCCTGAACGGCATCGCCAAGGGCTCGGGCATGATCGCGCCGGACATGGCGACCATGCTGGCCTATGTCGCGACCGACGCGGCCCTGCCGCAGGACGTGCTTCAGGCGCTGCTCGACGATGAAGTCGGCTCGACCTTCAACGCCATCACGGTGGACAGCGACACGTCCACGTCGGACACGCTGCTGCTGCTCGCCAGCGGGGCGGCGGACCATCCGGCCATTGCCTCTGCCGAAGACCCGGCGCTGGCGGACTTCCGCCGCGTGCTGCATGACGTGCTGTTCGGTCTCTCCCAGCAGGTGGTCAGGGACGGCGAAGGCATCGGCAAGTTCGTCACCCTCTCCGTGACGGGTGCCGTGTCGGATGCGTCGGCCCGCCGGATCGGGCTGTCGGTCGCGAACTCGCCGCTGGTCAAGACGGCCATCGCGGGCGAGGACGCCAATTGGGGCCGGATCGTCATGGCGGTGGGCAAGGCGGGCGAACCGGCGGAGCGCGATACGCTGACGGTGCGCCTCGGCCCGCACGTTCTGGCCGAACACGGAGAGCGGACGCCGGACTATACGGAAGCGGACGGCGCGGCGTATATGAAGCGCGAGGAGATCGAGATCGGCATCGATCTGGGGCTCGGCGACGGGGCGTTCACCATCTACACGTCCGATCTCACGCACCGCTATATCGACATCAACGCCGACTACCGCTCATGAGCGGGGCGTCCTCCGGCAAGTTCACCGGCCCCGTCGTCTGGGTCGCGGCCTGCGCGCTGATCGACGCGGACGGGCGCGTTCTGGTCACGCAGCGCCCCGCAGGCAAGGACCATGCGGGGCTGTGGGAGTTTCCGGGCGGCAAGATCGAACCGGGCGAGCGCCCGGAGGAGACGATCGTGCGCGAACTCTACGAGGAGCTGTCGGTCGAGCCGTGCCTCGACTGCCTGGAGCCGCTCACCTTCGCCAGCCATGCCTACGAGACGTTCCAGCTCGTCATGCCGACCTATGTCTGCCGGCAGTGGGACGGGATCGTCCGGGCGCGCGAAGGGCAGAAGACGAAGTGGGCCTGGGCGGAAGACATCGCGAAGCTGCCGCTCGTGCCCGCCGACGGTCCGCTGGCGCAGCAGCTCGCCGCGCGCCTGCCCAAGGGGCGGCGCTTCCTGCTGTAGCGCTATTTGCGGGTGATGGCGGCCCAGACGAGGCTGACCAGCACCGCGCCGATGGTCGCGCCGATCCAGCCCGCGAACTCGCCCTGTTCGTAGATGCCGATCAGCTCCCCGATATAGGTGAAGGCGAAAGCGCCCGCGATGCCGGTCAGGATGGTGCCGAAGAAGCCGCGCGGCTCCTTGCTCTTCGACAGGATCAGCTTGGCGAGGAAACCGGCGACCGCGCCGAGGATGATGAGGCCGAGAATGCCCATGGGATGTCCCTTCGAGAGTTGCGCCCGTTCAACGGCACTCTAGCGCTCCGGTTCCCGCATTTCACCTCTTATCGGCCAGCCGGTCCCCTATCCGGCGAGCGCGACCACGCGGTTGCCCGTGGTCGCGAAATAGGCCCGCGCGCCGGGCAGTTCGTCCGCGATGGCCGGGTGGTCCACATCCAGTCCGCCCGTGAAGGTGCCGAAGCTCGGCATGATGATGCGTTCGCGCGACACGGCCCAGCAGGGTGCGCTGGTACCGCCGCGGCGAAGATTGATCCGCACTTTGGGGTGCAGGTGCCCGCAGACATTCACGCCGCCCTCGACCAGCGGCGCGGTCGGGTGGTGGGTTAGCAGGAAGCCGCCGCATTCCAGATGGTCCTCCCGCG
>JBARXH010000100.1:0-3002 GCA_049647245.1 Litorimonas sp.
CACTAAGAAAAGCTGTTGCGCACCAAAGTCTGACGCGCGCGAAACGGATAATGAGCCGGAGGCGACGACTGTCACGACCAAAGCGCCCGCGACGCCCAAAGGCGAGACAAAACCCAAGCGCCAATCCGGCGGTGGATGCTGCTGCGGACCGACGTCATGATGCGCCGCCTGGTCATCGCTTGTGTCGCCGCCATCGGGCTTGTCGCCTGTTCGGCCGACCGGAACGCGTCCGAGACCCAAGCCGCGTCCGCGACGGCTCCAACTGTTGCGCACATCACGGTCCACAAGACGCCGACCTGTGGCTGTTGCGCCAAATGGGTCGAGCATGTCGTGGCCGAGGGATTCTCGGTGACGGTGCATGACCATGCAGACCTGACGCCGATCCGGAAACGTCTCGGGATCCCGGAACAGTTGGCATCCTGCCATTCTGCGGAAGTGGATGGCTACGCACTGGAAGGCCATGTGCCCGCGAGCGACATCCTTCGTCTCCTTTCTGAACGTCCCGACGCGATCGGCCTGTCCGTCCCGGGTATGCCGGCCAGCGCTCCGGGGATGGATATGGAGGGCGTCAAGCAACCCTATGCGACCCTGCTGTTCGACGCGGACACCGCGACCGTCTTCACCCGTCATGACGGGGACGCATCCGAGTGAGCCCTCCAGACGAACATAAGAAAACGGACCAAAAATCTGGCGAGCACAGCGGCCACGACATGACGGCTATGGGTGCGAACGAACGCGCCTTGAAGATCAGCGCCTTTCTGACGGGGATCTATTTCTTCGTCGAACTCGGTCTCGGCATCGCCAGCGGGTCCATCGCCGTACTCTCTGATGCCTTCCACACGTTCTCGGCTGTAGGCGGTGTTCTGCTCGCTCTGGTCGCCGGGCGGATCGCGGCGCGCCCGGCCGACCGTCACCGAACCTTCGGATCGTTCCGAGCGGAACTGATCGGGGCACTCCTCAATGGCCTTTTCCTGCTCGGTATGGCCGTCTTCGTCATCTATATGGGTATCCGCAGGCTGCTCGATCCGGTCGAGCTTGAATATGGTCTCATGCTCGCCGCCGCCGCGGGCGGTCTCGTGACGGAGCTGATCTCGCTCTACGTCCTGACCCGAGGATCGCGCGACAATCTCAATATGCGCGGCGCGTTCTGGCACGTCATGCAGACCTTTGTCGGCAGTCTCATCATCATCGTCGCGGCCGTGGTCGTCTATTTCACGGGTTTCACCCTGATCGATCCAATCTTGGGAACGGCCTTTGGCTTTGTGCTCATCTGGGCGGGCTGGGGCATCACGCGCGATACGCTGAACCTGCTCATGGAAACGGTTCCCACCAATGTCGATCTTGAAAAGATCGAAGTCGCTCTGAAGGGGCTTCCAGGCGTCGAGGATCTGCACCATATCCACGCCTGGTCATTGACATCGGGCCGCAACCTTTTCTCCGCTCATATCGGAATTTCTGTAACTGCGAATGCGCAGGATGTGATCCGCGCCGCAGAAGCGGTTCTGACGACGAGTTTCGACTTCTACTTCACGACACTTCAGGTCGAGCCGGTCGGTAGCCATCCCGTCCGCGCGCGGTCCATTGACTATGTCTGGATGGACCGGGACGATCCGTCATGATTGTCGCGGTCATCATTGCTGGTCTGACCTTTGCAGCCACCGCCATCTTGCATCTCGGTGTACTGCACAGGCTCGCGCGACGGATCGACGACGCGTTCACGACCGGCCCCCTGCTCTGGGTCGGCACGTTCGGGCTGATCGGACTACTGCATGTGACAGAAGCCGGTTTCTACGCGGCGGCTCTGAAGGCTGGTCAAGCCTTGGGACTGGGCGGTTTTGCCAGCGCTGACGGCCAGTCGGGCTGGATGGACACCTACTATTTCGCGCTCGTGAGTTACACGTCCCTTGGCCTCGGCGATATCTATCCGACAGGACATCTGCGCCTGATCGCAGGCGTGGCATCGCTCAATGGCTTTCTGCTGATTTCCTGCTCGGCCGCCCTGCTCTTCCGGATGGTGAGCCGTCCACATTTCAGCTCATCCGAGCAAGCTCCAGCGCTTTCCGAAACCCGGTTGCTCCGTGCGGATCCCTCAGTCCCCGGCTGTCAACGCCGCTGACCTCCCCTCACCCACCCGTCCAAAAGAAGGATAGATCGATGACAAAAACCAATGACGAACAGGCCGAAGCGAACGCTGCGACGACGCACGCACACGGATCCATGAAACATGGCAGCAGCTATGGCCGGTTCCTTGCCATGATCGCCACGTCTACTTTGATCATGCTCGGACTGATGTATCTGAACAGCTACGAGCTCAGCCATGTCCGCTTCTCGGAAACCCGCACTTACATGGCGCTCTATATGGGCGGGATGATGTCGCTCGTCATGCTCGCCTTCATGTGGGGCATGTACAAAGACAAGTCTAAAAACTGGGCCATCGTCGCCGGGTCGGTCTTGCTGTTTGCCGTCGCGCTGTTCCTCGTTCGCTCACAGGTCACCGTGCAGGACCGGGCCTGGATGAAGGCGATGATTCCGCACCACTCCATTGCCATCCTGACAAGCGAACGGGCCGAGATCGATGACGTTCGGGTTCGCGAACTCGCCAACGAAATCATCGACGCCCAGCGCCGCGAGATCGCCGAGATGGAATGGCTCATCCAGGACATCAAGGACAATGGAAAGGCCGCTACGCAAGCTGAAGCCGACGCCCGCCCCGTGCCTGACTTCAGCACGGCCGACGGCCAGTAAACTATAGCGATACGATAGGACAACAAGATGAGTATTTCAGAAGAACTCGTGGTGAATGAGACCGCACAGGGCCGAAAAGCCATTGTCTACCGGATGGTGATGGACGATCATATCTGTCCTTTCGGGCTCAAGACGGTGGATCTGCTGAAACGCAAGGGGTTCACGGTCGAGGACAATCACCTGACCAGCCGGTCTGAGACGGACGCCTTCAAGGACAAGTGGGACGTCAAGACGACGCCCCAGACCTTCATCGGCTC
>JBARXH010000101.1:0-5318 GCA_049647245.1 Litorimonas sp.
GCGGCGCGAAACGGTGAAGACGGTGCTGGACGGGGTTCAGGACATCCGCGTCCGGGCGCTCGCCGAACACCGGACCTACGAAATACGCCCGGATGGAAGCCCGAGCCCCGACCGCGCGGTCACGGCAGCCGTTCTGTCCGTGCCCGAGGGCTGGGCCGTGGGAGGGGCGGTCATCCGCATCGACACCTCCGGCCTGTGTTCGGGCGGACAGCTCGTACTGGAAGATCCGAACGGACGGCGGACGGTCAGCGAGCTCGAGCCGCCCTACTGTCACGCCCCGTCCTAAAGCGAGTTTCAGGCCCGGGACGGGTGGGACAGGGCCTTGAGCAGATACTTCCCGTAACCGCTTTTCTTCAACGGCTCGGCCAAGGCTTCCAGGGCCGGACCGTCGATCCAGCCCTGTCGGTAGGCGATCACTTCCGGACAGCAGATGCGCCGACCCTGCCGCTCCTCGATCACGCTCACGAATTGCGCCGCCTGCAGGAGCGAACGGTGCGTTCCCGTGTCGAGCCAGGTCGAGCCTTCGCCGAGCAGCTGGACGTCGAGCTTGCCCGCTTCGAGATAGAGGGCATTCAGAGCCGTGATCTCCAGCTCCCCACGCGCGGACGGTTTGACCTGCCGGGCCAGGGCAGGCGCGTCGGGGTCGTAGAAATACAGGCCCGTCACCGCGTAGTTCGAGGCCGGGACGTCGGGTTTCTCTTCCAGGGAGATGGCCCGGTTGTCCGCGTCAAATCCGACCACGCCGTAATCGGACGGGTTGCGCACATGGTAGCCGAACACGGTCGCTCCGTCCGTCTGGGCCATGGCGATGGCGACGGACTGGTCGAACGCTTCGCCGAAAAACAGGTTGTCGCCGAGGATGAGCGCGCTCGGGCCGCCGTCCAGGAATGCGTCCGCGATGATCAGCGCCTGCGCCAGCCCGTCCGGGCTCGGCTGCTCGGCATAGGTGATCTCGATCCCCCAACGGTGGCCATCGCCCAGAAGATGGCGGAAGGCGGGCGCGTCGTGCGGCGTCGTGATGATCATGATCTCGCGCATGCCCGCCTGCATGAGGACCGACAGCGGATAGTAGATCATGGGCTTGTCGAAGACGGGCATGAGCTGCTTCGAGACCGATATGGTCGAAGGGTGCAGCCGTGTGCCCGTTCCGCCGGCCAGGATAATGCCTTTGCGCGTCATGTGGTGCCTTTCGATGTCGGGCCATTCGATAGGGTGCCGTCGCGTTCCGCCATCGCACGGGCGAGGCCGTTCCGCCACTCCGGCAGATCCAGTCCGAAAGCCGCCTCGAACGCGCCGACATCCATGACCGACCAGGCCGGTCGCTTCGCCGGCGTGGGATACTCCACGGTCGGGATGCCGACGACCTCTACGCTGTCCACCCCGGCCGCTTCGAAGATGGCGCGGGCGAACCCGGCCCAGCTGACCGGATCGCCTGTATTGGAGACATGATAGGTGCCGCCGGGGAAGGTAGAGTCGCCGGTGAGTTTCCGGACCGCCGCCAGACAGGCCCGCGCCAGATCGCCCGCATAGGTGGGCCGCCCGATCTGGTCGTCCACGACCGTCAGCCGGTCGTGCGCTTCCGCCAGTCGCAGCATGGTCGTCAGGAAATTACGGTTGGTTCCGTCATAGACCCACGACGTCCGCAGTATGGCGTGGCGCGGATTGGCGGCCCTCACGTCGCGCTCGCCCGCTTCCTTGGATCGTCCGTAGGCGTTGAGCGGCTCGACGGGATGATCCGACGTGTAAGGCTCGCACGCCTCGCCAGCAAATACATAGTCGGTCGAGAGGTGGACGATCGGGACAGCGTGCTCCGCGCAGAGCCGGGCGATAATGCCCGGCGCCTCTGCGTTGACGGCGGTGGCTGCGGTCTCTTCTTCCTCGGCCTTGTCGACGGCCGTGTAGGCTGCAGACAGGATCACGGCATCAGCCTTGTCGAGCTGCAAGGACAGGGCCGAGCGGATACGCTCCGAAGGCCAGCTCAGGTCGCAGGCTTGACGGTCGAGGAATGCGGCTTGCACGCCTTGTGCGTCCGTTTCCCGCGCGAGCGCCCGGGAGAGCTGCCCGGTCTTGCCGATGACGAGCAGGCTCATGCGTCGAGGCCGAGCCGCTGCCCGAACGCGCCGTCCTTGACCAGCGGACGCCACCACCACTCATTGTCCAGATACCAGGCGATGGTCCGGTCGAACCCTTCGTCGAACGCGACCGACGGAGTCCAGCCCAGCTCCGCTTCGATCTTGGAGGCATTGATGGCGTAGCGGCGGTCATGGCCGGGCCGATCCGTGACGAAGGTGATCAGGTCCTTGAAGTCGCGGTCCACGCTCTGCAGGTGGCGGCCCATCAGATCGCAGATGGTCTTCACCAGCTCCAGATTGGTCCGCTCGTTGTTGCCGCCGATATTGTAGGTCTCCCCGAGCGCGCCCCGCTCCAGCACGGCCAGCAGAGCGTCCGCATGATCGTCGACGTAGAGCCAGTCGCGCACATTGTCGCCCGTGCCGTAGACGGGAATGGTCTCGCCGTGCAGCGCCTTGAGGATGACGACCGGAATCAGCTTTTCCGGAAACTGGAAGGGTCCGTAATTGTTGGAGCAGTTGGTGATGACGACAGGCAGGCCATAGGTCCGCGCCCACGCCCGGACTAGATGGTCGGACGCCGCCTTGGATGCCGAATAGGGCGAACTGGGGTCGTAAGGCGTGGTTTCCTCGAAGGCGGGGTCCGTCGGGGACAAATCGCCATAGACTTCGTCCGTGGAGACATGGTGGAATCGGAACCCGTCTTTGCGCGCTCCGGACAGTCCTTCGAAATAGGCCCGCGCCGCCTGCAAAAGGGTGAAGGTTCCCATCACATTGGTCTGCATGAAAGCGCCCGGTCCGTCGATGGACCGGTCCACGTGGGACTCGGCCGCCAGATGCATCACCGCGTCCGGTTGATGGGTCCGGAAGATGGCCGCGACGGCGTCTGCGTCGCAGATATCGGCCTGGACGAAACTGTAGTCCGGATAATCGGCCACATCCCTCAGGCTGTCCAGATTGGCGGCATAGGTGAGCTTGTCGAGGTTCACGACCGTGTCGCCGCGCGCGATCGCCCGGCGCACCACGGCCGAACCGATGAACCCGGCGCCTCCGGTGATCAGTATCTTCATGGCCAGTGTCCTTGAACAGCGAGGGCTAGAACGGCGTGTCGAAGTCGGCGAAGCGCGGTGCGGCGGCATCCTTGTCCGACAGGATGGCGGCGCGTCCCCCCAAGCCCCAGTCGATGCCGAGATCCGGATCGTCCCACGACACATTCCCGTCGCACGGCTTGTCATAGTAATCCGTGCATTTGTACTGGACTACCGCATCGTCTGAGAGTGTGGCGAAACCGTGGAGGAACCCCTCCGGTACCCAGAGCTGATGACCGGTCTGCGCGTTCAGCTCCGCGCGCACATGCTGGCCGTATGTGGGCGAGCCGCGCCGCACATCCACGGCGACATCCATGACCGCGCCCGCCGTGCAACGCACCAGCTTGCCTTGGGCATGGGGCGGGGACTGGAAGTGCAGGCCGCGCACCGTGCCGGCCCGCTGTGACAGGGACTGGTTGTCCTGCACGAAGCGGACGGGAGTGCCGACAGCCTCGTCGAAGACGGACTGGCGGAACGTTTCGCTAAAGTAGCCGCGCTCGTCCTCGAACCGCCGGGGCGCGAACAGGACGGGGCCGTCAATGTCGAAAC
This sequence comes from Litorimonas sp., assembly GCA_049647245.1. GTDB lineage: Bacteria > Pseudomonadota > Alphaproteobacteria > Caulobacterales > Maricaulaceae > Litorimonas. The sequence goes on from JBARXH010000101.1 coordinate 3,707, forward strand.
GTCGAATGTCCATGGAGTTTTTCCGTATCGGGAAAAGGCGGGGGAGGGGAGGCCAGAACCCGCACTGTTCAGGGTTCCGCGCTCATAGAACCCGCGCCGGGTCGCATCAAGGCGGGAGCTGGGGCTTGCCCGGGACACACGCCTTGTTCAGAGTGTGGGTGTAGGAATGAGAGCGACCGCTCTTTTCATCACCGACCCGAACCCAGGACCGTCCTCATGGCCCGCACGCCCGAAGCGAACATTGCGCCCAACAGCTACGCCTTCGAGACGACGCCGCTTGTCAAGCCGACGGGCTTCCGCGAATATGATGCGCGCTGGTGGTTCGGTCTTCCGGACCATGAAAAGGCGCCCGAGCTGAACCTCTACGGGGTCCGTGCGCTCGGCGAAGGTCTCGGTACGCTGATGTTCGAGCGCGGCGTCGATCCGACCATCGCGGTCGGCCACGATTTCCGGCACTACAGCCTCGGCATCAAGATGGCGCTGATCTCGGGCCTGATGAATGCGGGCGTGCGCGTTCTCGACATCGGTCTGGCGCTCTCGCCCATGGCCTATTTCAGCCAGTTCCACCTCGAGGCGGCGGGCGTGGCCATGGTCACGGCCAGCCACAATTCCAACGGCTGGACGGGCGTGAAGATGGGCATCGAGCCGCCCCTGACCTTCGGTCCGGACGAGATGGCGCGCCTGAAGGAGATCGTCCTCTCCGGGAGCGGCGTGACCCGCTCCGGCGGATCGTATGAGTATGTGGATGGTGTCCGGAAGGCCTATCTGGCCGATGTGGCCGAAGGCGTGCAGCTGTCGCGGCCCATCAAGGTCGTCGCGGCTTGCGGCAACGGCACGGCCGGGGCATTCGCGCCCGAATTGCTGCGGCGCATCGGGGCGGACGTCATCGCCGTGGAGTGCGACCTCGACTACACCTTTCCCAACTACAATCCGAATCCGGAATCCATGAAGATGCTCCACGCCATGCGCGACGCGGTTCTGGAACACGGCGCGGAGGTCGCGCTGGGTTTCGACGGGGACGGGGACCGTTGCGGTGTGGTGGACAATGAGGGCGAGGAAATCTTCGCCGACAAGGTGGGTGTCATGCTCGCCCGGGACCTGTCCGCGATCCATCCCGACGCCCAGTTCGTGGCGGACGTGAAATCCACGGGCCTGTTCAACACCGACCCCGTCCTGAAGGCCAACGGCGCGAAGACGGACTATTACAAGACCGGCCACAGCTACATCAAACGCCGCTCTAAGGAGCTGGACGCGCTGGTCGGGTTCGAGAAGTCCGGCCACTATTTCTTCAACGCGCCGATCGGGCGGGGCTATGACTGCGGACTGGTCTCGGCGGTCGCGATCCTGCAGATGCTGGACCGCAATCCGGACAAGAGCTTCGCCGATCTGCGCCGCGCCCTGCCGACCACCTATGGCTCTCCCACCATGAGCCCCTATTGCGCGGATGAAGAGAAATACGGCGTCGTGGAACGCATCGTCGCCGAAATCCGAAAGGCCCACTCGGACGGTGAAACTATCATCGGGCAGAAGATCGTCGACGTGAACACGGTCAACGGCGTGCGCTACACGCTGGAAGACGGCAGCTGGGGCCTGATCCGGGCCAGTTCCAACA
>JBARXH010000102.1:0-5470 GCA_049647245.1 Litorimonas sp.
AGCGTCTGCTCCGCGACGAAGCCGACGATACGGGCTGCGGGCTGAAGGTCTTCCGCCGGTCCGCCTTCCTCGAACTGCCCTACTTCGATCATATTCACCGCTACCTGCCCGCCCTCATGCTGCGGGAGGGCTATTCCTGCGAATACCGCGATGTGGACCACCGCGAACGCGGGGCGGGGGAGAGCAAGTACACCAATCTGGGCCGCCTGCGCGTCAGCATCGCCGATCTGCGCGGCGTGCGCTGGCTCAACAGCCGCGCGCGGTCTCCGGGCGGCTATTCCGAACTCTAGCATGGCCTACCCGCCGCCCTACTACACGGATGACGATCCGGACTTCGCCCGCCGCATCATGGCGGAGCATCCGTTTGCGCTTCTGGTTGCGGGCGACCTCCATGCCACCCATCTGCCGCTCCTGTTCCGGGACGAGGGCGAGGGAGGGACGCTGTACGGGCATGTTTCGCGCAGCAACCCGGCGGCGGGTGCACTGGACGGAGGGACGGGGCTGGCCGTGTTCTCGGGGCCGCACGCCTATGTGTCCGCGACGCTCTATGACGATCCGTCCGGGTCGGTCCCGACTTGGAACTACGCGTCCGTGCAGGCGCGGGGCAGGTTGAGCGTGCTGCCGGACGAGGCGGTCGTGCCCCACCTGACGGAGCTTGCGGAGACGTTCGAGGGCGGAGGCGGCTGGTCCGTGTCGGAGGCGCCGGACTATGTGGAGCGGCTGAAGCGCGGTATCGTGACGTTCCGGATGGAGATCGAGAGCCTGCAGGCCTTCCGCAAGATGAGCGCAAACAAGCCGGACGCTATTCAAAAACGTATCATTGACGCCGCCCGCGCGGACGGCGAACACGCCTTCGCCGAAGAAATGATGCGATCCTTGAAGATGAATTGGGAGACCCGATGACCGACCTTCTGAGCTACGAGCTGTCCGACGACGTGGCGACCATCCGCCTGGACGACGGCAAGGCCAATGCGTTTTCCAACGCCATGTTCGACGCGGTCGGCGAGGCGATGGACCGGGCCGACGCGGAAGCCAAGATCATCGTGCTGCGCGGCAAGGACGGGATCTTCTCCGCCGGCTATAATCTCAAGGAACTGATGCTGGGCGGCGAAACGGCCGTGAACCTCGTCCGGCGCGGCAGCGAGTTCGCCGTGCGCATGATGGAGACGAAGAAACCCGTCATCTGCGCGGGCGACGGACATGTCGTGGCGCTGGGCGCCTTCCTGTTCCTCGCCGCCGACTACCGCATCGGCAAGCGAGGCCCGTTCCAGGTGGGCCTGCCGGAAACGGCCAAGGGCCTGCCCATGCACAACTTCGGGCGCGAGCTCGCCATGCCGCGCCTGTCCCGCCGCCACTTCTCCCGCGCCTTCATCAATGGCGAGATGTTCACGCCGGAACAGGCGGTCGAGGTCGGATATCTGGACGAAGCCGTGGACGATGTGGACGCCGCCATCGCCAAGGCCGTCGCCTTCTTCAAGGGCGTCAGCCTCCATGCCTTCGCGATCAACAAGCCGCGCGGCCACCAGACGCTGATGCCGGTGCTGAAACAGGCGATCGAGGACGATATGGACCTGAAAGTCGGCTGACTTGAAGCGCGTCTTCTTCGACCTGCCGCAAGGCCGGCTGTCGGCCCTGCGGTTCGGTGATGCGGACGCGCCCGTACGGCTGGTCTTCTGCCACGCCAACGGGTTCAACGCCCGGAGCTACCGCGCCGTCATCGATCCCTTGGGTGTGCCCGCACTGGCGCTGGACCTGCGCGGTCACGGCGAAACCCGCCTGCCCACGGACGTGGCGGGACTGAAGAACTGGCAGATCTTCGCGGACGACATCGCCGCCGTGTTCGACCAGGCCGTGTCGGAGCCGGTCGTCCTGGCGGGGCACAGCTACGGCGCGGTCAGTGCGATCCTGTCCCTGCCTCGGCTGGGTGGCCGGGTCGCGGGCTATGCCGGGTTCGATCCCGTGCTGGTGCCGTGGTTGTTCCGGCAGATCGCACGAACCCGTACGGGCCGCGCCTACATGAAGACGCGCATTCCGATCGCGCGCAAGGCGGGGCAGCGCAAGTCCCGCTTCGACAGCGTGGAGGCGGCGTTCGAACGATACCGGGGACGCGGCGCGTTCAAGGGGGTGCCGGACCCTGTGCTGCGCGACTATCTGGACGGCGGAACGAGGGAGCTGTCAGAGGGCGGCGTGGCGCTGGCCTGCGACCCGCTCTGGGAGCAGGCCATCTTCGTGGCGCAGGCGCACGACCTGTTCCGGCAGGTGCCGCGTCTGCCGGATGCGTCCCGCATCGTGTTCGCAGGCGCGCGAGGCCGCGTCAGCACGAAGCGGCAGCGCGCGGCGCTGCGGCGGTTGCAACCCGGCATGATGGTCGAGTTCCGGGAAGACCTGACCCATCTCTTTCCGTTGCAGCAGCCGGACTTCGCGACGGAGGTGCTGCGCGACGTGCTGGCCTGGACGGGCGAATAGGGGTCGGATATCAGGGGTCAGCGGGTCGCTGGCGGGGCGAGCGACGGGACGGCCGCGCGCATCAGCACGGCGTTCTGGGCGTCGGTCGCCTTGGTCAGCTTGCGCGTGTTCAGGTTGAACAGCCCGCCCGCCGCATAGCCTGCTCCCACGCTCTCGCCCGTCACCGTATTCAGCACGTTGTGCATGATGAGCCGCGTATAGGGATCGGCGGCGACCACGGCGGGCCGCAGATGATAGGTATCGCCGGCACCCAGATAGCGGTTCATGCGCACGCGGATTTCCAGCACCACGGCCGAGCCGCCGCCTGCCATGTAATCGGGATCGGCGAATTCCGGCCAGCCGTCGCCGAACCAGCCGAGCGTGGTAGTGATCCGCCTGAAGATCCTGGAAAACGGCACGTGACCGGCAGGCAGAGTGTCCGCCGGGAGAAAGATGCCGCCGCCCACATCCGGCACACCGAGCGCTTCCAGGCTCCCCGCATCCGGGGCGGGCAGGTCCCAGTCCAGCGACAGGTTCCGCGCGCGGGCCGGGGCCGGCATCTGGTCCGTGTGCGCCTCGGCCCGGGCCTTCAGGCGCGACGGCCACGGAAAGGTCCGGTCCTCGGGAATATAGATATGCTCGACGATTTCGCGCAGCGTCGCCGCCATCCGGCCGTCCCGGTGGTACATGACGTGCCCGACCTCGGCGGTATCCTCGTGCAGCGCGATCAGCGCGCTCTCGATGCGAAGGGGGCTGCCGGGGCGGGCTTCGGCCAGGTATTTGATGTGGATGTCGCGCGAGCGCACGGTGGAGTAGGCGCCCGGCCGGAAGGCGTCCACCAGCCCGAGCCGCACGAATAGCCCCATGCGGGCCTGCTCGAACTTGTCGAGATAGAAGGACATGTTGAGATGTCCCAGCTCGTCGCATTCCCATGCGGAGCAGTCTCCGGCCCAGCTTTTCGTGAACATGACGCCCTTACGCGGCCTTCCGGCAGTCGGCGCAAGTGCCGTAATGCTCGATCACGCTCCTGCTGATCTCGAACCCGGCGGGCTTGCAGTCGGCATGGTCGTGGGCGTGGCGTTCCTCCACCGCGTTGCAGTCCTCGCAAATGAAGAACTCGGCAAGGTCGCCCTCATGGCTGTGGTCGCAGGCGATGAAGGCGTTGAGCGCCTCCACCCGGTGGACGAGGCCCAGCTTGGACAGAAAATCCAGCGCGCGGTAGACGGTCGGCGGCTTGGGGCTGCCGCGTTCGGGCTTGAGCCGTTCCAGCAGGTCGTAGGCCTTCACCGCGCCCCCGTCCTCGATCACAAGCTCGAGGATGTGTTCGCGCAAGGGGGTGAACCGTTCCCCGGCCGCCTCGCAAACCTGGCGGGCGGTCGAAAGACGGTGCTGGACTGTGGGTGCGGACATGCTCTCGAAGATAGGGCATGACGCGCGGATAGGCAATCGGCGGCACGCCGGAAGCGTGCGTCCGGGGTCCGTTCGCGCGACGTGAAACGCGCGGTTGATGGCGGCAGGACCTTCGGCTAAGGCGCGGCCTTCGCTGGTGGGCAGCGGCGCCGAATGAACGGGACTGGCGCGCGGCCCTTGCCAGTGCGACCGAACGATTTTCACGAAACACTCCCGACCCAGCAAGAGGCGACAATGGCCGAGCAAGCGCAAAACCCCGTGACCGGAAACGTCATGTTCTACAACAATCCGGTCCCCCTGACCCGTGACAAGCACAAGGGTCACGGCGTGGTCCCCGTGGACCGTCCGTTCGAGTTCGTCGCCGAGTCGCACTTCGTCCCGCTGACGGCGAGCGAGTTCGCCAATGCCGCTGCAAGCTTCCCCGTGATCTTCGCGGGCGAGGACCGGTCTCCCCTGGCCGTGATGGGAATCCGGGCCGGCGAAAACCTCTTCGTCGAGGACGGCCTGTTCAACAATGATTTCTACCTGCCGGCGTTCGCACGCCGCTACCCGTTCGTGCTGGCCGCCGACAAGGACAATGACCGCTTCGTGGTCTGCGTGGACGAAGCCGCGACCTGCGTGACCGAAAAGGACGTGCAGCAGCCCTTCTTCGACGGTGAGGAACTGTCCTCTTTCACCCAGGAGGCTTTCGAGTTCCTGCAGTCCTTCGAGCGTGACCGCCAGGCGACGCTGGCCGTGGTTCAGGAACTGCGCGACCTCGACGTGTTCGAGCCGAAGGAAATGCACTTCCAGGGTCAGAATGCGGACGGCACGCCCGCCGAACGCCAGAAGATCGCCGACTACTATGCCGTTTCGGAAACGAAGCTGCGCGAACTGCCCGCCGACAAGATCAAGAGCCTGTCGGAGCGCGGCATCCTCGCCGTCGTCCACGCGCATCTGATTTCGCTGGGCAACTGGCAGCGCCTGGTCAACATGACCCTGCGCCGCGCCGCCGCCGAGCAGGCCAACTAGAGCTCTGCCCGCATCGAGCCCAAGGAAAGCCCCGGCCCGCCGCCGGGGCTTTTTCGTTGGGACCTACTCGGTTTCCTTGCCGAGCAGGAAGTGGCCGGACAGGGCGGCGATGGGCGTCTCGAACCGATCCTGCCAGGCGCGCACGCGCACATTGGCGACGCGGGACCCCTGCTTGAAGATCTGGGCGCGGGCATAGGTGTCCACGGGCTTGCCGCGGCGCAGATAGTCGATGTTGATCCCGATGGGGCGGGGCAGGTCGCGGCCCGGATTGTTCAGGATTAGCTGCGCGATGGCGCACACTTCCATGAAGCCCCCGACCCCGCCGCCATGCAAGGCCGGCAGGGTGGCATTGCCGATATTGCTTTGCTGGAAGGGCAGGACGAGCGTGAACTCCTCGCCCATGAAATGCGGCTCGATCCCCAGCGTCCTGGCGTAGGGAATGCGCGACAGGCGCTCCCGGATGGCGTCCACGGAATCGACCGAGCCGTCCTTGCTCTCTTGTGTCTTCATGGCACCATTTTCTCCGCTTCGACCCGCGTGGCTTTTTCCAGTCGGGCCTTGATCGCGTCTTCGAAGCTCAGCCTCGGACCCGTGCTCATGAAGG
>JBARXH010000103.1:0-10579 GCA_049647245.1 Litorimonas sp.
CAGAAGTCCCAGTTTAAGGCCGCGTGTCGGTTGTGGTGCGCTCATGGGAGGCGCTTACTGTGTTACCTTCATTTAAGGAAGATGGCCGCCTCGTTCAGTCGCCGTTTAGTCCCTTTGCGCTATGGGAGCGCCATGAAGACGACTCTCACACTGTTCTCCGCCCTCCTGCTGGCCGGAGCCGCCCCGCTCGCCGTGTCGGCCCAGACCTCTCCTCAGGGCCAGCTCGGCGTGGCCCCGCCCGCGCCCGGCGTGCAGTCCCTGTCCGCCCTGCCGGCTTTCACCCACCCGCAGAGCGTCCCGCAAGACCTCGCCCGCGTGGACACGGCGATGAACAACACGACCAGCTTTCAGGGGCGCTTCACCCAGCAGGGTGCGGACGGATCGATCGCCACCGGCACGGTCTATCTGCAGCGTCCGGGCAAGGTGCGGTTCGAATACGATCCGCCCACGCCGCTGCTGATCGTCTCGGACGGGGTCACGCTGGTGCAGCAGGACCGCGCGCTGGAAACGTTCGACCGGGTGCCGCTCTCGGCGACGCCGCTCAACTATTTCCTCAAGGAGAACGTCCGGCTGCAGACCGACACGGAAGTGATCGGCTTCCAGAAGCTGCCCGACGTCTGGCGCGTCACGGCCCGCGACGGGTCCGGGGAAATGGCGGGCGCGATCACGCTGGTGTTCGATGCCAACACTCTTGCCCTGCGGCAGTGGATCATCGCGGATGAATTCGGCGGGCAGACACGCGTGAGCCTGTCGGACCTGCAATACAATGCCCGCCTCGATCCGCGCCTGTTCATCCTGCGCGACGAACGCGAGGACCGCCGCGACCGCAGACGGCGGTAGACCTTCAAGACTGTCATCCCGGCCAAGCGGCATCGCCGCTCAGAGCCGGGACCTCGATGAAACCAGGACGCTCGCGTGGATTTCCATTGCAGGGTCTTGGCTCGCCTCCGCATCGCTTCGCAGGGCCGGGAGGCCAGCCTGATTTGGCAGTGAACGGGGTGGCCTTATCGCCCCGTTTCGCTAGGCAGGGCGCATGAAGGTCTCCATCGCCACCTGGAACATCAACTCCGTGCGCCTGCGCGAACCGCTCGTGCTGCGCTTCCTCGAGGAGGTGCAGCCGGACATCCTCTGCCTGCAGGAGATCAAGTGCCAGAACGACCAGTTCCCGGAAAAGAACTTCCGGGCGCTGGGCTACGACCATATCGAGGTCGCGGGCATGAAGGCCTATCACGGGGCGGCGACGATTTCGAAACTGCCGCTGGAGCGCCTGCCCACCGCCTTCTGCCCGCTGGACCATGCCCGCCACGTCAGCACGCGCGTCATCGCGGACGCGTCCATGGGCGATGCAGGCGATTTCGAGCTGCACAATTTCTACATACCGGCAGGCGGCGACGTCGCGGACCGAACGGTCAACGACAAGTTCGGCCACAAGCTGGACTTCATCGACACGATGAAACGCTATTTCGCAGGGCGCTTCGCAGACGGGGACCGGCATCAGGTCATCGTGGGCGACTTCAACATCGCCCCGCACGAGAACGATGTCTGGAGCCACAAACAATTATTGAAGGTCGTCAGCCACACGCCGGGCGAGGTCGCTCTGCTGGAAGAGCTGCGCGCCAGCCACGACTTCACCGACACGTCGCGCCTCTTCGCGTCGGACGACGACAAGCTCTACAGCTGGTGGAGCTACCGCGCGAAGGACGTGATGGCGTCCAACCGCGGCCGCCGCCTCGACCATATCTGGGTCAGCCCGGCCCTCAGGCCCGCCGCCGAAGCCGCCGGCCCGGACGGCCATACCATCCATGTCGGCGCCCGCGTCTGGGAGAAGCCCTCCGACCATGTGCCCCTGGTGCAGGTGCTGGATCTGGGCGCGCTCGCATGAAGCGCGTCGCTGCCGCGGCGTTGAACGCCATGACGGCGGGTCTGGTCGCGGCCTGTTCCGGCGCGGATGCCGTGCCGTCCATGGCGGATGCCTGCCCGCAACTTTCCGAGCCTACGGCGTTCTGCGCGATGGGAAGCCGGCAGGCGATGTTCGAACGCGATGACCTGTCCGCGAGCCTCCGCGTGTCGCCCGTTGCGGGCCTGACCGGGGTCGGCCCGATCGAAGGCCTGCAGGGGGAGGTCACGGCCTATGACGGCGAACTGTTCCTGTCCTCGCTCGACGAGACGGGCGCGGAGATAAGGCTGCGGGACCCGAGCGTCCCCGCCGTCTTCTTCGCCGGAGGAACGGTACGGGCCTGGACCGAGATCGAGAGCGAAGCGCCCTTGCTCGGGCTGGAGGCCGTGGAGGCGTTCGTGCGCCGCGCGGCGTTGGAGGCCGGTCTGGATCTGGACACGCCTTTCGCCTTCCGCATGGAAGGCACGGCCGCCGCGCTGGGTTATCACGTCATCTTCAAGGCGGATGCGTCGGCCCGTCCGCATACGATGCCACTCCACCGCCAGTCCAAGGTACCGTTTCGCGCCGATGGCGACAGGGTGCGTCTTGCCGGGGTCTGGGCGGACGATGACGGCGTGGGGCGCTACACCCATCCGGGACGGCACACCCACTTGCACGTCGTCACGTCCGAAAACCGCAGCGGGCATGTCGACCGGATCGAGCTGGCGGCGGGCGCGGTCCTCTTCCTGCCCGCCCCGCAATGAAAAAGCCCCGGCCTAAGACGGCCGGGGCTCGAAAAAGCCAGGCTTGAGGGCTTGGCTCTGGTGGGTGGATTCAGTCCACGATCCCGGTGCCCGCTACGGCGTTTCCACCGGACGCGGCAGGTCGAGCGCCTGTTCCGGCGTGCCGGCTGCGTAGCGCGGGTCTTCGACGGCCGATTGCTGCATGGCCACGCGGGCGAGCAGGATGCCGAACACCGTCTTGGAGACCACATCGGCGATCGTGTAGATCAGCTGGCGGACGACGACGAAGTCCGAGGACTGGTTGATGCCGGGGATGCCGGGGATCAGGTAGGCGAAGCCGTAGATGAACCAGGTGATCCAAAGCAGCTTCCAGGCAAAATCCATGATCTTGCGCGGACCTTCGGCCAGGCTCATCCGGCCTTCCTTGTGGGCCTTGCCCGCTTCGAACAGCAGGTAGAAGAAGATCAACCAGCTGATGATGCCCCAGATCCAGAAGGGGGAGCCGTCACCGTCCACGAAACCCGCGACCTGCGGTTCGTAGTACTGGCCGATATAGCCGGTGATGATCATCAGCGCGCCGGCGATGGTCAGCTTCCTCCAGCGTGACCAGAAGGCCGCGCCCATGAAGCCGAGCACGACCAGGAACTGCGTCAGCAGCATCGGAACGTCGATCAGCCAGTTGGCGTAGCGGTAGCCGTTGGCGAAGACCTGCCCGTCCTGCAGCAGCATGGTGCCGGTCGCCGCATCGTAGGCGAAGGCGTTGTTCCACATCACCCAGAGCGCGCCGATTTCCAGAAAGGCGGACACCATGACGACGGCGGAGATGTAGGCCGTGTTGCGGTAGCGCGGCAGGACCGAGCGTGCCGACATGGCGAAGTAGACGAGCGACGCGGCAAACACGGCAGCCGTGAAACTGAATAGGTGTCGGATGACTTCGTATTGCCAGTAGTCGAAGGCAAAAAAGTTCTCGTAGTTAATCATGTTCACTCTCCCTCTTTTTTCGAGTTATGCCAACTTTACGGATCGTTAATGGATCGGGATTGCCTGCGGGACGCAATGTCCCGAACGTCCAAAAGCGTTCGTGACACGCATGTAAGAGGGAAGGCAGGTGACACATGGTAGATCGCACGACCCCCACGACAGGCCCTTCGACCGGTTTGCGCCTGGCGGGACCGGGGCTGTTCAAGTCCCTCCTGCACGATCGCGTGACCGCGCTTTTCACGGGGCTGGCGCTGATCCTGATCGCCTTCGGCCTTGTCTTTCCCACGATCGTCCATTCGGACGGCGCGACGCTGGTGGCGCTGTTCGCCATCGCGCTGGTCGGTTTGCCGCATGGGGCGCTGGACGTTCACCTGGCCGTTCGAAGCCGCCTGCCGCGTCGTGAAGCGCTGTTGATCTACGGCGCGATCCTGGGGCTCGGCAGTGTAGCGTGGCTGACGGTGCCGACCGCGCTCATCTGCCTCTTCCTCGGCCTGTCGGTCTGGCATTTCTCGCGCGACTTCGTCGCCTTGGGTAGCGTGACCGCGCTGGGCGTCGCGGCCTCGCTCCTCATGAGCCCCGTGCTCGCCTTTCCCGCAGAGACGCAGGCCATCTTCGCCATGCTGATGCCGGACGCGCAGGCGGCCCGGCTCGTGGCGGGGGTCGGGGCCACGTGGCCGCTCGTCCTGGCGACCGCGGGGCTTCTGGTGCTCCGCTCCGTTACCCACCCGGCGCTCGTCCTCGCGGCTGGCCTGGCGATCACGGCTGGATTCTTTCTGCCGCCGATCGTCGCTTTCGCCTTGTATTTCTGCGCCTGGCACAGTGCGGGTCACCTGCGGGCCGTCTTCACGGAGACCCGGGCCACCCGATTCAGCCTCGGCGAGGCCGCGCTCTATGCGGCTCTGACGCTCGCCGTGCTCGCGGGGCTGGTCGCGACCTGGTCCTGGATGGCGTTCGACGCCCCCATGATCCGGGCCGTGTTCGGCCTGCTGGTCATCCTGACCCTGCCGCACATGGCGATCGTGGAACTCTGGCAGCGGCGGCTGAAGGGCTGAACCCTCACTCCGCCGCCTCTTCCTCCACCAGCACACGCGGTTTGCGGTAGTAGAGCTTCAGCCCGTTGACCGTGCTCATGGAGTCGGACTGCGTGTTCAGCACCGTGCGCAGCCGGTCGAGGATCAGCGTGTCGATGGTGATGATCAGTGCGGTGACATAGGTCGCGTATTCCGCCGACACGCCCTGGCTGACGAGGATGTCCTGCAGCAACACGACCGACGCGCTGGGCGTGCCAGCAGCGGCGGTCGCGAAGACGAGGCTCTGAAAGCCCACCACCAGCGCGTCGCCCAGATCCACATCGATGCCGAAGGCGCTCATGGCATAGAGGCTCATCAGCAGCAGTCCGATCAGCGTGCCGACCATGTTGATGGTCGCGCCGATGGTGAAGAAAGGCGTCGCCTCGTCCCCGTTCGCGCCCATGTCGTTGCAGGCCTTCTTGGTGGCGACCAGCGTGGCGATGGAGGAGGAGGTGGAAAAGGCAACCAGCGCCTGGGGCAGGATGGCGCGCAGGATGAAGGCCGGGCCGCGTCCCTGGATGGCGGAGGTGACCGCCACGATGATCAGCCAGACGAGGATCATGGACAGGGCATAGGGTTTGAGCAGGTTGGCGAGGTCCACCAGGCTCTGCCAGCCGCCGGGCCGCGCCAGCGCCAGCGTGATGGAGCCGAACACGGCCAGCGGGATGGTGTATTGCAGGAACTTGCGGAAGCCCGCGATGAACATGTCGGAGATGGCGTCCGCTTCGCGGCCCAGCCCGAGACGCTTCAGGGCCGCGCCGAAGATCAGGCCCGTGTAGATGCAGATCATCAGCGCGCTGGTCAGAACGCCGTAGATCTTGGCGGCGAACGGCGTCTGCGCCAGTTCCGCGCCGCTGTCGCCGACGATGGACGGGTCGGGCAGGATCTGTTCGCCCGCGAAGACGAAGTAGAAGGTGATGGCGATGGCCATGCCGATCAGCGAGAACGTCACGAAGAAGAGCAGGACGCGCACGAACTTCGCGCCGAGCCCGCCCGTGGATATGGCGATGGAGCTGCCGATCGACAGGATGATCAGCGCGTACATGAGCGGCTTGAGCGGCACGAACAGCGCGTCCTTGGCGAGGCCCGCCACGGATTTCAGCAGGAACGTGTCCCCGACCATGATGGGCGAGGCCAGCACCGGCGCCGCGCCGAGGCCCCAGAAGCCGAACGCCGCCGCGGCCGCCACGATGACGAGCAGCAGCAGCGGTATGTCGTGAATGGATTTCATGGATGGGTCCCCGGCGTCGTTTCCCGCTTGCTTAGCGCAAGCGGGGGCGGGGGCAAGTCACGATGCCGGGGACGCGGCTTGGTCTGACGCGGATAGCCGTGATGTCGACCGTATGATCGTCTTGCGAAGGCTGAGCGCCTGTCGGCCGCGGCGCGGCTGTCCGCTCCCTTCGGTCGCGGCATCTCGCTGGATTCGATCCGCAGGATCGAATCCTCCCGTCGGAAGGCGGGACCGCTCTATGCTTCCAGCGTCGCCGCCGCTTCGTCGGTCAGGTCGTAATTGTGGTAGACGTTCGACACGTCGTCGAGGTCTTCCAGCGCGTCGTTGATGCGCATGACCTGGGCGGCGATGTCGGGATTGTCGATCAGGTTCTGCGCCTTCCAGACAAGGTTGACCGACTTGGCTTCGCCGAACTTGGCCTCGAGGTTGGAGGCGACCTCGCCCAGATCGTCGCGTGCGGTCCAGATGGTGTGGACAGGTTCGTATTCGTCCCACTGGTCTTCGGATTCCGCGTCATGTTCGACGTCGTCGGCGCCCGCCTCGATCGCGGCTTCCATGACCGTGTCCTCGTCGGCCGTGCTCAGCGGATATTCGATCTTGCCGACCTGGTCGAACATGAAGGAGACGGAGCCCGTCTCGCCCATGTTTCCGCCATTCTTGGAGAAGGCGGTGCGCACTTCCATGGCGGAGCGGTTGGTGTTGTCCGTGCTGGCCTCGATCACGAAGCCGATGCCGCCGGGGCCGAACCCCTCATAGCGCATTTCCTCGTAGTCGGCCCCGTCGCCGCCCGCGCCCTTGTCGACCGCGCGCTGGATGTTGTCCTTGGGCATGGACTGCCCCTTGGCGTTGGCGATGGCCAGGCGCAGGCGCGGATTCATGTCCGGATCGCCGCCGCCCATCTTCGCCGCCACGGCGATGTCCTTGGAGAGTTTGGCGAACAGCTTCGAACGCAGCTTGTCCTGCCGGCCCTTGCGGTGCTGGATGTTCGCCCATTTGGAATGGCCCGCCATGGGTCACCTCGTATCGTGTGAGTGGTTGATGGAGAAATCCCCGCGCCTCTAGCCCCCCGGCCGGGCTGCGGCAAGACGCGGCGCTCACGCGCGCGTGACGCGGTGTGAAGAGACGTTACTGGAACGTTCGGTCCGATAGTGCTTTGACGCTCGGGACGGGACGCCAAGATCCCCCACACGAGACAGAGTTTTCGAAAAGAGACCGACATGCCCCGAGACCATACCTTCTCCCACCTCTTCACCTTCCTGCTGCTGGGCGGATTGTCCGCCGGCATGGCCTTCCTGCTGCTGAACTCCGGCGGCGGGCTCTACGCCTGACCGACACTCGGCCGGCTCCACCCTCTTCCCACAGCCCAATCCCCACCCAGAAAGAGACACCCCATGACCAACACTTTCGAAAAAGAGATTTCCAGAACCGTTCGCGCCCGCGTTGCCACCCTGGCCGCGATCAGCGTGATCTACCCGGCGGCCGCCCTCGGCGCGGCGCTGTGCGCGACCACCATGTTCGCCGCTCCCGCCCATGCGGCGGAAGCCTCCATCCCCGCCCCCGCTCCGGTCGCCTTCCAGAAGAAAAGTTTCGAATTGGCCGGCGACATCCGCGTGGAGCAGCGCGGCGACCGGACCGTGCTGGTGTTCTCCGATGATTTCCGCACCAAGCGCGGACCGGACCTGAAGGTCTTCCTGTCGCCGCGTTCCGTGTCCGATGCGACCGGCCGCAACGCCACCACCGGCGCGGTTCGTCTCGGTGAGCTTGTCTCCAACCGGGGCGGCCAGGAATATGTCTTGCCCGAAGGGGTCGATATCGCGGACTATGGGTCGGTGCTGGTCCACTGCGAGGCCTTCAGCAAGCTCTGGGGAGGGGCGGACATCTGATGACGGACCCTCTGATGACAGATCCTGCCATTCAGGCCAAACCCGGCGCGCGGCGCGGCCGTCCGGCCCTGTTCGATCCCGACCGGGTGGTGGAGCAGATCGCCGATCTGTTCTGGGCGCGCGGCTATGACGGCGTGTCCATGTCCGACATCACCGCCGCGACCGGCCTGTCCAAATCCTCGCTCTACAACAGTTTCGGCGGCAAGGACGCCCTCTTCGCCGCCGCGCTGAAACGCTACCACCTGCAGACCGTCACGGTGGGCGCGGACTGGCTCGCTTCCGACGACGGCTCGGACCCGCTGGAGAAACTCGACCAGCTTCTGTCCGGTCCGGCCGAGGACGTGCACGGCCAGGACGATGCGCGGGGGTGTTTCCTGTGCAACACGTCCGCCGACGGGTTGGGCCGCGCGCCCGATATCGACACGCTGGTCGGCGTCGGGTTCGAAGCGCTGGAGGCGGGGCTGATCGCGCTCTTCCGCCGATACGCGCCCGACGCTCCGGCAAACCGTCTGCGCGACACGGCGCGGTTCGCGCTGACCACCTACACCGGACTGCGCGTGCGCAGCCGGACCCGACCCTCGCGCGCCGAATTCGACTCCGTGCGCACAACCACTGTAAAGGCCGTGAAAGGCATACTGAAAGGGGAATAAACCATGCCCAGACTCAAGACACTCATCCCGATCGGCCTGTCGCTGTTCAGCGCGGCCATCTTTCTGGACTCGTTGCGCTTCAAGTTCACCGACCATCCGAACACGCAGACCATCTTCGGCAAGCTCGACGACTGGGCGACCGGTTTCGGTGCGGATGGCGTCTTCGACAAGACCGGCATCTTCTCGCAATATGTCATCGGATCGGCGGAACTCGTCGCCTCGGTCCTGCTGATCCTCGGTCTGTTCGCGGCCTTCCGCAAGTTCGGCGTGCTCGGCAACCTGATCGCGCTGGGCGTGATGACGGGCGCGGTCAGTTTCCACCTCTTCACGCCGCTGGGCATCGATCCCAATAATGATGGCGGGCTTCTCTTCGTGATGGCCGTGCTGGTCTGGCTGTCCCAGGTCGTGATGCTGGTCCTGCGCCGCGAGACGCTGATGGGCCTGCTGCGCGACCCGCTCAGCCTGTTCCGGGGCGACCGTCCGGCGGCCGAAATCGCCTAGCTGTCGGACCCGACCGGCGTCAGCTCGCCGACGACGATCTCCATGTCGTTGACCATGTCGCGGCCGAACGCGCCGGCCGTGACGTGCATGGAAAAGCGCGACACGTAAGGATAGCCGTTGGGCGCGCGGTCGCACTCCACCGCGACGTCCATCGCCTTGACCTTGGCGATCAGCATGACCCGCAAAGGCCGGGTCATGCGGAAGGCCATGCCGCGCATCTGTCCGTCCGACGCGTCCAGGTGCAGCTCGCCTTCCAGCCGGTCGGCCAGGCGCTTGGCGATGCCGCGCTCCTGCCCGTCCAGCTCGTCCAGATCGTCCTCGCCCATCATCAGCTGCACGCGCCGATCCGGTGTCGGCTCCAGCCGGACGATGCCGTCCGACTCGCCGATCACGGCGTAGTTGGCAGGCGTCACCGCGAAGTCGCCCCGGTCCCGGGCGCTGCACCAGAAGCCGTCGCGCTGGTCTTCCAGGTCGTTCTCCTCGATCTGCTCGATCAGGTCGGCCAGGGCCGTGTTCATTTCCTCCGAATCCGCATCGCTGCGCGACAGGACGGAGACCCGCTCGCCGGGTGGCTGGCTTGGATCGATGCGCAGGCGGGCCGTGACCGGATCCTGCACCTCGTCGCCCTTGCGGCCCGACACGGTGACGTCGGCCGTGTGGATGTAGGGTACGGTGGCGGGCGTGTCCGTCGCGCCGGACGCCCGGTTGGCGGCGGCGATCTCGAAAATGTCGGCGGACGCGGGCGCCGCCATGAGCAGGGCAAGCGCGCAGAGGGGGACCGAACGTGTCATTTGGCGTGTCATGTGGCGTGTCGTCAGGCGTGTCATGGGTCCGCTTTGCCACGGAAAACGCCAACAGCACGTGAACATGCGGTCAGGCCCGCGTGAACATTCGGTCAGACAAATGGTCGGGCGTCGGTCCTCAGGCCTCCGGCACTTGCGCGGCCAGCTGTCCGCCGATCCGGATCGGCTCGGCCCGCACGGCCAGTCCGTTCGCGCCCGTCTCCACGAAGACGCCGCACAGCGTGCCCGGTCCGGTCGCAGGCTCGAACCGCGCCGAGCGCATCCGGGTCGTGAACCGGCGCAGCGGCTCGTCCACCTCCATGCCGATGATGGAATCATAGTCGCCGCACATGCCCGCATCCGTCTGGTAGGCCGTGCCCTGCGGCAGGATGCGCGTGTCGGAGGTCGGGACATGCTGGTGCGTGCCGACGACCAGGCTCGCGCGGCCGTCGCAGAAATAGCCCATGGCGTTCTTTTCAGACGTGGCTTCGGCGTGCATGTCGACCACGACGATGTCCGCGACCTCGCCCAGCGGCGCGGCCGCCAGTTCGCGCTCGGCCGCGCCGAACGGGTCGTCCAGCGCGTCCATGAAGACCCGCCCGTGCAGGCTCACCACCAGCATCTGGTAGCCGTTCACGTCATAGAGGTTCGCCCCCCGACCCGGCGTGCCGGGCGGGTAGTTGGCGGGCCTGAGCAGCCTCGGCTCGCTGTCGATCAGCGGGATGCCCTGCGGCTGGTCGAATGTATGGTTGCCCAGCGTCAGCACGTCCGCGCCCGCGTCGAACAATTGCTCCGCCGTGCCGCGCGTGATGCCGAAACCGCCTGCCGCATTCTCCGCATTGACGATCACAGCGTCCAGACC
>JBARXH010000104.1:0-18875 GCA_049647245.1 Litorimonas sp.
GGGCAATGTGCTGCGCCTGTCCTACGCCGTGCGTTGCGACGCGCCCTCGGGCGGCTACCGCGTCGACCTGCGCGAGTCCCGCCTTGATGTCGCCGCGCTTCCACGCGATACGGGCCTGTCCCTGCGGGACGTGGGAGCTCTGTTCGACAGCCCGCTCTTCGCGCCCCGACTGGTCGGGCTGGTCGCATCCGGCCCCGAACAGACCAAGCTGCAGGCTCTCGCCGCGCAGGCGGTCGGGCTGCGCATGGCGGACGTCCCCGATTTCCGGCTCAGTGCGGGCGAAGCCGACTTCGACATTCTCATGGTCCGGCGCGAACATCTGGCGGACTATACGGACGACCCGAACCTACTGCAGACGCTGGGCGCGCAGATCGCCGTCTCCGAAACGCACCCCGGCCGCCTCTACCTGACGGGCGATACGGACGCGCAGGTCATGGAGGCCGTGTCCGCCTTCGCCGCCAGGACCCTGCCCGCGACGCATCGCCGGGCGATTTCGCCGGAAGAGGCCGCCCAGACAAGCCCGCTGGATGCGGACCGGCATCTGGTGAGGAACCGCGCCCGGCTCGACATGCTGTCCGTTCAGACCGGACTGCACCGCTCCTTCAAATTCGACGTGGCCGACCCCGCCGCCAGCGAAGGCGAGCTGTTGCTCCGTCTCACGCGGGACGGGCAGACCCAATCCGGCTCGCAGCTTGCCGCGACCCTCAACGGACAGACGCTGGGACAGGCCCGCGTGCGGGGCCGTCGAAAGACGGTCGCTTACCCGATCCCGCCGGGCCTGCTGAAAGGCGCGGACAACCGGCTGGAGCTGACGACCATCGATGGCAATCCCTCGCCGCGCTGCGATGCCAGCCCGCCTTTCATCGCCATTGCGGAAGGCTCTGAACTGCGCCTCGACACGCCGGCCCCCACGCCGACCACGGATTTGTCGCGCTTCGCTGCAGACGGAACCGATTTCGGCCGCGACGCCGGAGCGAAGACCGTGCTGGTGCTGCCCGAAACCAATTTCGACTTCACCACCTCACTCGGCGTGGTCGCGCAACTGGCCCGGTCCACGGGACAAGGCTGGACGCAGGCCGGTTTCGTCCGGGGCGACACGGATGACCGCGTGCGCCACGTCCTGCGCATCGAACCCGTGACCGAGATCGAGCGGCATGTCAGGCTCACGGCCCCGCGCGGTCTGCTGTCCGCCTGGCGCGGCCAGACGATCGAGAGCGGCCCGTCGGGGCTTGCCGGGCAGTTCGCCAGCCTGGACGGCGAGCAGGCCATGCTCCAGGCTGCGCGCACGCTCAGCCGGACGAAAATCGCCCGGGCGACGGGCGTTGCCGCCGTCTATCCGCTGCGCGACGGGCGGCTGGTCGGGATCGTGTCCAACACGCCGCAAAGCAGCTTCGCCGAAGCCCTGGATCCGCTCCGCTCGGCCGACCTCTGGAACGCTCTGAGCGGGGCCGTCACACAGTGGAACGACGACAGCGTCTACATGGCACAGACCGCTCTGCCCCTGCCCGAAGCGCTGGGCCTCGCGAGCGGTGAGCCGGAGCCGCAGTCCCTGACCCAGATCGCCAAGGCCAGGGCCGCCGCCCTGAGAGACATCGACTGGCCCGAACCCCGTATCGCCGATGTGGGCGACTGGGTCGATGCCCGCTGGACCGGATTCTCCGCCACGGTCCGCAGCCAGGCCGATGCGGCCCGTCTCGACGCCGTGGTCGAAACCGCCACGCTGGGCCTGAGCGAAGCGCCAGACGCAGCTCGGCGCGCCCTGGACGAGGCCAAGGCGTCGCGCGCCGGCAAGACGACGAAACGCGGCCTGACAGATCTGTCCACCCGCGCGGGAGAGCTGCGGACGGAGCTGTGGCGGCATGTGAAAATCCGCAATCCCGAGATGAAGGCCGCCGGCTTCGGTCAGGCCCAGACGCTGCCATTGGCGCTGGGCGTGTGCGTGCTGGTCCTGATGTTCATGATCGGAATGGCTTTCGCCGGACCGACGGCACGGGATGCTGCCGACGAAGGCTGATGGGATGAGGGCGCAGCCCTAGGTCGCGCTGTCGATCGAGGGCAGCGTCACGGTGGCGACCGTGCCCTCTCCGGACTCCGAACTGACCTCCAGCGATCCCTGATGCAGTTCGGCCAGCGTCTTGACGAGAGACAGGCCGAGGCCGGAGCCGCGGACGTCCGCGTCGCGGCCTGCGTCGCCCTGCGCGAACGGTTCGCCGATGCGCGCAATGTCCGTCTCGCTCATGCCGGGGCCCTCGTCGGACACGCTCAGGGTCAGTCCGTCCCGCAATTCGTCCGCGGAAACCGTGATGGTCGATCCCTTGGGGGAGAATTTCACGGCGTTGGACATGAGGTTGAGCAGGATCTGGCGGCTGGCCTTGCGGTCGGCCGTGATCAGTAGCGGATCGTCCTCCGGCACATCGATCTCGATGGCGACATCGGCGGAGTCGGCGGCGGGTCGGATCATCTTCACGGAACTGCGGACCACGTCGGCCATGTCGAATGTGTCGGGCACCAGGGTGTATTTGCCCGCCTCGACCTTGGACAGGTCCAGCACGTCGCCGATCAGGTCGAGCATGTACTGGCCGCTATCGTGGATCAGGTCGGCATATTCGGCATATTTTCCCGGCAGAGGTCCGAACAGGCGCGAGCGCATCATGTCCGAAAAGCCGATGATGGCATTGAGCGGCGTGCGCAGCTCATGGCTGACACCGGCGAAGAAGAGAGTCTTTTCCTGCGCCTCGCGCTCGGCGACCGTTTGCAGACGGCGGAGCTGCTCCAGCTGCGCCGCGGACGCCGTGCGGTCGATGGCATGGAGCATCAGCCCCCCGTCCGGCAGGGGTGTATAGGTCATGTCGAGCTGATTGGCTGACTGCCCGGCCCCGAGGGACGGGAGCGCCATGCGGGTTTCCAGGGACCGCTTATTGCGACGGGCCAGCTCGGCGGCTTCGGTCATTTCGCGTCCGGCTTCGCCGGTCCCGGCCAGCGTCGCCAGATCGATGCCGGCGCGCGCGTCGATGGTGGACAGGCCGAATTGCTCCATACCCTCGGCATTGGCGGACAGAAGTCGGTCTTGCGAATCGAAGGCGAACAGCCCGCCCGCCACGCCGTCGGCCCAGCCTTCGAAACTGGTCGATGCGGCCAGGGTGCGGTCAGTCCCTTGCGTGCCTGCGATCATGGCCGCGACCGTCAGGGCCAGCGTCCCTGCCGTGCCCAGCATGGCGAAAACGCTCACGGCCGACGTCGAGAGGGGCGAGCCGCCCAGTTCCACCAAAGTCAGCGCCAGCAATGTCGCGATCAGGGCGAGGACGGCCAGGACGAGAGCTTCCACCACGCGTTCGCGCGTGAACAGCATGGCGATGGCCGGGATGCAGAGGAAGGTGATGGCAGCCGGGAACAGCCCTCCGATCAAGGTGGCTACGACGGCAAAGCCGGTCCACAGCGCCAACAAGAGCACCTGCGACCAGGTCCGGTGCAGCGCGGGCAGCAAAAGCAGAGACAGGAGCGCCGGGAGGGCCAGCCCGACCGCGATGCGTCCCGCCGGGTCCATCGCTCCGGTGGCGAAGGCCGTCACGGCTCCACCGACCAGAACGACGGCGAGCCAGATCAACATGGGTCCGAGCAGGCGCGGAGCCAGCGAGGCGTCATGACGGGTGTCGGCGGTGCGACTCATCTGTCTACCCTAGCGCTCATCATCCTCCACAAAAGGCTCAGACGCAGTCCGGATTCCACCCGCTTCCCCCGTCAGGGGAAGTGACAGGCGGGGATTCCCGTACCTCCGAGCCGGGCCTGGCACCCGCGCCGGCACGGTTGCAGGCGGGGCGTCGCCCCCCTATCTGCCCGCCCATGAGCGAAACGCAAAACTGGCCGGACGACGTCGCCGAGCTGATCGAGGATTTCGAGTTCCTCGACGGCTGGGAAGAACGCTACATGCACGTCATCGATCTCGGCAAGGCCATGCCTCCGCTTGATGCGGCTGAGCGGACCGAGGCCAACAAGGTCCGCGGCTGCGCCTCCCAGGTCTGGCTGGTGAGCGACCGCAATTGCGACGGACAGCTCGTCTTCCGCGGCGAGTCGGACGCCCATATCGTCAGCGGCCTGGTCGCTATCGCCACGCAGGTCTTCTCCAACAAGGCGGACGCCGTCGTGCGCGAGTTCGACACCGAAGCGCTGTTCGACGCGCTGGGCCTGTCGGAACACCTCTCCACCCAGCGCGCCAACGGACTGCGCTCCATGGTGGAACGGATCAAGCGGGAAGCGGGGGCCTAGGAACCCGTCCCCAATGTCATCCCCCGGCAAGGACGACCCAGTCCGGCTCGTCTATGCCGATGCCGACAAGGGAGAGGCCCATGAACCATTGCGGCAAGACGATCTCGGCACTTTGCGCTCTGGCCCTCTCGGCGGGCGGCGCGTCGGCGCAGACCCCGGAACCGGATGAGGATGTTCCCCCTATGGCGGAGTCTCTGGTGCTAGATCTCGACGCGCTGGAGCTCGACGACACGCTGCCCTTCATGGATCTCTCTGCCCTTTCGGGCGGGACTTCCACTCTTCCGGCCGACGCTTTGCCGGAAACGGACGATCCGTTCGTGCTCGAGGCCCCACCCGAAACATCCTTCGGGCTCGGTGTCGATCCCGAATTCGAGGGCTCCCTGTCGGATCTCCGGGCGGTGCGCGAACAGGTGAACCCCACACCGCCGAAGAAAAGCGACCAAGGCCGGTTCAAGCCCGAAGTGGGCATACGCGCGGGTGGCCGGGAATGGCGCACCGACGAGGAGCGCCGACGCTAGGGTCGGCTCGACCTCACTTGGGCTTCTTCGGCCAGTCCTTCGCGACGCGCATGACCATGTCGAGGCCGAGTACGGCGATCAGTCCCGCCATCAGCGCGAATATGGGGTGCCGCAGGGCGAACAGGCTCATCAGGCCGATCGCGACCCCGAGGAGAATGGCGTAGGGATGGATCTTCATTGCGCCTTCAATTCGACGTCCCAGTAGAGATAGTCAAGCCAGCTGTCGTGCAGGTGGTTCGGCGGGAAGCGCCGGCCCTGGGTCTGCAGCTGGTGCATGGTCGGGCGCTGGGGCTTGATGCGCGGGTGCATCCGCGCCTCCTTCGGATGGCGTCCGCCCTTTCTCAGATTGCAGGACGAGCAGGCCGCGACGATGTTGCTCCAGCTGGTCTTGCCGCCCAGACGGCGCGGGATGACGTGATCGAAGGTCAGTTCCTCCGTCGCGCCGCAATAGACGCATTCGAACCCGTCGCGCAGGAACAGGTTGAACCGGGTGAAGGCGGGCGTGCGGTTCTGCGGCACATAGTCCTTGAGCGCCACGACCGAGGGCATCTGCATCTCGAAGGTCGGACTGCGCACGCATTGTTCGTAATGGTCGATGACGTTGACCCGGTCGAGGAAGACGGCCTTGATCGCATCCTGCCACGACCAGAGCGACAGCGGGAAATAGGAGAGCGGCTGGTAGTCCGCATTCAGGATGAGGCAGGGATAGTTGCCCTGGCTGACGGGCGTGGCCCCATCGAGGGCGGAGGAGAGAACTGGTGACGCGCTCACAGGCGGCCTCCCTGTGAAGATGGCCGGCCGGCATGACGACTATGGGCGAAAGTCAGACTGAAAGCGTGCAACTCCGTTTCGATTCGCCCCTGGAATGTTGCGGAATTCCGGGTGGGTGGCAAGCCACAGACCCATGACGCTTTCGTCGCAGGACTGTCACGCCGAGCCCGTCAGGCCGAGCCGTTCGGCGAGCTTGGCGGTGCGGAACCGCACCTGGTCCGTGACCAGCGCCGGGTCGTCGCAGTGCAGGCGCAAGACCTCGCCGTCATGGGACAGCTGCAACGCCCCCACGAGATCCGGCGTTCGGCCCGTGGCGACGATCGCCAGCCGGATGGCATCGCCCAGCGCCTCGGCCGCGCTTATCTGCGCGTCGTTCAGCAGCCGGTCCACCGCATCCGGATTGGGCGGCTTGCGGTTGCGCGAGACCGACCGGAACAGGGCGAGCGCCAGCCAGACGCGCTCCGGATGAGAGAGGCCGGAAATCGGCGCATAGAGCACATCCTCGAAGACCAGCTCCGCACGGTAATCCGGGTGCAGGTTCTTGCCGAGGCCCGCAAGCAGACAGGCGGCGTGGCGCAGGCGGCGGTCCTTCTCCGCTCCGAACGCGTCCGGCAGGATGTCCGCGATCGACTCCACGAACGACATGAGAGGGGGGCCGAACAGCTCCGACTGCAGCGAGCCGGAAGCGAAGTCGCGGCAGCCGTCGAGCAGCGCATCGCGCGCCTGGACGTCCGGTGGCAGGTAGTCGAAGACCAACCCTTCGCGCAGGCCCGTCAGAGAGATTTCGATGCGGCGCGGTTTCAGGACCCGGATCAGCCGTTCGAGCAGCAATCCGGAATAGGGCAGCGTTTCTGCGCGGCGTTCGCGCAGGCCCGGCCAGTCGAACAGAGACTCGCGCCCTTCATTGTAGGCCCATCGCGCCAGCAGGGCGGCGTCCAGCGTATCGAGCGCATAGTTCTGCATCGTCTTGAGCGGATAGAGCGAGCGGTTCATGTGGATGGCCGAGAGGTTCCGCCACGCCCCGCCGATCAGGTAGAGCGTGTCCGTGTCGGACAGAGCGTCCGGCAAGCCGGAGAGCTGCGCGTCGATCTGCGGGATCAGCGCATCGTAGTCGGCCTCGCGCAGGTTGCCCCCGACCACGTCGAACGGACCCAGCGGCAGGGAGATGCGCTTGCCCGGTTTGCGGTCGCGGATGCGGATCAGCTCCAGCGACGCTCCGCCAAGATCGGCCGCCAGCCCCCGCGCATCCGGATCGCCGGCCAGCAGTCCCAGCGCGGACAGGCGGGCTTCCTCCTTTCCGGAAACCGGTTTGACGTGAAGTCCTGTGCGGTCCCGGATTTCCTCGATGAAGGCGGGCGCGTCCTCGGCTTCGCGCATGGCGGCGGTCGCCGCAACGAGCAGGTGTTTCAGGCCGCGCGCCTGCGCGATGGCCTTGAAGCGGGACAGGCTGTCGAGGGCGAGGCGCTTGCCGTCTTCCGACAACCGGCCCGTACCTTTCAGGTCGCGGCCCAGGCCGGCGAGAACCTTCTCGTTATAAACAGGCGTGAAGTGCGACCCGTAAATGTCGTAGACGACGAAGCGGATCGAGTTCGACCCGATGTCGAGCACGCCGGCCTGTTCGGGACCATTGTCCGGGACTTTGAACGGATCGGACAGTGCAGACCGCCTTCAGGACACCAGACGCGGCGTGAAGCGCGGCGGGTCGGGCAGCTCCGCCGGGCGCGATTTCTTGAGTGCCTCGCCCCGCCCCGAGAGCGACGGATTGTCCATGAAATACTGGTGTGCGGAGAAGGGCTCTTCGCCCGCCTCGCGCTTGCGCCGGGCATATTTTCCGGACGGCTGCAGGTCCCAGCTATTGGTGTTGTCCATCAGGTTGGCGACCATGATCTGGTCCAGAACCTGGTCGTGGACGGTGGGGCTTTCGATCGGCACGAGGGTCTCGATCCGGCGGTCCAGATTGCGCGGCATCCAGTCGGCGGAACTCATGAACAGCTTGGCATTGTGGGACGGCAGGGCATGGCCGTTGGCGAATGCCACGATGCGAGAATGCTCGAGATAGCGTCCGACGATGGATTTGACCCGGATAGTCTCGGACAGGCCTTCGACGCCCGGACGCAGGCAGCAAATGCCGCGCACCACCAGATCGATGGGCACGCCCGCCTGGCTCGCCTCGTAGAGCTTTTCGATGACCCCCTCATCGACCAGCGCATTCATCTTCGCCCAGATGCCGGACGGACGCCCTGCCTTGGCGTTGCCGATCTCCGCATCGATATGGGCGTAGAGCGCGTCGCGCAGCCCGTGCGGAGCCAGGGTCAGCTTCTGAAGGTCCCTCGGGCGCGACGAGCTGGTAACGAAGTTGAACAGCTTGCCCACATCCGCACCGATCACCGGGTCCGCCGTGAAGAGGGCGAGGTCCGTGTAGATTTTCGCATTCAGCGCGTGGTAATTGCCAGTCCCGAGATGGGTGTAGGTCTGCAGCCGGTCCCCTTCCCGGCGGATCACGAGCGACACTTTCGCGTGGGTCTTGAAGCCCAGCAGGCCGTAGACGACCTGCACGCCGGCCCGTTCGAGATCGCGCGCGAACTTCAGGTTCGTCGCCTCGTCGAAGCGGGCCTGGATTTCGACCAGCGCCGTGACGCTCTTGCCGCTTTCCGCCGCGTCGATCAGCGCACGCACGATCGGGCTGTCGTCCGACGTGCGGTAGAGCGTCTGCTTGATGACCACTACATCCGGGTCCCGCGCGGCCTGGCGCAGGAACTGGATCACCACGTCGAACTCCTCGTAGGGATGATGGACGAGAATATCCTTGGCCGCGATGGCCGCGATGTGGTTGCCGTCATAATCCCGGATGCGTTCGGGGAAGCGCGCCTGGAAGGGCGGGAAGAGCAGGTCCTGCCGACCCTTGTCGATCAGGCCTTTCAGGTCGACCATGCCGAGGAACTCCGCCTCCTGGATGTCCTCGTCCCAGCACTCGAAGCTTTCCACCAGGAAGTGGCGCAGGTCGGGATCGATCCCCTCGTTGAGTTCCAGCCGGATCACGCGGCCGCGGCGGCGTTCCTTCAGCAGGAACTCGAAATGGCGGACGAGGTCTTCGGCTTCCTCGTCGATGGCGATGTCGCTGTCGCGCGTGATGCGGAAAAGCCCCACGCTGCCCACGTCGGAGTCCGGGAACAGGTCCGGCAGGAAGTGGCCGATGACGTCCTCGATCCGGACATAGTCGCGCTTCTTCGTCCCGGCCGACAGCTGCAGGAAGCGCGGCACGTGCGTCGGGATGGGCACGAGGCCGAACGCGCTTTCGTCCGGGTCGGCATGGTGGGTCAGCGACGCGGCGAGGCCGATCGACAGGTTGGACAGGAACGGAAACGGGTGGGCCGCATCCACGGCCAGCGGAGACAGGAGCGGCAGGATCTGCGTCTCGAACCGGTCGCGCAGCTCGGCCCGGCTGTCTTCGTCTAGATCGGCCACGCTGGACACGACGATCTTCTTCTTCGCAAGCTCGCCCCGCAAGGTGACCCAGCACTGTTCCTGCGCGTCGATCAGCTTGTCGACCTGCTTGGCGATCTTCTCCAGCTGGCGCTCCGGCGTCAGCCCGTCGAAGCTGGGCGCGTTCACGCCCGCCAGCATCTGTGTGCGCAGGCCCGCCACCCGGACCATGTAGAATTCGTCGAGGTTGGAGGCCGAGATGGACAGGAAGCGCAGTCGCTCGAGCAGCGGCACGCTCTTGTTGCGCGCTTCTTCCATGACGCGCGTGTTGAACTGCAGCCAGGAGAGCTCGCGGTTGAAGTAGCGCTGGGAGGGTCCGATCGGCATGGGGCAGGTATGGCAACAGGCCCGCCGCGCGTCTAGGTCCCGACGCGGGGTTTCGCGAAAGCTTTACGCGGCCGCGCTGGCCGTGTCGTCCGCGAGAATGGCGTAGAGCGCTTCGGCATCCGGCGCGGCGCGCAGGCGCTGGCGCGTTTCCGGACGGCGCAGGACGCGCGACACGCGGGCGAGCGCGCGCAGATGCGCCCCGCCGCAATCCGCCGGCGCCAGCAGGAAGCAGACCAGATCGACCGGCCGGCCGTCCACCGCATCGAAGTCCAGCGGTTCGGACAGGCGGGCGAACGCGGCCACGACGCGGTCCATGCCTTCGATACGCGCATGGGGCAGCGCCACGCCGTTGCCCACGCCGGTGGAACCGAGACGTTCACGCTCGGTGGCGGCGGCGACGATGTCGCGGCACACCACGCCCTTGGCTTCGAGGTCATGGGCGTCGATCAGGCGAAGGGCGATGTCGCGGAACAGCTGTTTGGAGCTCGAGGCTCCCAAATCGCAAATCATCGTCTCGGCGCTGAAGAGGGCGCGGTCGGTCATGGCGGGTCTCAGTGGGTCCGGCCCGTGTCGCAGGGCGGGTGGATTCGGTGTCGTGTGCGCGGCCCGGGGTAAGGGTGTGCCAAAGGTGGGGGCGTTCGCGGCAACGCGCGCCCCCTACCCGCACTCGAAGACCGAGACAAGCCCGGCCCGCACACCTCTATCCTGGATCAAGTCGGCGGCGCGGCTGCCGCATCAGCCATCCGTCTTCGGATCGATCCAGCCGATATGGCCGTCCGCGCGCTTGTAGACCACGTTCAGTCCGCCGTGGCGGGAATTGTGGAACACCACCACGCCGGAATCGGCCAGCCCGACTTCCAGAGCCGCCATGCCCGGCGTCAGCGTCCGGATCCGGCCGGTCTTTTCCGCAATGACCATGGGTTCGTCGGAAGCGGGCAGGTTTTCCTCGTCCTCGCGCTCTTCCGGCTCGACCGGATTGGACAGCACGAACAGGGCGGCTTCCTTGGCCTTGGCCTTCTGGCTGTGGTCCTTGAGGCGGCGCTTGTAGCGGCGAAGGCGCTTCTCGATATGCTCCAGCGCTTCGTCGGAGGCGGCATAGGCTTCGGGCGCATTGCCCTGCCCTTCGAAGGTCGCGCCGCTGGGCAGGTGAACCGACACGACGGTGCGGAAGCCCGTGCCTTCGCGCGACACGGAGACTTGCGCGTCCCCTTCGCGGTGTATGTATTTGTCCATCATATCCTCGAGGCGGTCCTGGACGCGCTCTTCGAGCGCTTTGGAAACATCGATGCCTTTGGAAACGATCTGGACATGCAAACACGGCCTTCCTTCTGGGTGGGTAGACCCCGACCCTAGCACGAGTTTCGACGGGCGGGGCAAGAAAAGCGCGCCACCCGTGATCCCAACCGTCCCGGCCCTGCATCCTTCGGGGTCCGGATGCGTAACAATGCCATGACCGAAACGCCCTTCTCCAATCCCGCCCATGCGACTGCGGGTGTGAGCGACTATCTCCGCCAGAGCCTGAACCTCGTTCTGGCGCCGCTCATGTGGGTGCTGTCCTCCCTCTGGTTGATCGACGGGGGCGCGCGGTCCGCGAGCGACTTTTCCGACATGAGCGAAAACCTGCTGGTCCCGCTGGGGCCGGCCTTTTCGATCTGGTTTCCCATTTTCGTCGGCGTGATCGCCTACGGCGTGTTGCAGGCCTTGCCGCGCAACCGCACGCGCACCGTCTTCCGCGAGGTCGGCTGGTGGACGGCGCTCGGCTTCGCCGGCGTGTGCGGTTGGGGGCTGATCACGGCCTACGCGCCGGACAACGCGGTGCAGTGGGCGAGCGCCCTGATCTTCGTGCCGAGCGTCGCCGCGCTGATCGTGGCGACGGTCAAGTTCACCGCACGGGTCAACGCGGTCACGGCGGCGGAACGCCTCATGAGCTGGTGGCCGATCAGCCTGATCGCGGGCTGGTGCAGCCTCGCCGTATTCCTGAACTGGACGCCGATCGCCTACGACCTGTTCGCAGACAGAGCGGCCAACGTGACGAGCAGCCTCCTCATACTCGCGGCCGCGCTTGGCCTGATCGTTTGGGTGTGCCGCCGGTCCTATTGCAACAAGGTCTACGTCCTGCCCGCCGTATGGGGCCTGGCGTGGCTGGCCGTGCGCCACCTGCTGGGCGAGGTGGAAAGCCCGGCCATCGGCTGGGCGGCCATTGCGGGCATCTTCGTGCTGATCGGATCGGCGCTGGCGAAGCCGCGCGTCCCGATCTCTGGCTACGACCGCATGGCGGGTTGATCTACGTTCACCGCCAGCGCTGCGTCGGGTCGGGACCGTAGCGGTTCTCGCCGTCCGTCCCCGGAACTGCGAACCATCCATATTCCACGAGGGCCACGAACGGCACGAACGCACCCAGCACCAGAAAGACGATGTGCAGCCAGCCGGGACGGTCCATGTCCTGGAACCGCCGCCACGCCACTGCAATATCCGGGATCAGGGTGAACAGTCCGAACACGATCACGAACACCAGGGCGAACAGCGACATGGAGGGCAGCGGCCCCACCTCTTCCAGCCCTTCGAGCGTGGTGGGATTGCTGGCCAGCCAGTCGATCAGGACCTGCGACTTTTCCGGACCGAGCCCGGCCGTGAAGACGAAGAGCAGCACCAGATTGACGGTCAGCACCATGACGCGCGGCCACCAGTAATCCGACCGGCTCGAGCGGCCCTTGAAATCCAGTCCCTGCCGGATCCAGTTGTAGATCGCCACGTTGGGCGGCGTCACGGAGCGATCTCGTCGAACGCCGTCTCGTCGTATTTCGGGCTGGGGCCGTAGCGGTTCGTCGTTTCGTCCCCGTCCTGCGCGAGCATCACGATCACCCAGACCAGCGAGGCGAAGAAGGCGAACACGCCACCGATGGCGACCGCGCCCACGCCCGTCCCGTCCTCGTTGATCCCCAGCACGATCAGCGCCGCAATCATCCAGATCAGCGTTGCATAGGGCAGAAGGATCCACAGGCCGGACCGGTTCGTGTCATGAAGCCGGCGCCAGCCGACGGACAGGCTGGGGATGAAGGTGGCGAGGAAAAACAGGCCGGAGACGGGTCCGCCTTCGTCGCCCGTCCCGAACAGTGCCGCATCCACGGCCGTGCCCGCAATCGATCCGATCACCGTGAACAGGATGAAGAACCAGTATTCCGAGCGCTGGGCCCGGCCGGAAAAGTCGAAATATTTGGAGAAGCCGAGCCGGACAGCCTCCGGGAACGAGACGGAGCGTTGATACATCAGCCTGCCTCGCTTCCGCCGAAGGCCTCGGTCCAGGCCTCGACCTGAGTGTCCTCGATCTTGGCGAACAGCACATCCGGCGCGCACACGGCATGACCCGCGGGCAACGCACCGTCCCATCCATCGAATGCCCAGCCGCGCGCATCCGGCGCGACGTCGAGCGCATCCAGGATCTTCCCGGCCGCGTCCGGGATGACGGGCTGCGCGATCGTTCCGAACAGCGCGGCGAGGTTCAGCCCCATGCGCACGCCCACGGCAGCCTGATCGACGTCGGTCTTGTAATGCGTCCACGGCGCGGCGCGGGTCAGGTATTCATTTCCGGACGCCCAGATCGCCCGCATTTCGCCCAGGGCCTTGCGAAATTCGCGCGCCTCGAAATGCGCCACCATCTGCGGCAGGCGCTGGGCGATCTCGTCCCGGACCCAGGCCTCGTGCTCTCCGGCGGCACCACCGTCCGGCACGGCGCCGTCGAACTTCGACCCGGCATATTTGGTGATGCGGTTGACGAAGTTGCCCAGCACATTGGCCAGGTCCGAATTCACGCTGGCCTGGAACTCCTCCCAGGTGAAGGCCGCGTCCGAACTCTCCGGCGCATTGGCCATGAGGTGCCAGCGCCACGTATCGGACGGGGCGAGGTCGATGGCCTGGTCCATGAACACACCGCGCCTGGACGATGTAGAGAACTTGCCCCCGTACCAGGTCACCCAGTTGAAGGCCTTGAGCGTGTCGACCAGTTTCCATGGCTCCTCGGACCCCATCAAGGTTGTCGGAAAGCTCAGCGTGTGGAAGGCGACATTGTCCTTGCCCATGAACTGGAAGTATTCGACTGCATCGGCGCCCTTGTCGGTGCGCCACCACGACTCCCAGTCGCCGTGCGTTTCCGCCGCCCAGTCCTGCGTCGCGCCGATATAGGCGATGGGCGCGTCAAACCAGACATAGTAGACCTTGCCCTCGAAACCCGGCCGCGGATTGCCGTTCGCATCCACGACCGGAATGCCCCAGTCGAGGTCGCGCGTGATCGACCGGTCGCGCAGCCCCTCGTCCAGCCATTTCATCGCGATGGAGGTCGCCAGCGGCGGCCAGCTCGTCTTGGACTGCACCCAGTCGCGCAGGCGCCCGCTCATCTCGCTCTGTTTCAGGTAGAGATGCTCGGTCTCCCGGATCTCCACGTCGCGCGAGCCGGACACGGCGCTGTAGGGGTCGATCAAATCGACGGGGTCCAGCAGCTTGCCGCAATTGTCGCACTGATCGCCGCGCGCTTTCTCGAACCCGCAATTCGGGCAGGTCCCCTCCACATAGCGGTCCGGCAGGTAGCGCCCGTCCGCATTGGAATAGACCTGCTTGGAGGTGCGCGCCTCGATCAGCCCGTTGCGCTCCAGCACGGCGGAGAAATGCTGGGTCAGCGCCGCCGTCGCCGCGCCGGAGGACCGCCCGAACCAGTCATAGGACAGACCGAAGTCCGCCCCGGCCTTGGCTTGCGCCTCGTGCATGGCGTCGCAATAGGCCTTGACCTCCATGCCGGCATCCGCGGCTGCCAGCTCGGCCGGAGTTCCGTGCTCGTCTGTCGCGCAGATGTAGAGCACGTCATGGCCCAGCAGGCGCTGCACGCGCGCATAGACATCCGCCGGCAGCATGGAGCCTGCCAGGTTCCCCAGATGTTTCACCCCGTTGATGTAGGGCAGCGCGGACGTGATCAGGATGCGCTTGCGGTTCGTGTCGCTCATCCGCAGGCCCTTAGGCAGGCGGAAGCAGCGCGACAAGAGGCGCGACCGCCGCCGCTGCATCCGGAACCCCGGCCAGCGACTGTGACACGATGAACAGGCCGGTCAGCACGAGATTGTAGAGCGCATGGAAGGCGATCGCCGCGCCGAGGCCGAACCGCATCCGGACATAGCCGAAGACCAGTCCCGCCAGCGCTTGGGGCAGAATGGCCAGCAGCATGATGGGCGAGCTCAACCCGCCTTCGTAATTGCTGAGGTGCAGGAGCGCGAACAGTCCGGTCGAGCCGTAGAAGGCGACCGGGAACAGCCGCCACCGCGCTTCCTTCTGCGCCTGCGTGGACAGTCCCGCATAGCGCTGCCCGATCGACAGAACCAGGACGGACAGGAAACCCGCCAGCCCAAAGCCCAGCATCGGGCCCACGGGCCCGGTCACGGCCGTGCCGACCGCCATCAGCGACACGAGGATCGGCAGCCCCAGAAGGCAGGCCCGCGCTCCGCCGAGCCAACTGCGGAAGATCACTTCCTCCACCACCGGGGCGAACCCCACGGCGACCAGAAGAAGCATCCCCGGATTCGAGGCCCCCAACGCCGCGTTGACATTGTCCGGCAGCTCCCCGGCCACGCTGGAAATGATCCCGCCCGCGACGGCGCTCAGGACCGTCATCGAAACCAGCGTCAGCGCCAGCAGCTGCGCCAGATGGCGCAACGCCGCCTCGCCGACGGGATCGCGCCCGGCCGGGAAATAGGGCCGCCGGATATAGGCCAGCGCGGCGCCGATCGTGTAGGGGGAGGACATGGTCCGAGCGCTAGAGGGGGGCGGCCCGTTCCGCAAGCCCGGCCCGGCAGGCACAGCGGACACTGCGGGGCTTCACTTCGCCACCCATGCAGACGATCCTCGCCGCCTTGCCGAAGCGGCCGCCAAACCTGTGAACGCAGGACTTGCCCCGCCGCCCCGCTCGCCCTAAAGCGCGCCCGGCTACGCCCCTATAGCTCAGCTGGTAGAGCACCTGATTTGTAATCAGGGGGTCCGCGGTTCGAGTCCGTGTGGGGGCACCATCCTTTCCGCTGGATGGGCGACGTTCTTCCATTGTTTTTCCTTTACCCCCGATTTGTTCCGATTTGGGAAGGTCACGGGAGGTTCGTAACCCATCGGTTGCCAGCGTCGTTACGACGTGATTACTACCGTCGGCATGGCGACGTTCGTTCAAAAGGGTGGGAAGTGGCAGGCGCAGGTCGCGCTCCGCGTCAATGGCAAGTCCATCCGCAAGGCCAAGTCGTTCCGCAACAAGCGCGAAGCGCAGGTCTGGGCGCGGGAGTTTGAGGCTGGAATAACTGGTGGGACCGACAGCAGCGATACGATGCGGCAGGTTTTCGACCGCTACGCCCGCGAACGATCCGCTAGAAAAAAGGGCGCACGATGGGAGGTCATCCGCCTCGACCGGTTCGCCCGCGATGAGGTCAATGGGAAACCCTTGGGCGACTTCGTTATCGGCCAGATCACCACGGCGGACCTGATAGCTTGGCGCGACATGCGGCGCGGCAAAGTCGCGGACAGCAGCGTCAATCGGGAGTTGAACCTGCTTCGCAGCGTCTTCACCGTCGCCCGGAAGGAATGGCAGCTTATTCGGGTTTCCCCGATGGACGATGTGGGTAAATTCACCGATCCGCCCCCGCGTTCGCGGCGTGTTTATCCCAGCGAGATCGAAACCTTGTCCGGCCTCCTGAAACTCAATGTCGAACCTTGGCAGAGCAAAAAGCAGATCGTCGGGGCCGCGTTCCTGTTCGCCATTGAGACGGCCATGCGCAGCAGCGAGATATTGCGGATGCGGAATAAGGAGATTCGGGATGGCGGCGTCCACATCCCTACAAGCAAAAACGACAAGCCCCGCTTTGTGCCCTTTACACACAATGCCAGAGAGATCGTCGCGAAGGTCAGGGGCGACCGAACCGCACCGGATGACCGGCCATTCCTGATCAGTGATGCCGACCGCGACAGCGTGTTCCGCACAGCCGTGCGAGCGAGCGGAATTGAAAACCTCACGTTCCACGACACGCGGCACGAAGGCACGACGCGGCTTGCGAGGGTCTTCAACAACCCTTTGGATCTGGCGCGCGTGACGGGTCATAAGAAACTCGATATGCTCTTGAAGGTCTATTACGAAACGTCGCCGCAGGAATTGGCCGAACGGCTCAACTCCGCGACTTCCAAGGATGATATGAGGTAGGGCGAACCGTCGCCGCCAGAGTAGCTTGTGAATCGTCCGTCGTGGATCCAGTTGCGGATCGTCTTCTTGGATTTGCCTAACCGCTTTGCGACCTCGTGGACGGGCAGCATAGCTTCGGTCGGTTTTGTCCCGCCCAGCACCTTCGCCACAGCGCGCTCAATCAATGCCTCGATTTCGTCTTCGGGCATGACGACTAGGCGCGTCATCTAGTTGGCGTCGCGCTCTACAGCGCGCGCATGTCGGTCCACGCCCAAACGCTCCCGCAGCATTCCCACAAAAGCGTCGATTTCGATAAATTGGACAGAGTGATTGAGGATGCTCCCGGTCACGTCCGAGATAGCACCCCACAGTTTCGTTTCGTGGTCCGCCGGAATGATACGAATTTGGGCTTCTTCGTAAGCGGGCGAAGTGAAGGCAACAAAGGTTGCGACTCCGCTTTTCCGATAGGTTTCCCCCGGATTGCGCGTCAGGTCGTTGAGAGGGTCGCAGCCTACCCATCCGCTTGAACCATGGCCAGTATGCGCGATACGCACCGCAGCAGTGTGCGCGAGTTCAACCGGGATGCCGTGCTGATAGAAATGAATTGTCAGGCCCAACTCGATTGCGTTGAACCCAGACAGGGTGTTGTGGCGTCCGCGAGAGGTTTCGATTTCGTCACCCTCTGCACTCCCGACAAGGCGAAAGCCCTTGCGCCTCCACCCGTTGACCGTCGATTGAGAGAACCCAAGCAGGTCGCAGATTTCGCGTTGGCTTGTGGTGACTTCGTGTAGGTGTTTGCGTTCCATGATTTGGTATATGCGCCGGTGCATACTCCCCGGTCAAGAGGTTTGTGCAGACGCATATACCTAATTGTGGATAACTATGCCGCAGCCGCAAACAAGGGCCGGGTCCGAGCCTCAAGTTCGTCCATCGAAACGCCAGTCTCCTTGCATGTTTCGATCAGCCAGTCGGTGCGTTCCTCGCTATTCCAATGCAGATGACAGATTTCCGCAATCTCCCCGGCCAGCAGGGCGCGGGCCGTAGCGATGTTGAGGATTGACCGCATAGCCTCGACCCATTCGACCGCTCCGATAAGTCCGTCCAGCAGGGTTCCGGTCATGTCGTCCCTGAGAAAGCCGCCCATGACTTTGACGTTTTCCGCCAAGGGTCGGTTGGCGAACAAGAGCGCGATGCGCAGGTGGACTAGGTGAGGATTGTTTATCGCCTCGACACTCATGTCGATGTCAAAACCCATTGGATCGGTAAAATGCTCGATCCGGCTCCCTTGCGGGTTGGGGTTTTCAGCAGGCGGATTCGTGGTAGGGGATTCGTTAGTCATTGGTCGCTCCTGTTAAGCGGTTAGTGATGAGGCGGGTCGGGGCGTTGGTAGCGCTCCGGCCTGCCGTTATTTCATGCCCTGATCCGGGCGTGGTGTCAATTCGGGGTCACTTCGCCCAATCGACCAGCCGCATGGCCTCGCCCATGTCCGCGCCGCTTTCCTTTGCCGCCGTCATGGTATCGACCAAAGCCTTGGCCGCTCGAGCGCGTCCGCCCGTGTCGAAGGCTTGCAAGGGCCGCTCGACATTCAGCGTGACGGTTCCGCCCAGCTTGTCGGTCGCTTCCTCCGCAATCATTCCGGCGATGGGCGATAGCGTCCATTGGGCAAGGTGGCGTTGTGCCTCCCGGATCATGGGGCCGGTCGTGGCCCGGTTCAGGATGCCGGGAAGGATGCCGAACGCCATCGCGATTTGCTCCCGTGCCTGATCCAGCGTCTTGTCCATCAGCGCCTTGGACAGATCGGGCGTTAGGTCATTTGCACGCCAGTCCTGCACCGGTGCCGGTCCACCGGCAGCCGACACGTTCACCGACTCCCGAACCTGCACCCGCCCGCGCGTCCCGCGAAACCCGCGCGCCAGTTCCGACAGGTCCGCTTCCGGGGTTTCCGGGAACGGAACGATGCTCGAGCCAAGCGGGGCGTCGCCGTAAACCTCGACCATGGCCCGCTCGATGATTTGCAGCAAATCAGCCGACAGGCTGGAACGCCGTAGCGGGGCCGTGCCGGTCCACGGTTGAATGGCGTCCGCACCGATGCGGAAGTGCAGGACTTCACCGGCCAGAGCCGTGACAGTCCGTCCGCCGCCCGTGTCAGGCAAGGTGAGCCGGTAGGCCGTCGGGACGGATAAGCGCGTGGTCAAGTCCCAATCCGACGCCGGGATCAGCACGTCGCCCGCGACGTAGAACAGGGCTTCACCGCGTAGCGCCAACATTCGACCGATTATGCCGAGCGCGCGGTGCGTCAGCAGGGTCGTGCCCGTCACGTC
>JBARXH010000105.1:0-15825 GCA_049647245.1 Litorimonas sp.
CCTGTGCCCTGGCCATGGCGGCCCTGCCGGCCGTCATGTCGCATGCACAGACCTATCATACGGCGGCGGCTCCTATCCCGGACGTCTATGTGGTCATGTTCCGCGCCGACTGGTGCGCGCCCTGCAAGATCGTGGAACCGCGGCTGAGCCAAGCGCTCCGCTCTCTCGGCGACTCGCGCATCGAATATGTCAATATCGACATTTCCGGCGGCCATGGAGCCTGGAACGCCAATGCGGTCTTCGACCGGGGCATCGTCGATCAGTACAATAGCTGGATGGGCATTACGGGCTTCGCCGCAATCATCGACGGCGACACGAAACGCACGCTCGGCTGCCTGAACATGAATTACGAGACCGACGCCATGGCAACCCACATCCGCAACCTGCAGCACCAGGCCCAGCGGAACCAGCAGAGCTTCGACCTGACCTGCCCCGCACCGAACCAGCCGGTGGGCATCGCCCGGACCGGCTAGCCTTCGTCCGGAACCTCGACTTCACCGGATGCTTCCGGCGCGTCGCCGTCCTCATCCTCGGTTTCGGCAATCCGGCCGACGCTCACGACATGCTCGCCGTCGCGTGTCCGGATGACCCAGACGCCCTTCGAGCTGCGCGACACGATGGAGATGTTGTCGACGCCCGTGCGCAGGAGTTGCCCGCCATCGGTCACCAGCATGATCTGGTCCCCGTCCTCTACGACGAAGCTGCGCACCAGCGTGGCGTCCTCGGCCGATTTGCCACGGTCGAGGTTCTGCGCCTTGACGCCGCCCCCGCCCCGGCCCTGAGACTTGTACCGGTAGCTCGACGTCCGTTTTCCGAGCCCGTCATCGGCGATCGTCAGCACCATCTGCTGGTTCGCGCCCAGGAAACCGTAGCGTTCGTCGGACAGAGTCAGCTCTTCCGCGCTCTCGTCTTCATCGGCGTCGCTGTCGACCTCGTCTCCCAGCGCCCGGCGTTCCGCCGCATCGCGTTTCAGGAAAGCGTTTCGTTCCTCGATCGTGATATCCACATGGCGCAGGATCGTCATGCTGATGACATGGTCGTCGTGAGCGAGCCGGATGCCCCGCACGCCCGTCGAGGCGCGGCTGTTGAAACGGCGCACGTCGGTCACCGGAAAACGGATCGCACGGCCGTTGGCCGTGGTCAGCATGATGTCGTCCTGTTCGGAGCAGAACCGGACATCGACGATCCCGTCGCCCTCGTCCGGCTTCATCGCGATCTTGCCGTTGCGGTTGATCTTTGTGAAATCGGCCAGGCTGTTGCGGCGGACGCTGCCGGACCGCGTCGCGAACATGATGTCCAGTGTCGCCCAATCGTCCTCGTTCTCCGGCAGGGCCATGATCGAGGTGATCTTCTCGTCCGCGTCCAGCGGTAGCAGTTGGTTGAAACTCCGACCGCGCGTCGCTGCGCCGCCCTGCGGCAGCTTCCAGACCTTGAGCGAATAGGCCATGCCGGTGCTGGAAAACAGGATGATCGGGGTATGGGTCGTCGCGACAAACACGGTCGTGACGAAATCCTCGTCCTTGGTCTGCATGCCGGAACGGCCCTTCCCGCCCCGGTGCTGCGCACGGTAGGTGTCGAGCGGCGTGCGCTTGACGTAGCCATTGTTGGACACGGTCACGACCATGTCCTCGACCGCAATCAGGTCCTCGTCGTCGAAGTCGAACCCGCCATCGACGAACTCGCTCTTGCGCGGCGTGCCGAACTTGTCGCGGACTTCGGTCAGCTCCTCGCGGATGATGTCGCGCACGCGGTCGCGCGAGCGCAGGATTTCCAGCAGGTCGGTGATGCGTGCGGCGAGCTTCTCGGCTTCGTCCGTAATCTCCTCCATGCCCAGTGCGGTGAGCTTCTGCAGGCGCAGGTCGAGGATGGCGCGGGCCTGTTCCTCGGTCAGGCGGATCGTGCCATCCTCTTGCAGGCGCGAGCGCGGGTCGGCGATCAGGTTGATCAGCGCGCCCATGCTTTCCGCCGGCCAGTTTCGCGAGGTCAGCGCTTCGCGCGCGGCCGCCGGATTAGGCGACGTGCGAATCAGGCGGATGATCTCGTCGATATTGGCGACGGCCGTTGCGAGGCCGACGAGGATGTGTGCGCGGTCCCGCGCCTTGCCGAGATCGAACTTGGTCCGGCGGGCGATGACGTCCTCGCGGAAAGCGAGGAATGCTTCCAGCATGTCGCGGACATTCATCTGCTCCGGCTTGCCGCCGTTGAGCGCCAGCATATTGGAGCTGAAATTCTGCTGCAGCGGCGTGAACCGGTAGAGCTGGTTCAGCACGACTTCGGCGTTGGCATCGCGCTTCAGCTCGATCACGACGCGCATGCCCACACGGTCAGACTCATCGCGAACTGCGCTGATCCCTTCGATCCGCTTTTCGTTCACGAGAGAGGCGATCTTGGCGATCATGGACGCCTTGTTCACCTGAAAGGGGATTTCGCTGACGATGATGGCGAAGCGGTCCTTACGGATCTCCTCCACTTCGGTCCGCGCGCGCATGGTGACCGTGCCCCGGCCCGTCAGGACGCCCTGCCGCGCGCCCGACCGTCCCATGAGCAGTCCGCCCGTGGGGAAATCGGGCCCTGGAATGATTTCCAGCAGCGCTTCGTCGGACAAAGCGCCATCGTCCATCAGCGCCATTGTGGCGTTGCAGACCTCGATCAGATTGTGCGGCGCGATGTTGGTCGCCATGCCGACGGCGATGCCGCCCGCGCCATTGACGAGAATGTTGGGGAAGCGGGCGGGCAGCACGACTGGCTCGCTCTCGGACGCGTCGTAATTGTCCTGGAAGTTGACCGTATTCTTCTCGATGTCAGCGAGCAGTTGCGCGGCCGGATTGTCCATGCGCACTTCCGTGTAACGCATGGCGGCCGGCGGATCGCCGTCTACCGAGCCGAAATTGCCTTGCCCGTCCAGCAGCGGAAGTCGCATGGAGAAATCCTGCGCCATGCGAACCAGCGCGTCATAGACGGCCGAGTCGCCATGCGGGTGATACTTACCGATGACGTCGCCGACCACGCGGGCGGACTTCTTGTAGGGTTTGTCCCGGGTGAAGCCGTTTTCGTGCATGGAGTAGAGGATGCGGCGGTGAACGGGCTTCAACCCGTCGCGCACATCGGGGATGGCCCGGCTGACGATGACGCTCATCGCATAGTCGAGATAGGAGCGTTTCATCTCCTCCTCGATGGTCACGGGGGACACGCCGGGATCCTTGTCCGGAGTAGTGCCCTCGGGAGTTTCCGTCTCGTCGCTCACATCATTTCCTCAGGTCCGATCCCGTTGATTCTCAAGGGCTTTGCAGCCGCGTGATTCGAAGGATCGTTGATAGGAAACAGTAGCATTCCATACCTCGTTGCACAAACGCGGCAGGGGTCGAACTACAGCCATCAAGAGGCCGTGAGGACACGAGACACATCATTGTTGAGACAGGGAAATTCTCGACGTGAAGGGCCGTCACGTCTTCAGTAAAAGGGTCGTCGTAAGGGTCTCAAGCAGAGAGGAAAACCCTCTGAAGCGACTAGTGGACGAGACGGACGGTCCGTCTCACGGGTCCGGTTTCCGGCGTCATGGTCGCCAGCACCTGACGTAGTTCGGCCAGGGTGGATACTGTGGCCTGGATCGACTCTCCGTCCTCGGACACGGTGATTGTCAGACCGCCCGGGAGCGTTTCGGTCGTCATTGAATTTGCGGAAGGCTCTTTGGTTTCCCCCGTCGTAAGCTCTTCGCCTGTCTCCTCGCCCACGCTCATTATGCCCACGCACATTTCGGTCACCGCGCGTGCGCTTTGATCCTCGCCGGACAGATCGATAGCAATCATTGAAATGTCATTGTCCGCAGCCTCTTCGCAGACATCGATCACCCGCTGCGTTTGCATGGGTTCACAAAATTCGATGGCGGTTTGCTTGAAGAGATTCAAGGCGTCCAACGCCGCCTGCACCTGCTTGCGATGGCCAGGCGTACCCCGGGTGCCGCGCAGAAGATCACCGACAACAGCCAGCAGCTGATCCGGCGTGTTGGCGAGGGTCTGCGCATCCGTACCGTTACCTCCCCCCTGCTGACGCGGGCGTTTGCCGACATCGTTCTGCCCTCTTCGGGTCTGAGTGGACTTTAGATAGGCCTCTGCGAGAACGTATTCCTGGTTGGCCACATCTGCCAACGCAGCCTGGCACTGCGGTGTCCCATCCGCTTCCAGAATTTTGTGTTCCGGCAGGAAACGCCCTTTCTCGTCCGCCTTTTCGTTGTCCACGTCACCGTCGGTCATCCAGACGATGTAACGATCGCGTTTGCCTTCCGTCTTGGCGGCTTCCAGCTGACCCTCCAACGCGATTTCCATGGCTTCACCGGGAACGCTGCCCTCATCCACGCCGAGGAAGGCAATCTCTCTCAGGACTTCGGCCGACCCGGCCTCGAGGCCGACCATGTCATCGTCCACCATGCCCCAATTGAATGGATACAATCCCGTGCTGAACCGGGTTTCGGCAGCCGCTTCCCCGCCATAACGGTTGGAGATCAGGTCGAACGTGTCCGACAGGGCCGCCTTGACCGACGCCAGGCGCGATCCCGTGTCGAACCGGTCGTTCATCGACTCGGACAGGTCCAGCACGACCGAAATGGAAACGTCGGACATGCTGGCCGACATGTCTTCGATGGCCAGGGACGCGGCGGAAACGCGGCTGACGTCGCGCCCGAGCAGGCCGCCGAACAGAAGCGGTATCTCGGCAGCAAGCGAGACTTCGACCTCCTTGCCACCATTTCGCACGACAATCGTTTCATCGGTGATCTTAATCCCGTCCACTTTCGCGGCATGGGTTTCGATCATCGAGCGAGCAGCCGCCTTGCGAGCTTGGGCGGACAGCTTTTCGGGCATGGCCGCAGCCAATGCCGCAGCATCCGTGATGGCCTTGATGTCGGACTTGGACGACATCATCCGCGCGCCATCCAAGGACGCGCCGACCGCCGTCGCCAGCATCAAGCCGACGATACTGGTCGTGATGGTCAGATTGCCCGCTTGAGCACTGCGGAAGCGACGTGTGGAGGGCAGGAACATGCCCTCCTCCTAAGCGACAAAACTTTAGAGCGAGTTAGACGTCGTAGTTTAAATGCGTTAACAACGGCAACGGTCGTTAAGCCACTGTTAGCTCGGTCAGCCTAGCCCGCTTTCTCCGTCGGAGGCTCCGCGTAGATCAGTAATGGCGCGGCATCGCCGTCGCCTTCCACAACGTCGGCATTGATGACGACTTCCGTCACACCCTCATAGGACGGCAGGTCATACATGCTGTCCAGCAGAATGCCTTCCATGATGGAACGCAGGCCGCGCGCTCCGGTCTTGCGGGTCAGGGCCTTCTTTGCGATGGCCTTGAGCGCGTCCTCCGTGAAGGTCAACTTGACCTCTTCCATGCCGAACAGTGTCTCATACTGCTTGACCAGCGCATTCTTCGGCTCGGTCAGGATTGTGACCAGCGCGTCCTCATCAAGATCCGTCAGGGTCGCGATCACCGGCAGACGGCCGATGAATTCCGGGATGAGGCCGAACTTGGTCAGGTCTTCGGGCTGAACGCCGCGCAGGATCTCGCCCACACCGCGGTCATCGTCGTCCTTGACCGCGCCGCCGAAACCGATGCTGGCCTGGTCGCCGCGATTGGCGATGACCTTGTGCAGGCCTGCGAAGGCACCGCCGACCACGAACAGGATGTTGGTCGTGTCCACCTGCAGGAACTCCTGCTGCGGATGCTTGCGCCCGCCCTGCGGCGGCACGGAGGCGACCGTGCCTTCCATGATCTTCAGCAGTGCCTGCTGCACGCCCTCGCCTGAGACGTCGCGCGTGATGGACGGGTTGTCGGACTTGCGGCTGATCTTGTCGACCTCGTCGATGTAGACGATGCCGCGCTGGGCGCGCTCGACATTGTAGTCCGAGGACTGAAGCAGCTTCAGGATGATATTCTCGACATCCTCGCCCACATAACCGGCTTCGGTCAGCGTGGTGGCGTCGGCCATGGTGAATGGCACGTCGAGAATGCGGGCCAGCGTCTGGGCCAGCAGCGTCTTGCCGCACCCCGTCGGGCCGACCAGCAGAATGTTGGACTTGGCCAGCTCGACCTCGGGGTTGGTCGTGGCGTGGTTCAGGCGCTTGTAGTGGTTGTGAACGGCGACCGACAGGACCCGCTTGGCGTAGGACTGGCCGATCACGTAATCATCGAGGATGTCGCAGATTTCCTGCGGGGTCGGAACACCTTCCTGCCCTTTCGACAGAGACGATTTTCCTTCTTCCTTGATGATGTCCATGCAGAGTTCGACGCATTCGTCGCAGATGAAGACTGTCGGCCCCGCGATCAGCTTGCGGACTTCGTGCTGGCTCTTGCCGCAGAAAGAGCAGTAGAGCGTGTTTTTGCTCTCGGTCGTCGTCTTACTCATACTCGTTTCCAGCCCCTGCCCGACTTGCGCCGCAAGAGCCCCCTGCAATCCGGATGCCGGGATAAGTCCCAGCCATCCGGTCTATATGACGGACACTCGTAAAGGCCGCCTTACGAATCCCCATACGACACCCATTGCCCACCATGTGCAAGCCCGGATGTGCGCTCCGGCACAGCGGACCTGGCATGGGGTCGTGTCGGAAAAGGCCGCGAGCACGGGTCGACTCGAGCCACCATGCGGCCATGAAATGCCGCATGGATCCGGTACGGACGCGAAACGTCGGGTTTACGCGTCCTCGCCGCGTTTGACGTAAACATGGTCGACCAGGCCGAAGTCCTTGGCCTCTTCCGCTGTCATGAAATGGTCGCGGTCCAGCGTCTTCTCGATGACGGCGTACTTCTTGCCGGTGTGCTTGACGTAGATTTCGTTCAAGCGCTTCTTCATGGCGATGATATCCTTGGCGTGGCGTTCGATATCGGACGCCTGGCCGCGGAAACCGCCGGAGGGCTGGTGCACCATGATGCGAGCATTGGGCAGGGCGACACGCATATCAGGGTCGCCTGCCGCGAGCAGCAGCGATCCCATGGAGGCCGCCTGGCCGATGCAGACGGTCGAGACCGGGCACTTGATGTACTGCATGGTGTCGTAGATCGCCATGCCCGCCGTGACGACGCCGCCCGGCGAATTGATGTACATGCTGATTTCCTTCTTGGGATTCTCGGACTCCAGGAACAGCAGCTGAGCGCAAATGGACGCGGACATGTTGTCCTCCACCGGGCCGGTCAGGAAGATGATGCGGTCGCGCAGCAGGCGCGAATAGATGTCGAAGGCGCGTTCGCCGCGCGAGGACTGCTCGACGACAGTCGGGATCAGGTAGTTGGTGACGTGGTTCAGTCGGTCGATCGGATCGTGCATGGATGACTTTCGATTCAAAGGGAGTTGAGTCTCCCCGCTTATTTGGCGACGCGTGGCTTGGTCTGCAAGGGTGGCGATTTCGACAACGCACAGGGTGAACGAACTCTTGCCGCAAAGAAAAAGCCGCTCCGGAACGGAGCGGCTCGGTCATATCGCGAAAGTCGGCCCGAATGGGCGGACGCGCGCTAGATCATGGGATCTTCTTCGAACAGCGTGTCGCGGTCCACGGCCTTGTCCTTCACCGTGGCCTTTTCCGTGATCAAGTCCACGACCTTTTCTTCGTAGATGGGAGAGCGGAGCTGGGCCAGCTGGGCCGGGTTCTTCTGGAAGAATTCGATGACCTGCTGCTCTTGACCAGGATAGCGGCGGGCTTCGGCGATGAGAGCGCCCTGCAGCTCTTCGTTGGTGATCTCGATATTTTCGTTCTGGCCCATCTCGGCAAGGACAAGACCCAGGCGCACGCGGCGCTCGGCGATCTTGCGGTAGTCGGCCTCGAGTTCTTCGTCGGACTTCTTGGCGTCTTCCTCGTCCAGCTGTCCGGCTTCCTTCTCGGCCTTCACCTGGTTCCAGATATTGCCGAATTCGGTCTCGACCATGCCCTTGGGCAGATCGAAATCATGCTTGGAGTCCAGTTCGTCGAGGATGGCGCGCTTGAGCTTCATGCGGCTCTGGGTCTCCAGCTCGGCATCCATCTGCTCACGGACGGCCGTTTTCAGCGCATCCAGGTCTTCCATGCCGAAGTTCTTGGCGAATTCGTCGTCGATCACCGCGTCCTTCTCGCCCTGCACCTCGTGCACGACCGTCTTGAAGACGGCTTCCTTGCCGGCGAGCTCTGCTGCCTGGTAGTCTTCCGGGAAGGTCACGACGACGTCCTTCTCCTCACCGGCCTTTACGCCGATGAGCTCGTCTTCGAAGCCCGGGATGAACGTGCCGGAGCCGAGGACGAGCTGGTGGCCTTCCATGGCCCCGCCTTCGAATTCCACGCCGTCGATGGAACCGACGA
The DNA here is from genome assembly GCA_049647245.1 of Litorimonas sp. Classification (GTDB taxonomy): domain Bacteria; phylum Pseudomonadota; class Alphaproteobacteria; order Caulobacterales; family Maricaulaceae; genus Litorimonas. The sequence continues at coordinate 8,319 of JBARXH010000105.1, forward strand.
AGTCGATCAGCACAGCATCGCCTTTCTTGGCTTTCGCGGTCTTGGCCTTCTTCTTGTAGGTCTTCTGGCCCTTGGCCAGCTCCGCCAGGCGCTCATCGACGTCCTCGTCGGCCAGTTCGGTCTTCAGACGCGTGAATTTCAGCGTTGTCGGGTCGACGGATTCGAAGTCGGGGATCGACTCGACCGTCATGAAGTAGTCGAGATCGGCCTTGCCCTTGGTCACGTCTTCGCCATTGGCGCGCAGATCGATCTGCGGCTGGCCGGCGGGACGCAGCTTGTTGTCGTTGATGGCCTTCTGGCTCGATTCGTTGAGCACTTCCTCGACCACGTCCTTCATGATGCTCTGTCCGAACATCTTGCGGATGTGGGCGACGGGCACCTTGCCCGGGCGGAACCCCTTCAGGGAGACTTCCGGCTGCATCTGCTTGATCTTGTCGTCGAGCTTCTGCGCGAGGTCTTCCTTGGGGACCGTCACCTGATACTTCTTGGTCAGGCCGTCGGCTTCGAGTTCCTTGATGTCCATCTTAGTCTCTGATCGGTTCTATGGGCATTGCGACTGCGCCCGGTGGAAGCCGGGGCTTGTCGTTCGCCGGGCTCGGATTGAAGGTCGCGGGCCTATGCCACGCACGCGAGCGGGTTTCAACATGGCGGCCTGCCAAAAATCACCCTCACCGAAATGCCACGAAACCGGCATCGCGCGCTTTTAGGCAAGACAGGGGCGGCCCGGATCGGCCATAGGGCGAACACTATGGATGCGAGCATGATGGACCCGAGCTGGATCTTGTATCTCGGCATCTTCCTCGGCCCCTTCGTGCAGGAGGACGCCGCCGTGATCGCCGCCGCGAGCCTGTCGGCGGCGGACGCCAACCATTTCCCCGTCATCTTCGGCGTCATTCTGGCGGGACTGTTCCTGTCCGACATCTGGAAATACTGGATCGGCCGGGCCGCACACACCTCGTCCCGCGCGCGCGCCTATGCGGAGCGCGAACATGTGACGACGTTCCGCGGCAAGGTGCGGCGCAACCTGTTCATGACGTTGCTGACGGCGCGTTTCGTGCCGCTGGCCCGGATTCCCGTCTATGTCGCCTGCGGGTACTTCAAGGTCAGCTACGCCCGCTTCTGCGCGATGATCTTCGCCACCGCCCTGCTCTACTGCCTCGTGATCTTCGGCCTGTGCCACGGATTGGGCGAGCTGTTCGGGGACCGGCTGGAAATGATCCTGGCCAGCATCGCAGTGCTCGTCGCCGGGGTCGCCATCATCGCGCTCTGGGTGCGCCGGTCCCGCAAGCGCGACCGGGAGACCGGTTAGCCCGCCCTACATGGGCAGGGTCGCGGCATCCTCGATCATGCCTTCGCGGTCACGGGCGACGACCCAGGCCACGATCTCCTGCATGGCCGCGTCGTTGGCCGCCTCGATGGCCTCCACGATGGCGGATATGCGCGGCGCATCGGCCCGCACTTCATGGCGAGTGGTGAACGTGTCCAGAAGCTTCCGGTCCGTCGCATTGGCGAGTGTCGCCGTGTAGCGCACCACGGCCTTGGGCGCGGCATCCTCACCCTGGTCGAACTGGGCTTCGAAATTCTTGATGGTCAGGTGGATGCGCGTGTCGGTGCGCGTGCCGGATTGCGGCAGGACACCGATGATGAACGGCGTGCGCGAGAAGGCATCGATCAGCGTTTCCTGGAGCATGGTGGGCGTGCCTTCAGGCCATTGCGCCTGCGCCGCCGTGGAGAGCCGGCGTCCGTCCGGGGACACGACGATCGAGCGCGTGTTGAAGACGCTGGTCGCGGCAGGCCGGTCCACGCGGATCACGGTTGCGGCGGACTCCGGCATCACGCTCTCTCCGCTCAGGGACAAGCGGTAGACGATGTTGGCGGGCGCAGGATCCGGCAGGATGCTGCAGGCCGCGAGGGTCAGACCGACGGCGGCGATGCCTATTATGCGGATAGGAGTGCGAATCATTGCGGTAGCTCCACCACGTCGGCCTGGGTGCCGGAAATGAACTCCAGCGGGCTTTGCTCCAGCGCATCGGCCACGCGGCCAAGCGACAGGACAAGACGCCGAATGGCATCGACCGTTTCCTCGAGATCGGTCAGGCCGGAGTTGGACAGGCGGTTCACGGCGTCGCGCACATCGACGACAAGCTGGTCGACTCCGCCCGCCGTGCCTTCGAACGCGTTCAGCGTGCTGTCCACCTCGTCCAGCGTGAGCTGGAGACGCTCCATCAGGGCCGGGATATCTTCGCCCACGACGGCATCGGCCAGGACGACCGTGTTCTGCGCGGCGCGGGCCAGTTGCCCTACATCGCGGACCGTCACGCGGACGTCGCCGATCAGCCCATTCACGTTCTCCATGTCGAACTGCGACACGTCGAGTTCGGACGTGATGCGGTTCACATTACCGAGGATGCCGTGGACGTTTGCGACGGCCTCGTCGTTGAACAGCTTGTTGATCTGGGACAGCGCCAGCTGTGCCTGCTCCACGGCGGAGCCGCCATCCGCGATAATGGCGGACAACTGATCCGTTCGGCCCTCGATCCGCGGGGCATTGCCCGCGCCGGGCATGTCCTTGATCAGCGGGTACTCTTCACCGCCCGCAAAGATTTGCAAATAGTTCAGGCCGGTTAGCCCAAGCGGTTCCAGCTGGGCATAGCTGTTCGTGTCTACCGGCGTGTTGGCATCGATGCGGATGGTGGCGAGCACCGTATTCGGGTCTTCGCGGTCCAGCCGGATGGTGGTGACCTCGCCCACACCGATACCGTTGAAGCGCACCTCTGAGCCCGGCGACAGGCCACGAACCGGCCCTTGGAATGAGACCTGGTATTCGTCGAACTGCTGATCGAACTGCGAGCCGGTCAGCCAGAGGATGAAGCCGAGCGTCGCGGCGAGCGCCACGAGCACGAAGATGCCGATCAGGGCGTAGTTGGCCTTGTTTTCCATGCTCTACCGACCCCCCTCGGTGGCCGTCTCTCTCGTGGCGGTCGCCAATGCGTTCTGCGACCGGGACCGCGGGCCACCGAAATATTCCTGCACCCACGGATGGTCGAACCGTTCCACCACGTCGAGCCTATCATAGACGCCGATGCGCTTGTCCACCAAAACGGCGACTCGGTCGCAAATCGCGTAGAGGCTGTCGAGGTCGTGCGTGATCATCAGCACCGTCAGGTCCATCGCGTCCCGCAGCGACAGGATCAGGCGGTCGAACGCGTCCGCCCCGACCGGGTCCAGACCGGCAGTGGGCTCGTCGAGAAAGAGGATTTTCGGGTCCAGCGCCAGCGACCGGGCGAGGCCCGCGCGCTTCTTCATGCCGCCGGACAGATCGGACGGATAGAGCACGGCGCTTTCCGGCGGCAGGCCGACCATGTGGATCTTCATGTCCGCCAGCTCGGTCATGAGCTTCTTCGGCATGTCGTGATGCTCGATCAACGGCACCATGATGTTCTCGCGCACGGTGAGCGACGAAAACAGCGCGCCGCCCTGGAACAGGACGCCGATATCGTTCTTCAGCCGCGCTTCCTCGGCATCCGTCAGCTCCGCGCGGCGCTTGCCGAAATAGCGGATGTCCCCGCCCTCCGGCGTCTTCAGGCCCAGCAAAGTGTTCATCAGCACGGACTTGCCCGTGCCGGATCCGCCGACGAGCCCGACGATCTCCCCCCGTCTGACGTCGAAGTCGAGATTCTCGTGCACCACGTTCGGCCCGAACTGGGTGAGGATGCCGCGCGCGGAAATGGGCGCCGTGCCGGGATGGGTATCCATGACCCTAGACGCCCAGCTGGAAGAAGAAGATCGCAAACAGCGCGTCGATCAGGATGACCGCGAAGATCGCCTGCACCACGGAGGTCGTGACCCGCGTGCCGAGGCTTTCCACCGATCCGCTGACGGCAAGCCCCTGCCGGCAACCGATCACGGCAATGACCAGGGCGAAGAACGGCGCTTTGACCATGCCGACCCAGAAATGCTCGATCCCGACCATTTCCTGCAAACGGTTCAAGAACAGGATCGGCGAAATCTGCGACGGGGTCACCCAGGCGACCAGAAGGCCGCCCAGAATGCCGCTCATCATGGCGAGGAACGTCAGGATGGGCAGGGTGAGCAGGCAGGCAATGGCGCGCGGCACGACGAGCGTCTCGAAGGTTTCCAGACCCATCACGGTCATGGCGTCCACTTCCTGACGCATCTTCATCGCGCCGATCTGCGCGGTGAAGGCCGACGCCGAACGCCCGGCGATCAGGATGGCGGTGATGACCACGGCCAGTTCCCTCAACATAGCGAAGCCGACCAGATCGACCATGAAAACGGAAAAGCCGAGCTGTCCTAGCAGGTTCGCGCCCATATATGCGATCACCGCACCGATAGCGAAGGAGAGCACGGCAACGATGGGGGCAGCATCCAGGCCGACTTCCTCCATCAGGGCGACAATGGCCTTCATGCGGAGCCGCTTGGGACGCAGAAGAACGCCGATGAACATTACGAAGAATTCGCCGAGAAAGGCCATGGTCGAGATGAATTCGTCCCAGAAGCGGAGCGTCGCGCGCCCCAACCGGTCCATCGTGTCGCGGAACTGCCGCGTCACCGGTTCAGGTTCGCCCATCTGTGCGTCGGCCGCGACCCAAAGCAGTGTCTGTTGCGCCTCCGTTCCGTTCAGAAGCGACCAGGCCTTGCAGACATCTTTCACCCGGACGGCCTTGGTCAGAAGATAGGCCCCGGCCGTGTCGAGTTCTTCCACGCCAGAGAGATCGAACTCGACCGTCTCGTAGGTCAGCGCGTGATGGTCCCGCTCCAACGCCTCGTAGACGCTGGACACAGTCTGGACCGTCCAATGTCCGGCCGCCGTGATCTTCAGGCGGGTGCCGTCGAGAACAAGGTCGTATCTGGCAGGCGCGCTCAGCATGGCGTCGGAGTGCGCCACGGCATGGACGGGGTCAAGCGTGCAGTCGCCTTGGAAAGACCGGGCGTGTTCGCGCGCGGCGTTAGTGGCCTAGCTGGCCTAGGTCGCTGCCGGAGCCGTGGCGGCTTTGGACGCCCGCACGCGGTCACCGAACGCGTCGGTGATCTGGCGCAGCCCGTCGACGGAGCCGCGCAGAGGCAGGAGCGATCCGGCACTGTCTTCGGGAAGAGCTCCGGCAAAAAGACGCGTGGCTTTCTCAGAAGCCAGCAGGGCTGCTTGAAGGTGTTCGAGTTCCCCGGACAGGTCACGCGATTGCGGAGCTACTTCGAAATAGATCTCGGCCGCGCGGCGCGTCTGGTCGACATGGCTTTGCGCCATTTCGATATCGGACATCAGGACGCTGAGCGGCAGGGCCGCCGCGTCGTAGGCATCTTCTTCCGCCGCGACCGACCGCGCGGAGAGGCCGTTCAGCAGCATGTCCGCCGCCGCGTGCATCTTCTTCTGCGATGTCTTGGCCCCGAAGCCCCGCGAGGCGAAGGCGGCCTTCAGGCGGTCCACCGCGCGTTCGACGACATTGCTCTCCACAGGGGCTTCCAGCGCCGCCTCGCCCGTGGAGCCCGCCATGGATTGCAGGTCGACGGTGGCACAGCCCGAAGAGAGCAGAGCGCCGCAAGCCAGAACGTAGGCGGATGTTTTCATGAAATATCCATCAAGGTATCGCGTCACGATGAGCAATCCCTAGACCACACAATTGAATGCCAACTGAACGATTGCATTAAGTCTTGGTCACCAAACCCTTGCCGCGGATCATCAACCTGCAAAGTATGCCCCGTAGGTAGAGGTCACCAGCACGATGCCAACGAAAACAGGCGCGACAAAGCGCGTCAGGAAGACCAGGATGCGGCCCAGGGCTTCGCTGCCCGCGAACTGCTCGGCGATGATCGCCTTGTCGAGGCGCCAGCCGACGAACAGCACGATCAGCAACCCGGCAAGCGGCAGCATCACCTGCCCCGTGAACGTGTCGATCAGGTCGAGCGCGGCCGTCGGATTGCTGTCCGTTTGACCAAACACGCTGACCATGCCGATGGCGACCATCACCGCACCCATGATCCAGGCAGCCTTGCGCTTCGTCATGTCGAACCGCTCCGAGACCAGAGCCACGGACGGTTCCAGCAGGCTGACCGAAGACGTGATGGCGGCGAAAAAGGCGAGGAAGAAGAAGGCCGCGCCGACGAATGTGCCGATCGCGCCCATCGAGGCAAAGGCATTGGGCAAGGTCACGAAAAACAGGCCCGCACCCACGCCTGGCTCCAGACCGAAGGCGAAGACGATGGGGAAGATGGCGAGACCCGCGATCAGCGCCACGCCCGTATCGGTCAATCCGACGATGAGCGACGCGTTCGGGATGGAGATGTTCTTGGGCAGGTAGGACCCGTATGTGATCATGATGGCCGAGCCGACCCCGACCGAGAAAAAGGCCTGGCCCAACGCGGCGCTGGCCACGCTGCCCGTGATCTTGGAGAAATCGGGCGTGTAAAGGAAGGCCAGCGCCTGTGCCGTACCGCCCGTGTCGATGTTGGTGAAGATGGCGAACAGCGCCAGTCCCGCGAGCAGGACGAAGAAGATCGGCATGAGGATTTCCGCCGCCAGCTCGATCCCCTTGTTCACGCCGCGCGAAACGAGCCAGGTGGTGATCAGGGCGAAGAGCAGGAACCAGGGCAGAACCTGCGTCGGGGTGGAGATGAAGTTGCCGAACACCGCACCGACTTCGTCCGCCTCCAGCCCGGCGAAGTCATTGCCGAGGAACTTGAAGATATAGCGCATCACCCAGGCGGCGACGACGCAATAGAAAGTCACGATCAGGAAGCCCGCAATCACGCCGACCCAGGACAGGAGGCTCCAATTCCTGGTCCTGCGGGACTGGATCGCCACTTCCGCGACACTGTCCACGGCATTGGCGGAGCTACCGGCCCGGCCGACGAGATACTCGCTCATGAGAACGGGGATGCAGACGAACACAACGGCCAGCAGGTAGATCAGGATGAAGGCACCGCCGCCATTCTGTCCCGCCTCGCTGGAGAACCGCCAGAGATTCCCGAGACCGACGGAGGATCCCACGGCGGCCATGATGAAGGCGAAACGCGACGACCACTGGGCCGTGCCGGATGCTGCTGGCATGAAATGAAACTCCCCGAAACTGCGTCTCTGATATGATATGAGGCCAAACCGTCAAGCGCGCAGCGCTGCGCGACGCAAAGCGGATTCATAAATCCTTAGATTGCACCGCGTAGAGGGCTCGCGTGCTGATCCTTCTTGCGGAAAACAATCAGTCGAGCCGTCTGGTCACACGCTCCATTCTGGAGCGGGACGGCCACCATGTGCGTTTCGCGTCCGATGGGGAGCGCGCGCTGGCGCTGGCTGAACTCGTGTCCTTCGACGTCATGCTGCTCGACATCGTGATGCCCGGCATGGACGGGCTGAGTGCGGCACGGATCCTGCGGGACCGTCGCCTGGAGGCTGGGACCGGAAGGACGCAGAGGCATTGGGCCAAGGTCATCGCCCTCACCGCCTATGACACGCCCGGCGACATCGCGCGCTGCCGGGCGGCCGGGTTCGACG
>JBARXH010000106.1:0-6572 GCA_049647245.1 Litorimonas sp.
CTTCACGCGTGTCTTGAACCCTTCGATCACATTGTCGAGATCGGGCGAGCGGTCCGGTCCGGACGATCCCGGACGGTTTCCGGACGGGCGGTTGCCCCAGGGCGAGTCGCCCTTGCCACCGGAGCCGCCTTTCGGGCCCCACGGGGAATTATTGTCAGCCATTCAAGGTCTCCAATCGAATCCGAGCCTATGTGGCGAAGGCCGTCTGGCCTTTCAAGGCGAACCGGACGCGCGGGCTGTCGATTCCCTGCGACGTTCCAGCACTCTGACCACGAAGTCGTGGTCGTCTCCGGGTCCGGCCGCATGGCTCGCCTCGCTCGCCACGGTCCAGTCCGCGTCGGACAGCTCCGGAAAGACGGCGTCGCCGTCGACCTCCGCCGCCACGCGCGTGTCGTAGATGCGGTCCGTCCAGGGCATGAGCTTTTTGTAGAGCTGCGCCCCCCCGATCACCATGACCTCCTCCACGCCCATCCGTCCCGCCAGCTCGGCCGCGCGCCCGACCATGTCCGACAGGTCGGTGAAGACCTCCGCGCCTTCGGCCACATAGTCCGCATTGCGAGTCAGCACGAGATTGGGCCGTCCCGGCAGTGGGAATGGCAGGCTTTCCCATGTCTTGCGCCCCATCACGCACGGTTTGCCCAGCGTAACGCGCTTGAAGTGCCGCAAGTCGGACCGCAGCCGCCATGGCAGGTCTCCGTCGCGGCCGATCACGCCGTTGGACGCGCGGGCCACGATCGCGGACAGGATGGGGGGAGTCAGATCGCTCATGGCTGCGGGGTTACAGGCCGCAGCCTCGGACGTATAGGGACGGAATGTCCACCTACGCCGCGCAGCAACCCTTTTCCGCCCCGATGCGGGCCGCCCTCGTCACGCTGATCTATGTCGCGCTGATCCCGTTCATCAATTGGAGCTTCACCTGGGCGCCGATGGTGGAGCTTCCAGGTCTCGGCTGGGCCTTCAATCCGGTGACGGTGGTGACGGGTCTCGTGCTGGTGGCGCGGGACTTCGCCCAGCGGGAGATCGGCCACTGGGTCCTGCTGGCCATGGCGGTGGCACTGGGCCTGACCTGGGCGACAAGCGGCGGGGAACTGGCGCTGGCTTCCGGCGTGGCCTTCGCCGTGTCGGAACTGGTGGACTGGGCGGTCTTCACCTTCACCCGGCTGAAGCTCTCCACCCGCGTCCTGCTCTCCTCCGCCCTGGCCGCGCCGGTGGACACGACCGTCTTCCTCATCGGGGCCGAGGCCATCCGAGACGGACAGCTGACCCTGCCCAACATCGTTATGAGCATAGGCGGCAAGATGCTGGGCGCGCTCGTGATCTGGTGGCTGATCCGCCGCACGATGGAGCGAGACGGGCCGGAGACGGCGTCGGAGACCGCTTGACGCGAACCCGATCCGGTCTAGGTCGGCCCCATGTTCACCTCCCTCGACACGGAATATGGCGGCCGCGCGATCCGCGTCACCAACCATTGGATCCTGGGCCTCAGGCTCTACATCGACGGAGGCCTCGTCGCGCGCCGCATCAAGCCGTTCCATCTGAACCGCTATGAACCTCTGGTCGAAGAAGAGCTGGCGACCGATGAGGGGATCGTGACCCTGCGCGTCTTCGTGGAAGCCATCGAGACCATAAAGATCGCGCTGATGGTCGACGATGAGGTGATCGCCACGACCCATCCGGAGGCGGTCGCGTGACCGACCGCCCCCTTATCCTCGACGTGGACGGAACGTTCCTGAAAAACGACCTGACCCACGAGATGATCCTGGAAGCGATCAAGCGCGACCCGTTGAGGGCGCTCCGCTACCTGGTCCTCGGCCTGCGCAGCAAGCCCGCCATGAAACAGGAAATGGTCGCGCGAATCGGGGACCGGCTGCTCGACGGTCCGCAACCGCTGGAGCCGGAGATCGTCGCCCTCGCCAAGCAGGCCAAGGCGGACGGGCGCAGCGTCAATCTGTGCAGCGGCTCGGAGGAAAGTCTGGTCGAGCGTCTCGCCGCGCGACACGACTTTCTCGACGGGGCCTTCGGGACCAGCCCCACCTACAACATGACCAGCGGGAACAAGGCGGCGTTCCTGGAGGACCGGTTTCCGGACGGCTTCGACTATGCGGGCAACAGCACGCAGGATTTCGCCGTGTGGGAGGCCGCGCAGAAAGCCTATGCCATCCGCCCGCCCGCCGGGACCCTGCAGACGCGCACCGCAGCGGAACGCCCCGTCGAGATCCTCGTGGAACGGCCTGTCCTCTCGGACGTGTGGCCGAAGCTCCTGCAAGGTCTGGAGCTTTGGAAGCTACTGACCGTGCTCGTGCCCGTCCTGATCGCCAGCCCGCTCATCGGCCTGCCGGGGAGGACACTGCTCGTCCTGTGCCTGGGAATCGGTGTGCTGTTCCTCGCGGGAAATGTGGAACGGATGCTCCGCCACGTCGGCCCGGACCGCCGGATCGGCGGCACCCGCCGGGCCAACAATCCCGTCGCGTCCGGGGAATTGTCCGTACCGCTGGCCGTGGGAGCCTATGCAGGATTGGGCGTGGCCGGCCTAGGCCTGTTGGCGATGGCGACGCCTTGGCTGGCGCTTCTGGTCGTTGCGATGCGTGTCCTGGTGGTCCTTGTCCGGCGCGTCCGCAAATAGGTCCGCGCTTTGTTTCGGCCAACGGGCTGAAAACCCACGCTTTCCGACAATTGTATCCGCGCCTTCGTTTTTCGTGGTTTCTTGTCCTTGCACCTTTCGGGCAGCGGAGGCGGACGAAGCGCTAAACCTCAGCCGTTCGCCAGCGGTCGCACAATGACGCCTGCTCCAACGAAAAGGCAGCGCGTGCAGCGCAGCGAACCCGGTGTCTTTTCGTTGCCCGCGCGACTCCAGCGCGGGGCGCGGCAGCGCGATGAATGATGATTTGGTATAATCGACTAAAGAGATAGAGCGCTAAACTTTCGTCGAGCGAGAAATTGCTCAGAGCCAATTATAGTAATCATGCTGCTTTGTTCCGCACTTTGCGCAAATGACATGGATATCTGGAAGCAGATTAGAGTCAGAATTTCTGCTGAGTGCGATCAGATCTTTAGCCTCTAAGATAGTGACATTGCGTGTGCCGTAACGCCCAGAACGACACGTACCTTTGCAAAAAAAATGTTGGCGCAATGCTCTTGGAATAAGCTGAGCATATTGTGGTAAAGCCATTTTAAACCGCCACCTTCCCCGCAATGTGCGGGTGCGCCTTGTATCCGACCAGCTTCACATCCGCATAGGTAAAGTCCGTGATCTCCGTCACCTCTGGATTCAACTCTAGCTTCGGCAGCGCATAAGGCTCCCGGGTCAGCTGCTCGCGCACCTGGTCGAAGTGATTGTGGTAGATGTGCGCGTCGCCGAACGTGTGGACGAAGTCGCCCGGTTCCAGATCGCAGACCTGCGCGACCATGTGGGTCAGCAGCGCGTAGCTGGCGATGTTGAACGGCACGCCGAGGAAGATGTCCGCGCTGCGCTGGTAGAGCTGACAGGAGAGCCGGTCGCGCCCGCCCTCGTTCGGCGCGACGAAGAACTGGAACATGGTGTGGCAGGGCGGCAGGGCCATCTCGTCCACCTCGGACGGGTTCCAGGCCGACACGATGTGACGCCGCGAATAGGGGTTGGCGCGGATGTTGGCGATGACCTTTGAAAGCTGGTCGATGACCGCGCCGTCCGGGCTTTCCCAGCGACGCCATTGCTTGCCGTAGACCGGGCCGAGATCGCCGTTCTCGTCGGCCCATTCATCCCAGATGCGAACGCCGTTCTCCTGCAGGTAGGCGATGTTGGTGTCGCCCGCGATGAACCAGAGCAGCTCGTGCACGATGGACTTGCGGTGCAGCTTCTTGGTCGTGACCATCGGAAATCCGTCCGCAAGGTCGAACCGCATCTGGTGGCCGAACACGCCGCGCGTGCCTGTCCCTGTCCGGTCCATCCGGTCGATGCCATGGTCCATGACGTGGCGCAGAAGGTCGAGATACTGATGCATGGCGCGCGTCTAGCCGGAGTCCGGGCGCTTGCCGAGTCGGAGCGGGGATAAGTCAGAGAGGTCACGGAAGCTGTATTGGGAGCGGCATATCGCTGCCGCTCGCCGCGCTATGCGCGAGTAACCGCAGTGGCTAGCTCTCACCTCTGGCAAACAGCGCCATCGCGCTCAGCGTCATCGCTTCCGTTCCCGCCGTCACGCTTGGCTCGGGCGAGACCTTGAAGAAGGGCGAATGGTGGGAGGCGACGCCTTCGAGTTCGTCCGCGGGCGTCCCGCCGACCGCCATGTAGACCCCCTTCACGCCCAGATCGGGCTGTATCAGTTCGGCGAAGTCCTCGGCGCCCATGCCGCTTCGGGCGGCATCGATCACCGCGCCGTCCGGCATGGTGTCGCTCAAATGGGCGCGCAGGAAGTCGGCGGTGTCATTGTCGTTCTTCAGCGGCGGCGTGTTCTGCGGGAGGCGGGTCACGATGGGCAGAAGCGCTTCCGGCACGCCGTAGGCCAGCGCCGTTCCGCGCGCGACACGCTCGATGGAGGACAGCAAGGTCTCGCGCACCTGCGGATCGTCGGAGCGGACCGTCAGTTTCAGCTCCGCGCTGTCGCCGATGATGTTGTTCTTGGTCCCGGCCTGGAACGAGCCGACCGTGATGACGCCCGGCTGGAGCGGGTTGATGGTCCGCGACACGATGCTCTGCAGGTTCACGACCAGCGCGCTGGCGACGAGCACCGGGTCGACGCCCATATGCGGAGCCGCGCCGTGCGTGCCGACACCGCGCACGGTGATGTCGACGCTGTCGGAGCTGCTATAGGCCAGACCTCCCGGCACCATGACCTTGCCCGCTTCCACGGGCGACCAGACGTGGAAGCCGATGGCATAGTCGGGTTTGGGAAAGCGTTCGTAGAGGCCGTCCTCGATCATGGCCCGCGCGCCGCTGATGATCTCCTCCGCCGGTTGGCCGATCAGCACCAGCGTGCCGGACCAGTCATCCTTGAGGCGCATCATCTGCCGCGCCGTCCCGACCAGAGACGTCATGTGAACGTCGTGGCCGCAGGCATGCATGACGGGCAACACCTTGCCGACGACATTGGCCTGCGTTGCAGTCGAGGCATAGGACAGCCCGCTGTCCTCCTTCACGGGAAGCCCGTCCATGTCGGCCCGAATCAGGACCGTCGGACCGGGGCCGTTTTCCAGAACCGCGACCACGCCGGTGCGCCCCACACCGGTCGTGACGTCGTAGCCGATGGCGGTCAGTTCGGATGCGATACGCTTGGAGGTCTCGAATTCCCGGAAGGACAGCTCTGGGTTTTCATGAAGATGAACGAAGAGACTTTCGAGGTTGGTGTCGTAGTCGGCCTGGATCGCGGCCCGCAGATCGTCCGAGGCCAGCGCAGGCGTGGCGGCCCATCCCCCCATGACAGCGGCGAATACGGCTCCGGCCAGCAAGTTGGTCTTCATGATCTCTCCCCTTCTTTCGTCCCGCCATATGACAAGACTGCGCGCATCGGCGCAACGTCAAAGGTTAAGGGACCGGCCTGTGGATATTCACACCTCCTAAATTCCGTTAACCCTATGAGTTTTCAGCATTTAACACGCCATTTACCCTGCACCCCGCAGCCCTGTCCCTTCACGAGACACACAACTGCGCGCAGGATCCCCATGAGCCATCTTCGAGTCGTTGCCGACAACACCCTCCCCGAGCCGATCATGGACTCGCTCGCGCCGGACATGGCCGATGGGCCGTCCGAACTGCCGCTCAACCGCATCGTCCAGGGAGATTGCGTCGACCTGATGAACAGCCTTCCCGCCAAGTCGGTGGACCTCGTCTTCGCCGATCCGCCCTACAATCTGCAGCTCGGGGGCGACCTGTCGCGGCCCGACAACAGCGCGGTCGACGGCGTGACGGAAAGCTGGGACCAGTACGACACGATGGATGCCTACGACCTGTTCACCCATGACTGGCTGCAGGCGGCGCGCCGGGTCCTAAAGGATGACGGCTCGATCTGGGTGATGGGCAGCTACCACAACATCTTCCGGGTCGGCACGGTTCTGCAGGACCAGCAGTTCTGGATCCAGAACGACATCATCTGGCGCAAGACGAACCCCATGCCGAACTTCCGTGGCACGCGCTTCACCAATGCGCACGAAACGCTGATCTGGGCGACCAAGTCGGAGAAGTCGCGCGCGACCTTCCACTACGACGCCATGAAAATGATGAATGACGGGGTGCAGATGCGCTCCGACTGGACCCTGCCGATCTGCACGGGTCACGAACGGCTCAAGACCGAGGACGGCGGCAAGGCGCATCCGACGCAGAAGCCCGAAAGTCTGCTCCACCGGGTCATCCTGTCCACCTCCAATCCGGGCGACGTGATCCTCGATCCTTTCTTCGGAACGGGCACGACCGGCGCGGTCGCCCGGAAACTGGGCCGCAACTTCATCGGTTTCGAGCGCGAAGCCGACTATATCGCCCATGCCCGAAAGCGGATCGCGAAAGTCCGTCCCGCCGGCACGGAAGCCATCAAGATCACTCGCTCGAAGCGCTCGGAGCCGCGGGTTCCCTTCGCCAATCTGATCGAACGCGGCCTGCTCGACAT
>JBARXH010000107.1:0-6686 GCA_049647245.1 Litorimonas sp.
GCCCGGCCCAGCGCCCACGCCACATCCGCCGCGCCCCAGCTATGCCCGATCAGGTTCAGCGGGTCTCCGCGCCGCAACAAAGCCAGCAAGTGCCTGCGCCGTCCCTGCGGCAGGTAATGCACCTCCCGTTCCGGGTGCTCGCGCGCCAGCGCGTCCGCATAGGCCCGCGCACATCCGAACACCCGGTCTCCCGCCCCGCCGACGATGACGTCGCGGACGGGATCTACGGCCACTTCACCACGGGGGGCATGCTGCTGAGGATCGTCGCGACATTGCCGCCGGTCTTCAGGCCGAAGGTCGTGCCGCGGTCCCAAAGGAGGTTGAACTCCACGTACCGCCCGCGCAGGACCAGCTGCTCTTCGCGTTCGGCTTCGGTCCAGGGCTCGGGCATCCGCGCGCGGGCGATGGCCGCATAGGTGGACAGGAAGGCGCGGCCCACATCCTGCGTGAAGGCGAAGTCCGCCTCCCAGTCTTCCGAATTGTACCGGTCGTAGAAGATGCCGCCGATCCCGCGCGGCTCGTCGCGGTGGTGCAGGTGGAAATATTCGTCGCACCAGTCGCGGAAGCGCGCATAATCCGTGCCGTGCGCCTCGCAGGGTGCGCGCATTCCGGCGTGGAAGGCCACGGCGTCCGGATTGTCCTGCTTGCGCTGTTCGGCCAGGGTCGGCGTCAGGTCGGCCCCGCCGCCGAACCAGTCGCGCGTGGTGACGATGTAGCGCGTGTTCATGTGCACGGCCGGGACGCGCGGATTGTGGAGGTGCGCGATCAGCGAGATGCCGGCCGCCCAGAAGCGCGGGTCTTCGTCCGCGCCGGGAATGTTGGCGGCCATTTCGGGCGTGAACTCCCCCTGCACGACGCTGATGTGAACGCCGCACTTCTCGAAGAAGCGGCCTCGCAGCATCCCGCCCGTCCCGCCGCCGCCATTCTCGACCTTGCGCTGCCAGTCCGTGAACTCGAACGTGCCGGGCTCGCCCGGGTAGAGGTCGGCTGGTGCTTCGCGTTCCAGCGCCTCGAATTCCGCGCAGATCGTGTCCCGCAGCTCGCGGAACCAGGCGCTGGCACGCTGCTGTCGCTCATCCATTGCGGTCGGCCTTCATGCGGGCGAGCATCTCGCCCATCATCTGATGGACCTTGTTCACGGCCTGCAGGGGACGGACCATGACCTTGAAGTCCGTGATCAGCCTGTCCGCGTCCCATTCGATCATGTCCACGCCGTTGACCGCGATGCCGTCCATATCGGTGCGGAACTCCAGCACCGCGGTGTGGCCGTCCCCGGAACTGGAAATGATCTCGCGCAGATATTCGAAACTCTCATTGCCGAGCGTCTCGTTGGCGGCCCACAAATAGGCGAAGGTGACGGGCCTGCCGCGTTGCGGCGTGTGGACGACGGGGCTGTGGAACACGACGTCCGGGTGCAGCAAGGCATTCAGCCCATCGGGCGTCGGCGCGTCCGTGTAGGCGTGCCAGGCTTGAAGCGGATGTGTCATGCGCGCGCTCATGCCAGACCGTCCGCGCTTGGCAACCGTCCTTGGCGCAGCGCTTCGAACAATGCGATCGCGACCGTGTTGGACAGGTTCAGCGACCGCCCGCGGATCGGCACGGCGACCCGCGCCTCGCAGCTCTCGTGGACGGCGTCCGGAACGCCGGAGGACTCGTTGCCGAAGACCAGATGGTCGCCGGACTGGAGCGCGAACCGGTCCAGTCGCTCGGCCCCGCGCGTGGTGAACAGGACCCGTCGGCCGGGCAGGGCGTCGCGGTAGGCCGCCCAGGTCGCATGGCGCGTCATCTCCACGGACGCGCCATAATCCATCGCCGCCCGTCGGACATCCTTGGCGGCCAGCGGAAATCCCGTCGGTTCGATCACGGAGAGCGGCACGCCGAAACAGGCGCAGCTCCGCAGCACATTGCCGAAGTTCGACGCGATGCCGGGCTGAACGAGGGTGACGCGCATCGTCGCGCGGGCCTCTAGCCCAGTCCGAGGAACAGCGCGCGCTGCGTCAGGCTCAGCCCGCGCGGGCGGGCGATGCGCAGCGTGTCCTTGCCGTCCTTGCGCCGCTTGCGGATGTCGAACCGCGCGGCGCGGAAGGTGCCGTAGTCGCGATCGTTGACCGTATCGACCGCATGCATGGTGGCGCGGCCGCCGTCGCGGTCCAGCTCGATCTCCAGATAGCCGTTGTGGAGCGCCGTGTAGAAGCGCGCATCGTCGTTCTCGCGCGTCATCAGCAAATTGTGCTGCGCCGTGGCGTCGCCGAGATAGGCGGTCAGTGTCTTGGACGACACGCTGCTGGTGACGAATTCCGCGCCCATATGCGTGCCGTCGTCGCGCGTCAGGCGGTTGGCCCAGAATTCGTGGGCGTCGCCCGTGACCGTCAGAACGTCGTTCACGCCTGCCGCATCCAGGCCTGCGAAGAAGCGCTCGCGCGCCGCCGGGTAGCCGTCCCAGCTGTCGGGGTAGAAGGGCAGGCCGTATTTGGACAGGGTCAGGAAGTCGTGGATGCCCGGCCAGTCCTTTTCTATGGCTTGGGTCGCTTCCTGCGTGACGTAGGGCGTGAAGTCCGGCGTCATGATGCGGCCCAGGATCACCTGGTTGGCGAGCATCCGCCAGCGCACGCCGTCGCGTTTGGACCGGGCGAACGTGTCCACGATGAAGTCCTGCTGCTCGGCGCCAAGCATCTCGCGGCTCTCGTCGTTGAGGTACTGTGCGCGGAACGCGTCCACGTCCGCGACGACCTCGTCCACGAATTCCTCAATCACCAGCGGCTGGGCGCGGGCCGTCAGGCGAGTTTCCACGCCGACCAGCGTCAGCAGGTCGCCGAACTGGAAGGACCGGTAGAAGGTCTCCGCCGCGCGGCCGGGTTCCGGTTCCCGGACGGGCATCCATTCGAAGTAGGCGCGCAAGGCCGCTTGCTTGCGGTCTTCCCACGATCCTTCGCCGGGATCGTGGTTCTGTGCGCCGTCGCGCCAGCTGTCATTCGCGGTCTCGTGGTCGTCCCAGATGGGGATGATCGGCATGGCGGCGGTGACAGCCTGCAGGTTGGGATCGCGCCGGTACTGGGCGTGGCGGGTGCGGTAGTCGGCCAGGTCGAGGATCTCGTGCGCGGGTTCGTGGCTCCGCCCGGCGGGCTTGTCGGGCGCATCATACGTGTCCGCGCCGTACTCGTAATAATAGTCGCCCAGATGCAGGAGCGCGTCGAACTCGGACCCCCGTCGCGCGATCAGGTCGTAGACATTGAAGAAGCCGTGCTCCAGATTGGCGCAGGACACGACGGCGAAACGCACCGACTCCGGGCTGCCGTCGGGCAGGGTCCGGGTCCGTCCGACCGGTGACACGGATGCCCCGGCGCGGAAGCGGAAATGATAATCCATTCCGGGCGCGAGTCCCTCCAGCACCACTTTCACCGTATGGTCCCGCACGGCCCGCGCCTCCACCGTTCCGCTCATCGGGGCGGGGAAGGCAGGGTCCGTGTCGATCTCCCAGATGACGGTCACGGGCCCGGCGTCGTCAGGCGTGACGCGGGTCCACAGAACCACGGAGGTCGCAGCCGGATCGCCGGATGCGACGCCGTGTTCGAACGAGCCTTCGGCCGTCTGGTCCGCGGACCGGGCGCGGTCCACCGTCGGGGCACAGGCCGCCGCCCCTCCGAGGCCGAGCAGGGCAAGGGCATTGCGGCGTGTGGTGCGGAGTCCGGAAGCATGGCGAGAGGCAGTCATCGTATTGCGGCTACTGCAAGGGTGCGCGTGCGTCCAGAACCCCGTTGCGGGCGCGCTTGGATGCCTGCCCGACACTTGTCTTCCCGCAGCAGAATTGACTTTCGGTCCGCCGCAACGCTAGCGCAGGGAGATGGAGGAGCTGACGGATACGCAAGAGGGCGCAAGTCAGCCGAGCCTGCTGAACCTCGACTGGCTGCTGATCTCCGTCGGCGTTGGGATCCTTGCGGTCCTGCCGACCTTTCTGACGCTGATGATCCGCCCGGACCGCCTGGCCGGACGCCTGCAGGGCGGACGGGGCGGGGACGCCTCCCATGCGCTCGGTCCGGGTCAGTTCTTCACGCTGTCCGTCATCGTCTTCGTTTTGATCGGGAGCCTGCTCAGCCGGATGAGCGAACGGCAGGAGTCGCCGTCTGATCCCGTGAACAGCGAAACCGCCAATGCCGCGCGGGCCTTCGGGCGGGGTATCCGGAGCTTCATCGAGACCACGGCGGACCGTCTGGCGAGCGGGGATATCTGGAATGCCGCGCTGATCGCCCTTCCGCTGTTCCTGTTCTCGGTCGCCCTCGGACTGCTGCTATACGGCCTGATGTCTCTCTGTCGCCGCGCCACGGGCGGAACCGCACGCTGGGATGTCCGGCATTCCATGGGCGCGGCGCTCTACATGATAGGCGGGCTGAGTTTCTGGGCGGCGGTCCTGATGGCGATTTCCCTGCTGCGCTATTTGGACGCCATCCCCGTCGCCGCAGGCGGCTTGGCCGTCATCGTCGTGTTGCTGGCGGCGCTGACCGGCCTGGGTGCGCAGGCGTACGGTTTCGCCCGGGGGCAGGGGATCGACGAGGGCGCGGGTCTCTTCTTCGCAGCCGCGTCCGTGCCGTTCCTGGTCATCGGGATGATCGTGGTCTGGGTGATGGCGGTCTTCTAGCCCAGCGCCTGCCCGTCATCGATCGTCGTGACCGTTCCCGTGATCTGGCGCGAATGGTCGGAGCAGAGGAACAGCACGACCCCGTCCAGCGCGTCCGCATCCGTGACGCGCCGCCGTGCCCACCCGGCCTGCATCTTTTCGCCGTGCGGCATGTCGAACAGCCCGTCATTGATTTCCGTCTGGATATAGCCGGGTGCGATCATGTTGACGTTGACGCCCATGCGCGCCCAGTCGCGCGCCAGATGGCGTCCCAGATGGGACACGGCGGCCTTGGAGGAGGCATAGAACGCCATGTTGGGCGACACGATCCCGGCGGTGATGGAGCTGATGATGACGATGCGTCCGCGCTCGGTTTCGCGCGAGCTGGCCTGTCCGCCACTGGGCGCCATCATCCGCTTGGCGCCTTCGCGCGCCGTCAGGAACACGCCCTTCATGTTGACGTCGAACGTGGCGGTGTAGTCCTCGGCCGGATTGTCGGTCGCCCGGCCCCGGTCGCGCGCCATGCCCGCATTGGCGATCACCGTGTCCACGGGACCCAGCTCCGCCTCGATCCTGTCATAGGCCGCGATCGTCTGCGCTTCGTCCGCCACGTCGAGTTCCACGGCCAGGGCCGTGCCGCCATGGGCCTCGATCTCCGCGTTCAGCGCAGCCAGCCGGTCCACCCGGCGCGCCGCCAGCGCCACCTTCGCGCCGTGCGCGGCCAGCACCTTGGCCATGCGTTCCCCCAGTCCCGAAGAGGCCCCGGTGACGAGCGCCACCCGGTCGGAAAGGTCATAGGTAAAGGGGGAGAAGGGATCGCGCATGGCGCGCCTGATAGGGCCTGATGGAGACAGGGGCTAGCCTGGATCCACCCGATTCCGGCGTTGCGTCAGCGCGGACGGACGCTTGATGAGCACGCCCCAGAGGGCGCGGCTGCCCTTCGGCCAGCGGCGGCGGGTGCGGATCATGGCGGGTGCGCCGACCAGGCCGTGCCATAGGCCGCGCGCCGTGGGCCGGAACCGGCCCGAACGGGCGGCGCTCCAGAACAGCAGGGCGAGATTGGCGGCTCCGGTGACGGGCAGCAGGCCGAGGGCGAGGCCCGTCGGCATGGAGCTCGCCCAAGTCCAGATCCGGTTGCGCACCCCGTGATAGACGGCGAAGTCCGACGCCGTGCCCGTGATGCCGGATCCGACATGGTCCACCACCGCGTCGTGGACCTGCACGGCCCGCCCGCCCAGGCGCCGCATCCGCAGTGCGAGGTCTACATCCTCATGGTAGCAGAAGAAGCGCGCGTCGAACCCGTCCACGGCCTCGAACGCCTCGCGTCGGTAGGCGGCGGCGGCGGCGCACGGCCCGAAGACGGGGAAGTCCTCCGTGTAGGTCCTGAGAGGCTTCCCGTAGCCCGCCCGGTAGGCGACGCCGTAGACGGAATATTCGTCGCCCGTCCCGTCGAAGGTCGGGGCCTCGCCTTCGGGGCGATCCGCCGTGACCTGCATGGACCCCAGCATGGTCGCGCCCGGATTGCGCCGGGCGGCACGGTGGAGGGCGGACAGCCAGCCGGGTCGGGCGAAGGCGTCCGGGTTCAGCGTGACGATCCAGTCGCCGCGCGCCTCCCGCGCCCCCAGATTGTTGGCCGCCGCGAAGCCCAGATTGTCGCCCGCCTCGATCACCCGGAAACGCTCGTCCAGCGCGGGCAGCGCCGCGAGCGAGCCGTCCGTGCTGCCATTGTCCACGATCACGGCTTCGAAGCCGCCATGGTCCTGCGCGGCCAGCGCCTCCACGCAGCGGCGCAGATAGGCTCCGCCATTGTAGTTCACGATGATCACGGTGAAGACGGGAGTGTGGGCGGGCTGGGCGATGGCCCGTTCTCTAGGCGTTCGGGGCAGGGGCGACAATCCCGGCAAGCCATTCTGCCGCGAGGGATATAAAGGAATTGTTATATGCGCCCGGCCCGTCTATGGACGGCGCGACATTCCAACACATCCGACCCACCGAAAGCCATCTCCATGAGCGTTCAAGACTACGTCGTCAAAGACATCTCCCTGGCCGATTACGGCCGCAAGGAACTCGACAT
>JBARXH010000108.1:0-6482 GCA_049647245.1 Litorimonas sp.
GGTCGAAGCGGTCGTCCGGCGCGGCGCGCGCGGGGTCCATGTCTGATAGGCCGGTGGCGGACATGGCGCGCTGTCTATCACGATTGAGCCGTTATACCATAACTATAATGCTGCGCCCGGTTATGGGCCTGCCTTCGGCGCTCGTGGGGCGTCGAGGCCCACAAGCCTCTGGCTGCATCCGGTCCGCAAGGCTAGAGGGGCGGCGATGCCAATCGTCCCGGATGGGTTCCATGATCCGATCTTTTCTCGCCGCCGCTCTTTCGGCCAGTCTAGCCTTCAGCCTCGCCTTCAGTCTGGCGGCGTGTTCCCCCTCTCCGGCAGATGACAGGGCCCCGGTTGAAGCCCCGACTGAAAATCCGGGCGACACGGCCGCCGTGCCGGACGTCCTCCCGGCCTCGGACGCGCTGTCCGCGCAGGACCGCCTGGAGGCGGCCTTCCGGTCGGGCGAGCTGGACGCGGCCGGGTTTCTGGAGGGCATGGCCGGGTTCGCGGCCCATCCGGACCCGGAGGTCGTTCTCGGATCCACGCGTCTGATCGGTTTCATCCATGACCAGTTCCCGGAGCTCCGCCGCAGCCTCGCCCGGCATGTGAGCCGGACCTATGGCCGCCGCTACCGCGCGGCGCGCGGGGCCGACACGGTGGACGGCGACGGGCTGGCTCCGCCTCTGGGCGCGTTACTGGCTGTGGAAGGCCGGGACCAGGAAGCGCGCAACTATCTCGTGCGCCAGGGGTCGCTCTATCTGGAACTGGACGGGGAAGACGCCGCTCGCCGCGCAACGGTTCCGACCCATGTGCTGTCCAGCGCCTTCGTGGAAGTCATGAAGGCGCGGCCCGCCCTGGCATTCGATCCGCTGCTGGCGCTCTCGGCGTCCGGCTCTCCGCTCGAACGCGACGCCGCGCTGCGCGGCCTCGCCGCGACGCCGGATGCGGAGCAGGCGGACCGCTTGCTGGCTCTCGCCGCCGCGCCAGACAGTCCGCTGACGAAGCAGCAGAGCCTGTCGCTCGTGTCGGACCTGATGGCCAATTCCGCCCAGACCGATCGGGTCTGGGCGTGGATGCAGGAGGGTTTCGACGGGTTCGCCGCCGGCATGGTGCCGGAAGAACGCCGCGGCGAGCTGCCGGAGCTGGCCTCGGTCTTCTGCTCGGCGGAGCGCCGGGACGAGGTGGAAGCCTTCTTCGTGGACAAGGCGGCGCTGGTCCCGGATCATGACCGCAGCCTCGCCCGGACGCTGGAGCGGATCGAACAGTGCGCGGCGCTGAAGGACCGGCAGGGCGACTCCCTGCGCGCAGCGCTTGGCGGATAGGCCCGTAACCCTTCGTTCACCCCGCTCCCGCATGGCGCGCCCATGACGTGGTGGCAGGCTCTTCTTCTCGCGGTGATCCAGGGCATCACCGAATTCCTGCCCGTATCGAGCTCCGCTCACCTGATCCTGCCCGAAGCCGTGTTCGGCTGGACGGAACAGGGCGTGCTCATCGACGTGATGGCGCATTTCGGCACGCTGTTTTCGGTGCTGATCTATTTCCGCCGCGACGTGGCGGAGATGATCCTGGGTCTGGGCGACCTGTTCCGCCGTCGTCTCAGCCGGGGCGCGGTTCTGGCCCTGAACCTCATCATCGCCACCCCGCCCGCCCTGGTCGTGGGCGTTCTGCTCGCTAGCGGCGGATGGGACGAAGCGCTGCGAAGTCCGGCCATCATCGCCGCGGCGACGATCGTCTTCGGGGTT
The DNA here is from genome assembly GCA_049647245.1 of Litorimonas sp. Classification (GTDB taxonomy): domain Bacteria; phylum Pseudomonadota; class Alphaproteobacteria; order Caulobacterales; family Maricaulaceae; genus Litorimonas. The sequence continues at coordinate 1,725 of JBARXH010000108.1, forward strand.
GTCCTCTGGCTGTCGGACGTCATGGCGCGCGAAAGCCGCGACATGGACACGCTGAGCTGGCGCGGGGCGCTGGGCATGGGACTGGCGCAGGTGATCGCCTTCATTCCCGGCACGTCCCGGTCCGGCATCACCATGACGGCGGGCCGGGCGATCGGCCTGTCGCGCGAGGCGGCGGCCCGCTTCTCCATGCTGATGAGCCTGCCGGTCATCGGGGCGGGCGGCGCCTATGCTACGCTGCAGCTCGCCTCTGGCGAGAATGCGGGCGGCGCGACGCTGGGCCAGGGACTGCTCGTCGCGGCCCTGTCCTTCGTGGTGGCCTATGCCGCTATCGCCTTGTTTTTGCGTTTCGTCACGCGGATCGGCTTTCTGCCCTTCATGCTCTACCGGCTGGCGCTGGGCGGCGCGCTGATTCTGTGGATGCTGTTCTAGCCTTACGCCTTTCGCCTGTCCGTGGGCATGCCAATGCGCGCAACGGGCGAGCGCGCTCGACAGGGCGGGGCGAAGCGCTCTAGTCGGGCTGCATGAACGCATGGCGGACGGCATTTCTGGCGGCATCCCTCGCGACCGTGGTCGCGGCCATTCCGGCAGTCGATGTGTCCGCGCAGACCTTCAAGAACGGCTCGCAGACCCCCGGCCCGATGGCGGTCGCCGCCATTCCGGGTCCGCTGAATGCATTGCGCCCCACCCGCACCCGCATCGACACGCAGGAACTCCACAACCGCGCCATCCAGCTGATGCAGCAAGAGAGCGGCATGACCGGCATGGCCGTCGCCATCGTCGAGGACGGCCGCATCACCTTCGCCCATGGCTACGGAGAAACCGTCCGGGGCAGCGGGGAGCTGGTCAACAAGGATACGGTCTTCCGCTGGGCCAGCGTGTCCAAGGGCGTGGGCGCGGCGACGCTGCTCGCCATGGTCGAACAGAACCGCGTCGACGCCAACCTGCCGGTGGAAGTGCTGGCCCCGTCGCTGGACCTGCCGCCGACCGACACGCCGCACGATATCGTCGATCTGCTGTCCCACCGCATCGGAATCAGCCGCAACGCCTATGACGGCAAGATCGAGGACGGCCAGCCCGCCAAGCCGCTGCGCGCGAAGCTGGCCGGACTGGACTATGTGTGTCCGCCGCGCACCTGCCACACCTATCAGAACGTCGCCTTCGACGCGGCCGCCGAGATCGTGGAGGAAGCGACCGAGCTGCCCTACAAGACGGTCGTCCAGCACGAGATCTTCAATCCGCTGGGAATGCGCACCGCCTCCGTCACGCTGGAAGGCATGGTGGGCAGCGAGAACTGGGCGCGGCCGCACAACCGCACGGGAAAGACCATCCCGCGCGTCAAGCCGACCTATTACCGCGTGCCCGCGGCCGCCGGCGTGAATTCGTCGGTCGAGGACATGGCCAAATGGATGATCGGGCTGATGCCGCCCCAGCCGGGCAAGCCGCTCAACACGCCGTTCCCGCCAGAGCGCCTGCGCGCCATGATGACGCCCATCGTGCCGACCCCGCGCGAACAGCGCTTCATGAACCGCCGCTACCAGGCGCTGCGCAACAGCCATTACGGGCTGGGCCTGCGTGTCTACGATTTCGAGGGAAACAAGTTGGTCGGCCATCGCGGCGGAGTGGAGGGCTACCGCTCGCTCATCCTGTTCGATCCGGAAATCCGTTCCGGGATCGCGATGATGTGGAACAGCCCGCACAGCCAGCCCATCGGGCTGCAGCTGGAGTTCATGGACCAGTTGCACGGACGCCCGAAGCGCGACTGGCTGCGGTTGAACGGGAAGAAGCGAAGCTAGGCCCGGCGGCAGAGTCCTGCCAATCCATCCGCGTCGCGGGACATAAGGAACTCTTTTCCTTCAACCGCTTGCGCGAAAAACGCACAATCCGATCCGCACCCCTTTCCCCGGCCCTTATGGTGACACCATTCCACCTCACGGCACGGGCGCTCGCGACGTCTGCGACGAGGGGGAACCCGGTGCGGTCCGGCCTACGCGGTCGGCCACTTTCGGGACAGCGGAAAGGCCGGGCGGTGAGCCCATTCCTTCCACACCAGCCACAGGGATCCCGACGGGTCCCGCCCCAAGCCTTTCCGCCCCGTGCCACTTTCTTGCCGGAGCGAGCGCTTCCGCCGCGGACCCGATGCCCGGCCGGACCGCTCCGCCTGTCCGGATCCAAGAGACGTCCCAGATTTGAGTATACGACCTAGCTCGCCGTCGCGCGCAGCATCCAGGCGGTCTTTTCGTGCAGGGTCACGCGCGGCGCGACCACATCGGCCGTGGCGTCGTCGCCGGCCTCTTCCGCCGTGCGCAACACTTCGCGGGCCGTCTTGGCGACCTGCTCGTGGCCCTTAGCCAAGGTCGTGACCATGGCCTTCCAGTCCGGCGGCGTACCGCTATCCTCCTTGATCGCGGCCAGTTCTGCCATTTGCGCGTAGGCGCCGGGGGCGTAGAAGCCCAGCGCGCGGATGCGTTCGGCCAGATCGTCCGACGCGGTCCACATCTCGGTATATTGCTCCATGAACAGGGCGTGGAGCTGCTGGAAGTGCGGGCCTTCCACATTCCAGTGATAGCCGTGCGTCTTCAGGTAGAGCGTGTAGGTGTCCGCCAGCAGTCGCATGAGGGCCTTGGCGGACGCTTCGCGGTCGCCCTGCTTGATGCCGATGTCGATATCCATGTGTGTGTCCTTTCCGGTCTTGGGAACAAAACGAAATGCGTGGGTTCAGCGTTCCAGAAAGCGGGCGATCCGGCGACACGCTTCCGTGAGGTCGTCCAGCGAGGCGGCGTAGGACAGGCGCAGATGGCCGGGTGCCTGGAAGGCCGAACCGGGCACGGTCGCCACGCCGGTCTCCCGCAGCATGGCCAGCGCCAGTTCGGCGTCGCTGTCCATCGCCTTGCGCGCCAGCGCGTCCCGGCAGTCCGCAAAGACGTAGAACGCTCCGTCCGGCAGGTCGCAGGGCAGTCCAGCCGCGTTCAGCGCCGTCACCACCGCGTCCGCCCGCATCCGGTACTGGGCGCGCCAGCCGTCGAGGAAATCCTGCGGGCCGTTCAGCGCCGCGACCGCCGCCCACTGGCTCGGCGCGGCCGGGCAGGAGGTGGTCTGGCCGATGAACTTGCGCATGGCGTCGATCAGCCACTTCGGCCCGCCCGCATAGCCGATGCGGAACCCCGTCATGGCGTAGGCCTTCGACACGCCGTTCAGGGTCAGGACCCGGTCCGCCAGATCCGGCGCGGCGGACGCCATGGTGGCGAAGCGGGCCTCGCCATAGACCAGCGCTTCGTAGATATCGTCCGTCAGCACCATCACCTGCGGGTGGTCCCGCAGCACCTCGGCCAGTCCGCGCAGCTCGATGGCCGAATAGACGGCTCCGGTCGGGTTGGACGGCGAATTGAGCATCAGCCAGCGCGTGCGGGGCGTGAGCGCGCCCCGGAGCGTCTCCGGCGTGATCTTGAAGTCCGCGCCGCCCGGCAGCAGCACCGGCTCCGCCCCGGTCAGGCGGACCATGTCCGGATAGCTGACCCAGCACGGCGTGGGGACGATCACCTCGTCGCCCGGGCCGACCGTCACGGCCAGCGCATTCCAGATCACCGCCTTGCCGCCCGGCCCGACGCTGATCTGCTCCAGGGAGTATGAAAGGCCATTGTCCCGCGCGAACTTGTCCGCGACCGCCTGCTTCAGCGCCCTGATCCCGTCGGCGGCCGTGTAGCCCGTATGCCCGTCGCGCATGGCGCGGTCGGCGGCGTCCAGGATATGCTCCGGCGGGGCGAAATCCGGTTGGCCGACGCTCAGGGCGATGACGCTTTCGCCGCGCTCGCGCATATCGCGCGCGGCCTGGGTCATGGCCATGGTCGCGCTGGTGGAAACGCGCTGGATACGGTCGGACAGATGCATGATGGCGTGGGTAGCGCCGGGGTGATAGCGCGGCAAGATGAGGCTAGGTCAAATGAGTCTTCGGACATGAGCGTGCGCGAAAGCCTCGTCCTCCTGATGATCTGCACCATCTGGGGGCTGCATTTCTCCGTGATGCGCACCGCCATCGGGGAACTCGGCGTGCCGCCGCTCTTCTACGCGGCGGTCCGCATGACGCTGGTGGCGGCGATCATGCTGCCGTGGCTGCGCTGGCATCCGGGGCAGATGCGCGCAGTGCTGATCGGCGGGCTCGGCTTCGGGGCGCTGAACTACGCCTTCATGTTTCCCGCCATGGGCATGACGACGGCCAGCGCGGCCGCCGTCGCCATCGAACTCTACATGCCGTTTTCCGTGCTTCTGGGCGTGCTGATCCTGGGCGAGCGCATTCGGGGATGGTCCTGGGCCGGGATCGTGCTGGCGTTCGCGGGCGTGGCCGTGATCGGCGTGTCGGGCCATGGCGGGGAGGCGGCCATGGCGGCGGGTCCGCTCTTCGTGCTGGGAATCGCCCTGATCGCCTGCGGCGCCTTGAGCGAGGCCTGCGGCGCGATCGCCGTGAAGCGCACTCGCGGCATCCGCCCGTCCGAGCTGGTGGCGTGGTTCGCCGTGGTGGGCACGGTCGTGCTGTGGCCGCTGACGCTGGCATTGGAAACGGACCAGACGGCCGTGTTCGCGCCGGAGCGCCGTGTGACGTTCTTCGCGGCGCTGGCCTATTCGGTCCTGCTGGTCAGCATCGTGGCGCACGGGTCCTATTACTGGCTGCTGTCGCGTCTGCCGATCCAGGTGGTCGCGCCCAGCGGCCTGCTGAACACGGTCATCGGCGTGGCGGGCGGTCTGGTGCTGCTGCGAGAGCCGCCC
>JBARXH010000109.1:0-5525 GCA_049647245.1 Litorimonas sp.
CTGCCCGTTCTGCTCGGCTTCCTCGTGCCGCTGAGCCGCCTCGTCGCCAACATGATCGCCGTGCCGGACGCCCGGCCCGGCCTCGACTTCCTGCGCTATGCGGGCAACACGCTGACGGTCGGCGCTATCGTGGCGATTCTGTCGCTCGTGGTGGCAGCAGGACTGGCCTATGCACACCGCAACCGGACCGGACGCACCGCGCGTGCGGCGATCCGGCTGTCCACGCTGGGCTACGCCCTGCCCGGCGCGCTTCTGGCGGTGGGACTGCTCATCCCTGTCGGGCAGATGGACCGGACGCTCACGCGCGCGGCGGTCGACTATCTGGGCTGGGACGGCGGGCTGATCCTGACGGGCACGATCGCACTGTTGGTCTTCGCCCTGCTGATCCGCTTCCTGACCGTGTCCTACAACACGCTGTCGAGCGGGTTCGCGCAGGTGCCACCCGCAATGGACGCCGCCGCGCGGTCGCTGGGGTCCGGTCCCTGGGCCGTCATGCGGCGCGTCCACCTGCCTCTGCTGCGGCCCAGCCTTCTGGTCGGCGGGCTGATGGTGTTCGTGGACACGCTGCGCGAACTGCCCGCCACGCTGATCCTGCGGCCGTTCAATTTCGACACGCTGGCCACGCGCATCTACTGGCTGGCCAGCGACGAGCGCATCGCGGAAGCCTCCACGGCGGCCGTGCTGGTGATCCTGTGCGGGCTGATCCCCGTCATCCTGATCAACCGCGCCTTCGACGGCGCGAGATAGCCTTCAGGAAAACGTCCGCCTTAGATTGGCGATGACCTTGGCGAGGGTGAGGCTCTCCATCGTCTGCGGGCCGAACGTGCCGCCCAGCGTCGCGGCGAGGTTTTCCAGATCGAACAGGATCTCCCGCCGCTCGGCGTCGCGCACCCGGCTTTCGACCCAGCCCACGCAGACGATCCGCGTTCCGTGCGTGACAGGCTCCACCGCGTGCAGAGAGGTGAACGCATAGAGCACGAGCGACCCCGCCTCCGGTCGGAGCGTCTGCGTGCCGCCTGCCTCCTCGATGCGCAGCGCGCCGCCCTCATAGGCACCGGGCGGGCTGAGGAAGAGCGTGTAGGATAGGTCCGTGCGCAGGGCGTTCCCGCCGCTTTCCATGAACGCATTATCTACGTGCAGCCCGTAGCCGCCGCCTCTTTCGGTCCGGCTTAGCAGAGGCCGGGAAAAGCGCGCGGGCTGCGCGGCGGCGCGCAGAACCGGATGACCCTCGACGGCCTGAACCAGGCGGTCGCGCACCCGTACGCCGACGCGGTTGGACAGGTCCGCCTGCCGGTTGCGCTTCACCGCGGCCGCGCTCGGTCCGGCCGTGTCCGTACCGTCCGTCCAGCGCAAGGCGTCGAGATCGGCGTGGATGGCCGCCAGACTGTCCGCGTCGAGGACATTTGCAAGTGTGAAAATCATGATGGCGCCGCCGACGACCGGGTTGATGTCCGTGTCATCCTAGGACGGAAGTCGCCCGACCGAAAGTCGCAGGCCGTTGCCCGGGCCATGAAAAAGGCCGCCGGGCGAACCCGGCGGCCTTGTGAAAGCCTTGGCTGTCCGAGCGCTCTAGAAGCGGCGCTGGAAGGCGATGGCGACGGAGTCGAGGTTGGCGCCTGCCTGTTCGTAGTTGGTGTAGTCCAGACGGATGGAGTCGCGCGGCGACAGGGCGTAGGCCGCACCCGCACCGTAGGCGACGCCGTCTTCGCTGACGTCGACGGCGGTGGTCACGCCGCCCGTCGTCGTGTCGGCGCTGCCTTCGAGGAAGTGGTAACCGCCGCGGGCGTGCAGCGACAGACGCGGACCGACCGGCAGGGATGCCTTGGCGAACGCAGCCGCCTGATAGTCGGTTTTCAGTTCCGTCGTGGTGCCGGCGACATCGGTCTCGTCGTCGATCAGGCCGATGGAGCCTTCACCCTCGATACCGAGCAGCGGGGAGATCTGGTAGCCCAGACGGCCCTGCAAGCCGATGCGTTCCTGGTCGACATCGTAAAGCACCGCGCCGAGCGAGCCGTAAGTGTAGCTGGCCGGACGCACGCGAGCGCGCGGACCGTAGCCGTAACCGCCGCCGTAATGAGCCGTGGCCGAGCCGTAGGAGGCGCCGTGGCCGATGGTCGTTGCGTGACCCGTATAGCCGGCGTCGATGCGCGGCGCGTAATAGGTGCGCTCGTTCGGGCCCGTCACGACGGCGCCGGAGCCGGAGAAGCCGGAGCTGTAGGCCGGACCGGACACGCCGTAGGAGGCATGACCGCCATAGGGCTGCGACATGGAGCAGGCGCCCAGCAGTGCAGCCGCCGACAGCATGCCGATCGTCGTGGATAGTTTCAGTGATTGTCTCATGGTTCAAAAGCCCTTTTTCCCGCCCCCTTCAACTCATCCGGGGCTACCGAAGCGGAGCATTGCAAAGGGTGGGCCAGAATGGAGCAAGAGGCCGAAAAGTTTTCAATCTTTATGGAAAGCCCTTGAGAGTCAGAGACTTGTCAGGGCCAGAAAATACCCATCCGGAAAGGGTGGCGGGTCTTCGTGATACAGTCAGGGTCCCGGGACCCGCCCGGGAATCCTGAAAAGAGCCGCCGTGCGGGCTTGAAGCGCGGAAGACGCCCTAGAATGTCGGGATGATGAACGCGCTGTCTTCCGTTTCGCCCTCCGGCCAGCGCTGGGTGACCGTCTTGACCTTGGTGTAGAAGCGCAGGCCTTCCATGCCGTACTGATTGGCGTCGCCGAACGCGGAGCGTTTCCAGCCACCGAAGCTGTGATAGCTGACGGGCACGGGGATGGGCACGTTGATGCCGACCATGCCGACCTCCACCCGGTCGGCGAATTCGCGCGCGACGCGGCCGTTTGCGGTGAAGATGGCGACGCCGTTGCCGTACTGGTGCTCCGACGGCAGGCGCAGCGCTTCCTCGAAGTCCTTCGCGCGCACGACCTGCAGGACGGGGCCGAAGATCTCGTCGCGATAGGTCTCCATGTCGGGCGTCACGTCGTCGAGCAGGGTCGGTCCGATGAAGAAGCCGTCCTCGTGGCCTTGCAAGGTGAAGCCCCGCCCGTCGCGCACCACGGTTGCGCCTTCGGCAACCGCCTTGTCGATATTGACTTCGACGCCCACCTTGTGCGCCGCCGTCACGACGGGACCGTAATCGGCGTCCGGGTCGGTCGAGGTCCCCACCGTCATGGCGTCGATCTTGGGCAGGAGCGCGCCCAAGAAGCGTTCCGCCGTGCCCTCGCCGACGGGTACGACGACCGGCAGCGCCATGCAGCGTTCCCCGGCCGAGCCATATGCCGCCCCCAGGATGTCCTTGGCCGCCTGCTCCATGTTGGCGTCGGGCATGATGATGCCGTGGTTCTTGGCCCCGCCCATGCACTGGGCGCGCTTTCCGGATGCGGTCGCGCGCGCATAGACCGCCTGTGCGATGTCGGAGCTGCCGACGAAGGAGACCGCCTTGATGGTCGGGTGGTCGCAGATCGCTTCCACCGCCTCGCGGTCGCCGTTCACGCATTGCAGCAGCCCCGCCGGGCCGCCCGCTTCCACGAACAGCTCGCACAGGCGCATGGGCACGCTCGGGTCTTTCTCCGACGGCTTGAGGATCACGGCGTTGCCGGTCGCGATGGCCATGCCGAACATCCACATCGGGATCATGGCAGGAAAGTTGAACGGGGTGATCCCCGCCACCACGCCCAGCGGCTTGCGCATGGAATAGACATCGATCTCCGGCCCCGCGCCGTAAGTGTGCTCGCCCTTCTGGGCGTGGGGCACGCCGCAGGCGAACTCGATCACGTCCAGACCGCGGATCACGTCTCCGCGGGAGTCCGCCAGCACCTTGCCATGCTCCGAGGAGAGCAGCTCGGCCAGTTCATCCATGTGGGATTCCACCAGCGCCTTGTAGGCGAACAGCACGCGGGAGCGGCGCTGGGGATTGGTGTTGGCCCAGACCACTTGCGCTTCGGCCGCAGAGGCGACCGCCGCGTCCAGCTCTTCCGTCGTGGCCAGCGCCACGCGTGCCTGCACCGCGCCCGTATTGGGATCGAAGATATCGGAATAGCGGCCGGAGCGGCCCTCCACGCGTGCGCCGTCGATGAAATGGCCGATGGTCTTCATGGAGCTGTCCTCGAGAATTCAGGTGGGCCCAGCCGGGCCGTAGGTTCTGGAGAAGCTGTTAGCCCGTGAACCCCGGCAACGAAACCGCTGGCTTCGGGGACAGACAGACGCAGATCGGCAATTCATGCCGCGCAGGGCCGTGGATGCGGTCAAATCAGCGGGCCTGCGCCCGGGAGTTGCGCCGTTCAGAGGGCTTCGCCGGCCAACCCTTCGAAGCGCTCCAGAATGGTCAGGACCAGCGTTTCGGCCGGAAACAGGCGCCGGCGTTCCTGGCCCATGGGTCCGGTCCAGACGCACTCCGCGAACCGGCCCGCGTCCCGGGTCTTCAGGCGGCGCACCGTCATGACGGGTCCACGCGACCGCAGGCGCACATCCAGGCCCTTGGCGATGACGCGGTCTTCCGCCGGGCGCGGGAACACGTCGACCGCGCTGGCCGGGAAGCGGCGGTAGCGCAGGGAATCGTCGCCTTCGAACCAGATGCAGTCCAGGACGGGCCCGAAGGTCTCCATGTGCACCGCTTCCACCGTCATCAGGTCCACGCAGTCGCGCAAGGTGACCACGTCACCGGGGGCGAGCGAAGCGTCGTCGGCGTAGAGTCTGGGGGTTACAGTCACAAGGCGGACTTTCGATCGACCGGGGCGGAAAGCGCCGTATGGTCAGGCCTTGTCGGGCGGCCGTCCACCATCACCGGAAAGGTTACACCGTGTTATCCCATTTAACGCGTTTTGTCCATGATATGTCGGAGCAAGGTGCGCAAAAGCCGCACATGCGACCTTAACGCAAGGCTCCGGCCTGTTATTCGGGTCCGGTCATGGGGATTCGTTTCATCCACACCGCCGACTGGCAGCTGGGCAAACCGTTCGGACGGTTCGGCGGTGCGCTGGCCGGTCGGCTGACCGCAGAACGCCAGGAATGCGTCGGCCGCATTGCGCGCGCCGCCCTCGAGAACGACGCCGCCCACATCGTGGTGGCCGGGGATGTGTGGGACAATGCCGTGCCGCGCGACGCGGTGCTGCGCCAGCCGCTCGACATCATGGGCGAGCATCCCGGCCTGACCTGGTGGCTGATGCCGGGCAATCACGACCCGGACGGCCCGGAAGGGTTGTGGGACCGCATCGAGGCGATGGCCCCCGCCAATGTGCGCACCCTGCGTCGTCCCGAACCCGTGCAGATGGACGGGCCGGCCTGGCTTCTCCCCGCGCCGTGGCAGCGCCTGCATCACGGCCGCGACCTGAGCGAATGGATGGACGCGGCGGAAACGCCGGACGGGGCGGTCCGCATCGGCGTGGCCCACGGCTCCATCCGGACCTTCGGGACGAAGCACGAGGGCGGAACCGGTGACGGCGAAGCAGACGCGGTGATCCCGCCCGACCGCGCCGCGCGCGCCCGGCTGGACTATCTGGCGCTGGGCGACTGGCACGCCCGGACC
>JBARXH010000110.1:0-17160 GCA_049647245.1 Litorimonas sp.
GTCTCCGCCAGCGCGGCCGCGGACGGGGTGATGTTCAGGAAGCCCGGTCCGGCCACGTCCAGCGCAGCCACCGACGGATGGCCGGACAGTCGCTCGGCCACGGCCGTCGCGATCTCGCGCGGATTGGCCTTCTCCCCGCGTTTCCTGGCCGCGCCCGCCGCCGCCATGGCCCCGTTGCACTGGAACGGGGCATCGCCCTTGGTGCTGTCCACGACCGCACCGAAGGCGGCGTCATGACCCAGAGCGGCGAAGGCCTCGCCGAACGCCTCGGACAGGCGCGCTTGCAGCGTCATGGAACTAGCCCTGCCCGGCGTTCACGCGGAAGCGGCGGCCCTCATTGTTGAAGGCGCGCTGTTCGGGCGTGACCTCGAAGCCCACGATGATCTCGAAATTCTCGCCCGACGTGGTGTCCGTGGCGCGGGAGATGGAGAAATCCTCCACGGTCTGGGTGATGGTCACCCGGTCCACGCCTTCGGGAAAGCGCACCTGCAGCGGGAAGGTCTGCTTGTCGATGACGGCGATGTTCTTGCGCGTGACGGCCACCCAGTACTGATAGACGGCGTCGCTCTGCCCGTCCGCGGCCGGACCCCGGCCCAGATTGAAGGTGATGTCCACGTCGCCCGTGATGGGATTGTCGCCCACATAGCGGCAGAGCGAGCTGACCGAATCGATCTCGCCGGTGAAACCCACATTCTCGAAGGTCTCCCCGTCACCGCGGAATTCCACGATGCGCGCGGCGTCGTAGAGCGCGAAGGCACGCGGGCACGGCCCGGCATTGCGGTCCCCGCCTTCGCCGATGGCGAGGACTTCCTGCGTGGACTGGCAACCGGACGCGAAGCCCGCGCCAAGGACGGCACCCGCGAGGACGGGAATCAGAAGCTTTTTCATCGGACGGGTCACCCTCGGGTCGGTTGTCTGGCCAAGCGGCTGGCGGGTTTTGCCGCTATCGCCACTATATTTCAGGACAGGCTCGGTCTTGCTGGTCTCGGTCTTGTCAGTCTCGGCCTTGGCAGTATCGCGGCGCGTCTGTTAGGGCGCTGCTTAACCGCCGGGACGTGACCGTGCAACATGCGGGGGCGGCTTCCGACGCTCACGTGACCGAAGCTTAAGACAAGGTGGGACATGACCCCAGACGTCAGCGACCCGGCCGCCCTCGACGCGGCGCCGCGAAAGAAGAAAACCGTCCTGCTCGCCAGCCCGCGCGGCTTCTGCGCCGGCGTGGACCGCGCGATCCAGATCGTCGAGGAAAGCCTCAAGAAATACGGCAAGCCGGTCTATGTCCGGCACGAGATCGTCCACAACCGCCATGTCGTGAACCGCCTGGAGGGGCTCGGGGCGATCTTCGTCGAAGAGCTCGATGAATGCCCGGACGACCGCCCGGTCGTGTTCTCCGCCCACGGTGTGCCCAAATCCGTCCCCGCCGCTGCCCAGGCCCGCAACATGCAGTTCCTCGACGCGACCTGCCCGCTCGTGTCCAAGGTCCATGTGGAGGCCCAGCGCCACCATCAGGCGGGCAAGCACATCCTACTGATCGGTCACGAGGGCCATCCCGAAGTGGTCGGCACGATGGGACAGCTGGCCCCCGGAGAGATCACCCTGATCGAAACGGAAGAGGATGCGCGGACCTACCAGCCGGAGAACCCGGACAATCTGGCGCTCGTTACCCAGACCACATTGTCCGTGGACGACACGTCGGCGCTGATCTCCATTCTCCTGTCGCGCTTCCCCACGCTTGCCATGCCCTACAAGGAGGACATCTGTTACGCGACGACCAACCGACAGGCGGCCGTCAAGACCATCGCGGAGGACTGCAACCTGCTGCTGGTGATCGGGTCGGTCACCTCGTCCAACTCCAAGCGGCTGGTCGAAGTCGGGCTGAAGGCGGGCGCGGATGCGGCCTACCTCGTCAGTTCGGCCGACAGCATCGACTGGACCGCCGTGGACAGGGCCTGCACCATCGGCCTGTCGGCCGGGGCGAGCGCGCCGGAATATCTGATGGACGGGGTCATGGCGGCGCTGCGCTCGCGCTACGATGTCGAAATGCACGAGATCAAGGTGACGGAAGAGAACGTCATCTTCCGCCTGCCGCGCGAACTCCTGCCGGCGAAGCCTGCCGCGTGAGCGGCCGCAAGCGGGGCGGCGCCAAAGCCAGGCCCAAGCCGAAAAGCTCCGGTCTCGAGGACTTCGCACCCGGAGAACTGGACGGCGCTCTGCTGATCTACACGGATGGGGCCTGCTCCGGCAATCCGGGTCCGGGCGGCTGGGGCGTGGTCATGTATCATGGCAAGCGCCAGAAGGAGATGAAGGGCGGAGAGCGCTCCACTACCAACAACCGAATGGAGATGCAGGCGGTGATCGAGGCGCTTCGCGCCATCAAGCCCGGCTTCGGCGGGCGGACCGTCCTGTTTTCCGACTCCACCTATGTGCTCAAGGGCCTGCAGGAATGGCTGCCGGGCTGGAAGAAGCGCGGCTGGAAGACGGCGGCCAAGAAACCGGTCAAGAATGTCGATCTCTGGCAGGAACTCGACGCGCTGGCGGCGGACCGCGACATCGACTGGCGCTGGGTCAAGGGCCATGCCGGCGACCCCGGCAATGAACGCGCCGACGCGCTGGCTCGCGAAGGCATCCCAGCGCGATCGTAGAAAGACCCGCATGACGAGACGCACGTTTCTTTTGTCCGCAGCCCTTTGGCTCGGGGCCTGTTCCGCCGGTGTCCCCGCCCCGATCGACGCGATCCTTCTGGTGGGCAACAAGGGCGAGGATACGGTCAGTTTCGTCAACCTGTCGCACGGCGGCGAGGAAGCGCGCATCCCGACCAGTCACGGCTGGCCGCACGAGATCGCCATCTCGCCCGACCGGACGGAGGCCGCCGTCGTGAACTACCAGGACCACCATATCGACATCCTCGATATGGAGACCCGGACCATCGTCCGGACCGTCGACCTGGGCGAGCATACCCGCCCGCACGGGATCGAATGGCTGGACGACGGGCGGATCGTGGCCTCCACGGAAGGCAACCAGTCCATTGTCGAGATATCGCCCGACGGCGCCGTCACCGGGATCAGGACGAACGAGGACGGAACCCACATGGTCGTGGTGTCGCCGGACGGCCGGCGGGCCTACACGGCCAATCTCGGCGCAGGCACGGTCAGCCTGATCGATCTGGATACCGACCGCCTCGTAAAAACGGTTCCCGCAGGCGCGGGCACGGAAGGCATAGACCTGACGCCGGATGGTCGAGAGCTGTGGGTCAGCAACCGCGAAGCCGACACGGTGACGGTTTTCGACGCACAGTCGCTGGACCGTCTCGCGAGCCTAGACGTCGGCGACTTCCCCCTGCGCCTGCAGATTTCCCCCGACGGACGCTACGCCGTGACATCCAACCTGCGCGATGCCAGCCTGTCCGTGATCGACGTGGAGACCCGCGCGCTGGTCCGGACCCTCGAGGTGGGACGGGACGGGCCTGTGTCCATGCAGGTCACCATCCTGTTTTCCGGCGCGGGAGACCGGATCTACGTGGCGGAAACCGGCACGGACACGGTGGCAGAGGTGGACTTCGCGTCCGGAGACGTGTTGCGCCGGTTCGCCGTGGGACGCCAGGGCGACGGGCTCGCGATCGTCTATTAGGTCGTGTCATCCCCAACAGAAAAGCGGTAGCGCAGGCTGACCGCCGCGTCGGGCGGGTCCGCGATCTCCGTGCGGAAGGCCAGACGTCCCCGGGGGTCGATCCGGCCGGGCTGCGTTTCCACGAACCACTGCAACAACCCCTGCCCGTCCACATCGTGCAGGGACAGTTCGATCAGCGGGATGGGCTGTTCCCGGCGGGTCAGGTTGCGCACCGCTCCGTCCACGCGCAGCACGGGCGCACCGTCCACAAGGACCGTGCGTGCCTCCGGTGCATCCAGGTCCAGCCCGCCCGCGCGGATGTCGATTCCCGCCATGCGGTAGACCGACGCCATTTGCGGGATGCGGTTCACGATGGCTTGGCGATTGAACCAGGCGATGAGGGTCGCCAGCACGACAAGCACCACTGGAACGGCCCAGATGATGCGGATGGTGCGAAGGCGGCGTTGCAGGCGTTTACGGTCCGCCTGGTCCCGCATCATCACGTCAACGCCGGTTTCCGCCGTGGGCCGCATCAGGGGTGTATCCGGGCGGTCGGGAATGGACTCCAGAGCCGCGGGCCGCAGCGCATCGGACGAAATGGCTTCCGCATTGTCCCGATGGGCCAGTGCGTCCGGGTCGCGCACCAGCGTGGCGACCGGATCGGGCGCGTCCGCATTCCAGGTCGCGCCGCATTTGGCGCACTGAACGTGGCGCACGCGCTTGCCGAACGACTTTGGGTCCGAGCGGTAGCGCGTGCCGCATTCCGGACAGGCGATGACGAAACCGCTCACGCAGCCATCCCGTATCGCCGGTTGGATAAAATCGACATGGCTCGGTTCCGGTTGATCATCGCGCCCAACTGATCGCGCAAATCATGGCGCCCTCTGCATTGATGTTCTTGACCAAGCCGCCGCGATTGTCCAGCCAGCCTCTTCGCCCGGAACATCCGACCTGTCCGGCCAGCCCTGGGAGCGCCCGCGCCGCTAGACATGACTGCCACCGCCCTGCATTCTCTAACGATCGGAGCCTGCGCCGCATGAGCGACGCCCGCCCGGCCGTGCTCGATCTGCAAAGGATCGGCCTGCGTTACGGCCGCGGCGAGGAGGTGCTGTCCGGCGTGGACCTGACTCTCCAGCCCGGCAGCTTCACCTTCCTGACCGGCGCCTCCGGGGCCGGCAAGTCGAGCCTGCTCAAGCTCAGCTACCTGTCCCTGAAACCCACGCGCGGTCTGATCCGGCTGTTCGGAGAGGACGTGGCCACCCTGCGCCCGGCGGAACTGCAGCGGCTCCGCCGCCGTATCGGTGTGGTGCTGCAGGACTTCAGACTGATCGATCATCTGTCCGTGTGGGAGAATGTGGCCCTTCCGCTGCGCGTGGCCGGACGGGCGCGCGCGGATTACATCCCCGACGTGAACGAGCTGCTGAACTGGGTCGGTCTGGGCCACCGGGTCGATGCCCTGCCCCCGACCCTGTCGGGCGGCGAGAAGCAGCGCTGCGCCATTGCCCGCGCCGTCATCGCAAAGCCTGAACTCCTGATCGCGGACGAACCCACCGGCAATGTCGATCCGGTCATCGGCGCGCGACTGCTGCGGCTGTTCGCCGAAATGAACCGGCTCGGCACCACCGTGCTGATCGCGACCCACGATATCGGCTTGCTGGACGAGGTCCCGGCCCGGATCGTTCATCTGCAGGACGGCGTGCTGTCCGAAGGCTCCGGCCCGTCGCGGGCCGCCTGATCGTGTCGGACGAACGACCCATCCAGCCGCCTCCGCGCCAAGCTTTGCTGCCGAGCCGTCCCGAACAGGGCCGTGCCCTGATGACCGTGCTTCTGGTGATGGCGCTCCTGGCGGCGCTCGCCGTGCTGTTTTCGCGCGGGGCCGACCGCCTCTCGGAGCGCTGGACCGCACAGTTGTCCCAGAGTTCCACCGTGCAGATCCTGCCCGCCAGCGAGGCTCTGCGGGCGGACCAGATGGACGCGGCGACGCAGATCCTGCGCGCCGCCGTGCCGGAGGCCGCAATCACCCCGCTCAGCCCTGCCGAAGCGGGCGCCCTGATCCAGCCCTGGCTGGGTGGGACCGCTCTGCCAGAAGACCTGCCCGTGCCCGGCGTGATCCGGGTCGACAGCGCCGTCGCTCTGCCCCGCGCGACGCTGGAGCGTCAGTTCGGGGAAGCCGGCCTGACCGCCGTCATCGACGACCATTCGCGCTTTTCCGGCAGTCTTCAGCGCACGGTGGGGCGGCTGGTCCTGCTGGGCATGGGGCTGGTTCTCCTGATCGGCGTCGCGGCGACCGCCGTCAGCGCCTTTGCGACCCGGGCGGGTCTCGCGGCCCAGCGCGACATCATACACGTACTCGTCCAGGCTGGGGCTACGGACGGGTTCATCGCACGGCTTTTCGTGGGACAGGCCGCCCGGCGCGGCCTGATCGGCAGTGCACTCGGGGCGGCACTGGCGTTGAGCCTCTGGCTGATCCTGTCCTTCGGTCCGGCGTCGGGCAGCGTGGGCTGGCGCGGACCGGGGCGTGGCGGCGTGGGCGATCTGTTGTCCGATGCGATCGTTCTGGCCGGCCTGTGCGGAGTCTTCGGCGCAATCTGCGCAGGCGCGGCGGGCTGGGCGGCCCTGCGCCAGCTGGCCCATGAGAGACGGCGCGCATGAGCCGGGCCAATCGAAGCAAACGCGGCGGGTGGCGTCGCCTGTTGGGCTTTCTCGCCCTGCTTCTCGCCCTTGCCCTGACGGGTGGTTTCATCGCCTTCGCGGTGCATGTGGACGGGTTGGATGCCCCATCCGACCTGCCCGACGCGGACGGTATCGTCGTCTGGACCGGTCCGGGCGGCGGACGTCTGGAAACGGCCGGAACACTTCTGAAACAGGATCGCGGGGAGCGGCTGCTCGTCTCCGGCGTCAATCCGAACACGTCCGAAGCCGCGCTGGCCGAACTGGTTGGGTTGAGCGAAGAGCGCGCGGTCCGCGACATGGATGTCGACTATGCGGCGCTGGACACGCGCGGCAATGCCCGGGAAACGGCGCAATGGGCGCAGGCGCTGGGCTATGAGCATGTGCTGCTCGTCACCTCCGCCTACCACATGCCCCGAGCCCGGGTGGAGATCGGCTTCGAGACCGGGACCCTGCGCGTCACGCCCGTGCCCGTGCGGGGCGAGGCGGAGGGCGACTGGTGGCGGGACGCGGAGCGCTTCCAGCGTCTGTTCGGGGAATATGGGAAATATCTGCTGGTCATGGCCCGAGGACGCGGCGACGCCGACGCACAACGCGAACCGGTCCTGCCGGAGGACGGTCTGGCAGAGCCGGACGGGGCCAGCGCGCAGTAGTTTCCCGGCCCGTCGCGTCTCTGCCGTCGCTCGTCAGTCGTCCCTGCCGAAGTTCGGTTCGTCCTGGCCGGACTCCACGATGCGGCGGCGGATGTCGCGGGTCTTGGCGAAATGGTCCAGCAGCGTGTCGCCTTCGGACCAGCGGATGGCACGCTTGAGCGCCGTCAGGTCCTCGATGAACCGGTCCACCACTTCCAGTGTCGCCTCGCGGTTGGACAGAAACACGTCGCGCCACATGACGGGGTCCGACGCGGCGATGCGGGTGAAGTCCCGGAATCCCCCGGCGGAGAATTTGACCACCTCGTCGCCCGTCACCGTTTCCATGTCCACGGCCGTTCCGACGAGCGTGTAGGCGATCAGGTGCGGGACATGGCTGGTCGTGGCCAGCACCCGGTCATGGCGGCTGGCATCCATCAGGGCGACGCGGGAGCCGAGCGCTTCCCAGAACGCCTTGAGACCCGGCAGCGCCGGATCGTCCTTGCGTTCGGGCAGAAGGATGCACCAGCGGTTTTCGAACAGTTCGGCGAACCCGGCTTCCGGCCCTGAAAACTCCGTGCCCGCGATCGGGTGGCCGGGAATGAAGGAGACGTCGTCGCGCAGGTGCGGCTGCACCGCCTCGATCACCGCGCCCTTGATGGAGCCGACATCGGACAGCACAGCGCCAGGCCTCATGACGGGCAGAAGCTCCGCCGCGACCTCCGCGATCCGGCCCGGCGGGACGCACAGCATGACGAGGTCCGCCTTGGCTGCGAAGTGAAGCGCCGCGCCTTCGGCCACACCGTCCGCGAAGCCCAGCCGCTCCACCGTCTCCACGACGGCGGGCGCGCGGTCCGCAACCCAGACGGTCTGGACGCCCGCATGGCTCTTGGCGGCCCGGGCGACGGAACTGCCGATCAGGCCCGCGCCGACGACGAGGATGGATTCGTAACTCATGGATCGGCCCTAGGCGCTGGACGGCGCGGTGGAAACAGGAGCGGAGAGAAAACCGATGACCGTGTCGCGGTCGCCCTCGAACCGGTCGCCGGGGCTTTCGTAGAGGCGCAGCTCGCCGCTTTCCGCGCGCAGCGTGCCGCCCTCAGCCTTGCGCGAGACATGGAGGACACGCCCGCCCGACAGGTCCGCATCCAGAGCGATGGCAGCGACGGCGACGGCCTTGGGCCAGCCATCTTCGCCGATGCGCGGCAGGGAGGCCACGATCTTGAAGTCCGGCATGGCCCCGCCGGGGGCGAGCGCCGTCCACCAGTGTGTCATGCCGCCCGGCGCGGGCACGACCGCAATGCCTTCCGCGTCGCCATAGGCAGCCGCGAGCGCGGCGGAACTGGTCGGGTAGGAGGACAGCGGCAGGCTGCCGCCGAACCGGTCCCGGATCAGTGACAGGTTGGCGCGCGCATCCCCTTCGAGCGCGAAATGCAGGCGGGTGGAGCCCTGCACCGAGATGGACGCACTCATCAGTTCGGCCCAGATCCGGGACACCAGAGCCGGCGGCGTGTCCGTGCCACGCGCCATGGCGACCAGGTCGGCGACGTGGCTGTCCTCGCGCGAGGGCCGCCAGAGCTTCGCGCCTGCGCCTGTCTCCGTGGATTTCGCCCGGCGCACATCGGCAGACAGGGCGAGGCGTTCCGCGATCAGGTCGAGCATCGCCCGGTCGACGCGGTCGATCTCCTGCCGGACGGTTTCCAATTCGGGATTGACGCTCATTCGCTGCCATCCTGTATGCAGTCTTTTCTGGGGTCCGCCCGTTCGGCGGAGGGTTGCCTCGAGTGGCCGAAGAGAGGTGCGCGCACGGCGGCCTCTTCCACCCGGTGCGGCTCTACATAGAGGCGCCGGACCGCTTCGACCATGACGATCCCGGCGAAGCCGGGCCAGACCGTTTCGCCGAACCGCTCGAACCCGTAGGCGATCTTGGGACCGGACAGGCGCGACATGGGCAGGCCGTAGAGCGCGCCCGCGCCCACGGTTGGGGTGAAGCCGGCCGTGATCAGGCGGCGGCGGAGCTGGTTGCGCGAAAAGGGCCGTCCCGCGCCGAAGGGCAGATGGTCCATGCGCGACCAGAGGCCCGAACGCCCGGCGGCCACCACGACGATCCGCCCCTCGGGCTGCGTCACGCGCCAGAGCTCGCGCAATAGGCCCGGCAGGTCGTCCGCCTCCTCCACTGCGTGAACACACAGTACCCGGTCGAAGGTCGCGTCCGAAAAGGGCAGGAACGCCTCATCGGCCACGCAGGCCATAACCCCGCGCGAGGAGCGGTGGGCGATGGCTCCCTGCCCGCCCGGACAGGCCAGAACGATGCGGTTGGCGCTCTTGCGGTAGGTATCCAGATAGGGCGCGGCGTAGCCGAAACCGAGCGCATTGTTGCCCGCCAGGTCAGGCCAGAGCGAGCGCAAGCGACGGACGACCATGTCCCGCGCCATGCGGCCCAGAGGCGCGGCGTAGAAACTCTCCAGTCGTTCGGCGGTTTCGCGCATTCCTTCCGCCTATCAGGTCGGACGGGGCATGGAAACGCCGCGTCGGGCAGGCTGTGGCGGCATCAGGGCCAGACGGGCTCGGGGCCGGGGCGACCGAAATAGTAGCCTTGCAGATAGGTCACGCCGAGCCGCGCCAACACGTCGGCATCTGCCCGGTCCTCGATCATCTCCGCCACGGTCTCCATGCCGAAGGTCGAAGCCAGGTCCACCATGACCCGGATGAAGGCCTGCTTGCTCTCGTCCAATGCCACGCCGCGCACGAGTGAGCCGTCCAACTTGATGCCGTCCGCGTCCACGGCCTGGAGATTTCGGAAGGACGTGTGGCCGGAAGCGAAGTCGTCCACGGCGAAGCGGCAACCCAGCGCGCGTGCAGCCTTCGAGAAGCGCCCGGCCTGTCCGGGGTCGCCCACATCCATGGTCTCGGTCAGTTCCAGCGTCACACGTCCCGCCAATTCGCCCAGTACCCCCAGCGCCTCGAGATAGGCGCTGCTGCGGCGCGCATCGCCCGCGGTTCCGGCGGAGACGTTGACGGCGAGGTGAAGCCCGGAGTGCGCCCGCAGGGCCTTCTCGGCCAGCGACAGCACATGGAGGTCGAGCGCGGCGATCTCCCCTGCCTGCTCGGCTTGGGTGACAAGACCGAACGCACTGACCCGGACATCGTCGTCCCGGCGGAAGCGAAGCAGGGCCTCGAAATGATGCAGCACGCGTGTGTCGGCATGAACGATGGGCTGGAAGTCCAGTGATAGACGGTTCTCTGAGATGGCGGTCGCCACGTCCGGCCACGTCGGTTTCGACGCCGTGTTTGGACGGTTGCCGCTTTCCAGACGGCGGGCGGTCTCCGCAACGGCCCTCTCCACGGACTTCAACGGCGCATGGGCGGAGTCGAGTTCCAGCGCGAGCGGACCGGCGGCCGTGTCTACCGGCTCGCCCGTCACGGCCGCGCGGAGCCGCAGGGCCATCGTGTCCGGATCGGATGTCAGGGTCGCGACGGCGAAATCCGCGCCGTCCAGCCGGGCCGCAAGATCGGGGGCACGCAGGCCCCGGGACAGGCGCGAGGCGGCGGCACGGAGCAATTCGTCCCCGATCGCTTCGCCGAAGTCGGCGCTCAACCGGTCGAGATTGGAAAGCCGCAACCGCAACAGATGCACCGGAAGGCCGACACGGTCTCCGATCGCCGCCAGCTGGTCGCCTAGCTCCGTCAGCTTGGCAGGGTTGGCGAGAGCCGTCAGCGGATCGTGACGGGCCTCCCAGACCTGACGGTCGAGCCCGTCCATGCGCGGATCAGTCCGCGAAGGCGGCGTCGACGCCGAAGTCGCGCCGGGCCGAGGCGATGGTGACCATGAATCCGGCCAGCACGTCGAGCAGCGCCATGGTGCCGATCAGGAAGAAGACTGATGTCGCGAAGGCCGGCATGAGGAGGAACTGCACCAGGCACACGATGAACAGGATCAGCGAGAAGGCATGGTTCATCACCGCCGCACGTCCCGTGCCCGTGGATTTTATGAGCTCGAAGAACAGGCAGATCAGCGCCAGCCCGATCAGCGCATGGCCCGGCGTGATCGACCAGGTCACGCCGCTAGACATGGGCACACTGAGAAAGTCCGTGTCGAGCCGGGCGCGCATTTCGTCCACGCTGGACAGGGCCTGCCCGGACAGGGCGTAGAGATTGTACAGCGCCACGGGCACGGTCATGAGCGGAAAAACGGACAGAATGCCCATGGCAGCCTCGCGGCAAGGAAACGGGGTTAATCGACCGTAACCTTGCCGGGACCGGAGTTAAGGGCGGGTAAAGGCCCGTCAGTCCCGGATCATGTGAAGACGTACTCGCCCGGGGCCTGCGCGATCGGCGCATGGGCCTTGTTGCCGAGGCTCTTGGGCGCGGTCTTCATTTCGCCGGAACGCTCGCCCAACCAGTCCGTCCAGCGCAGCCACCAGCTCTCGCCATAGCTCTCAGCGCCTTCCAGCCAGCGGTCCGCGCGCGGCGGGAACTCCGCATTGGTGAAATATTGCGCCTTGGGATTGCCCGGCGGGTTGAGCAGCGACTGGATATGGCCGGAGTTGGACAGCACGAATGTCGTGTCGCCGCCGAACAGGCGCACATTGCGGTAGCAGGCCTTCCACGGCGTGATGTGGTCGGTCACCCCCGCCACCATGAAATTGTCCTGCGTGACCGCGGACAGATCGATGATGTGGTCCATGAAGACCTCCGTCTTGTCGGGACGGAAGGAGCGCTTCTGGAAGATGTCCAGATAATCGCTGTGCAGCTGGGCCGGCAGGTTGGTGCTGTCATTGTTCCAGTAGAGAACGTCGAAGGGCGGCGGATCCTCGCCCAGCAGGTAGTTATTGACCACATAGTTCCAGATCAGATCGTTGGGACGCATCCAGGCGAAGGAGCGGGCCAGTTCGTCCCCGGCGAGGATGCCCTTTCGCTTGGAGTGCTTGCGGGCGGCCTCGATAGCCGAATCCGTGACGAACAGACCGATCTCTGAATCGGATTTCTTGCCGTCCAGCACGCTCACCATCAGGGTGAAGGCATTGACGCGGTCGTCGCCCCGCGCGGCCAATTCCGACAGCATCAGCGCCATGGTCGTCCCGCCGGAGCAGGCCCCGGAGACATTCAGCCGCTTGGATTTGGTGATCTTGCGGACCACGTCGGAGGCCGTGATCAGCTCCTCGACATACTCCTCCAAACCCCAATGGCTGTGCTGGCGGCCCGGATTGCGCCACGACACGGCGAAGACCTGCACCCCCTGGGACAGCAGGAAGCGGATCATCGACTTGTTCGGCGCCATGTCGACGGCGTAGAACTTGTTGATCTGCGGCGGGATGATCATGAGCGGGGTCTCGAAGACCTCATCCGTCATGGGCGTGTACTGGATCAGCTCCAGCATCTCGGTCTTGTAGACCACCGCGCCCGGCGTATTGGCGATGTTCTCGCCCACCTTGAAGGGCCGTCCGTCCACCTGGCTGGGCATCCCGCCATTCTTGGTCAGGTCCTCATAGGCGTTCTTCAGCCCCTGGACGAGGGACATGCCGCCCGTCTCGTAGAGCTTCTTCATGGCGGCGGGGTTGCCGAGCAGGGAGTTGGTCGGGGCCAGCGTGTCGCCGATCAGGTCGGTCACGAATTTCGCGCGCGCCTTGTCGGCGGGGTGCATCTGGCTGTCCTGGATCCAGCCGTCCAGCTCGCGGCGCATGGCGAGCCAGCTCTGCAGGCCGCGCTTGTAGATCGGGTTCTTGGACCAGGTCGGGTCCTGGAAGCGCCGGTCCTTGGGATGGGGCGCCAACTCGCTGTCGCCCTTGACGATGTCGAACAGTTCCTTGCCGTAGGCCCCCACATGCTTGGCGAACGGCTTGGGCTGCTTGGCGATGTAGCCTGCCATGATGCCGAGGCTCTTCACCACTTCGGAGCGCCGGAAGCCCACCAGGGAGTTGACCGCAGTGGTGTTCTGGGCGGCATTTTCCGCCACCGTGTCCTTTTTCATCGCCATATTATCCCTCTCCCTCGGTCTGTTTTTCTTTCCCTTAGCCACAGATAACGGGCGACTCAAACAGGCGTTGCGAATTGGCGGAGCGACACAGTCCATGCGCCTGCGCCCGGTCCCGGATTCGGCCCCGGACCCAGCCCGGACCCAGCCATGAAAAAACGGCCCGTGCCGGAGCACGGACCGTCTATGAGGACCGGATAAGAGGTCGCCGTTCCGCTCCCGGGGGAAATGGGGAGAGAGAGGGGCGGAACCGGGGGACCCCGTCCGGTCGGCCCGCCCGGCCTCCCGTTCGGGAGGGGGCGGGGCGAAGCCGCGCTTTAGGCGGCTTTCTTGTCTTGGGTATTCGCTTCGACCTTGGCGTCCGTCTTCACGGTCTTGGTCGTCTTGCGCGGGGTCGATGCCTTCTTGGACAGGGCGGCGATCTTCTTGTTCAGAGCGGCGACTTCGGCTTCCAGCTCTTCGACGCGGTTGTCACGGCCGCCGAAAGGAACGACGTTCTTGACGGTGTCGACGCCTTCTTCGACCAGCTCGGTCGCCTTTTCGCGGGCGTCCTTGGTCAGCTCGAGGCCTTTGGTTTCCAGCACTTCGCCTTTTTTGACGAGCGTTTCGAACAGCTCGCCGGACTTGGCTTTCAGCTGGTCTGCGCGGAACTGGGCGCGCTCATAGGCCAGGCCGTACAGGCCGACATAGGCAAGCGAGGCCTTGCGCAGAGCGGGGCGCAGGTTGGAGGTTTCAGCCGTCTTGGCTTTGGTGGTCTTGGTGGTCTTGGCTTTGGCCATGGTCTTTGTCCCTTGTGTTCAGGTTCGGTGTTCGGTTGCGGGCGATCCGCATGGCAACACTGCCAGGGTCGCTTCCGATGACACCGAGATAGGGAGAAAGATTAGAAAACGCGCCCTAATCGCCGGACGCGATGCGAACGGGGCCTAGCGCTTCCAGGTGAAGGACAGGGCGGCGGCGTCCTCATTGTAGCTGAGGCCCTCCGCATTGGCCTCGCGGCGCAGATAGGACAGCGACACGTCCGCATCGCCCAGCCGGTAGCCGACACCCGCCTGCGCGTCGCCGACGATGATGCGGTCCTGCAGGTGGAAATTGCCCGACGAGAAGGAGCGCAGGCTTTCGGGGCTGTAGGTCAGGGCTTCGGCATCGGCGCCTGCGAACAGGTACCAGGTGTTGGTCCGGATGTCGGAGCCCCGGCGCAGGTCCTCGCCGATCTCCACCACCGCGCCGACCAGGGCCGAACGGCTGTCCTCGTTGACGCGGAAGCTCGCGCGCGGCCGCAGGACGAGGTCGATACCGCTGTCCTTCTTGGCCGTGATGTATTCGGACACGCCCAGCGATACGCCTTCGTCGCGGCGCACGCAGCTGCGATCGCCGGACAGGCAGCCCGGATTGGACAGGTCGAGACGGAACAGGGTTGAGCCGATGGCATCCGCCGGCAGGTCGATGCGCGGTCCGATCCAGCTGTCCAAACCGTCGGTCAGCGGCGCATTTAGTCCCAGGTCGAGGCCCGCCGCGTCACGCATGGCGCGGTCGGACAGGTTGAGCAGGAGCCCGTTCGGGTCGGCGGAAGCGGAAGGCAGCGTTTCGGGGGCGGTCGGCGGCAGGATCTGCGCGGCGGCCGTGGAAGCCAGGGAAGCTGCGACGAGGCCGGAGACGAGTAAGGAACTCAGGCGGGACCAAGGTACACGGCGGCGCAAGGCAGCCCGGCCCCGTCTTCCCTGTCTGCGATGTATGGACAAAGCCAACATCGTCCGTCCCTCTCGGTTCTAGAGGACACGGCGCCTTGCCGGTCCCCTTCCTGTTACCCGTGTCGCGCGCGACGGTTCCCCAAGACCGTCACTTTGCTTTCGTTGCGACGAAACGACCATGTCTTGCAAAGGCCGGACCGCGCAAGTCTTGCCGTGTCACTCGGCTGGCTTTGCCCGCCGATTGGCACGGAATTGTGGCAACAATGTCACGACTGGTTTAACTTATGGCAAACAATTAGCCTAAACGAAAAGGCCCGGATGGTTAATCCGGGCCTTGATGCGACGGGCGCGGCCTATGGCCCGCCCCTATGTGGGTTCCGGGCCTACTGGCAGGCGAGACACTCGTCATAATCGGTCGGCGCGGCGGCCTCCATGGCCTGCTCCATCTCGGACTTCTCCGACTTGTCGTCCGTCTGGCCCGCAAAGCCCGCGCGCTGCACCGACTTGGAACGGCAGTAGTAGAGAGACTTCACGCCCTTCTCCCACGCCTGCCAGTGCAGCATGTGGAGGTCCCACTTGTCGATGTTGCCCGGCAGGAAGATGTTGAGCGACTGCGCCTGGCAGATCAGCGGCGCACGGTCAGCGGCATGCTCGATCACCCAGCGCTGGTCGATTTCGAAGGCCGTCTTGAACGTGTCGCGCTCATGGTCTTCCAGGAAGTCCAGATGCTGGACGGAGCCTTCCGCCTCCAGAATGCTCGCCCAGATGCCATCCGTGTTCCTGCCATGGCGGTCCAGCACCGCTTCGAGGAACTTGTTGCGCACGGTGAACGAGCCGGACAGCGTCTTGTGGGTGTAGATATTCGCCGGGATCGGCTCGATGCCGGCCGACGTCCCGCCGCAGATGATGGAGATCGACGCGGTCGGCGCCACGGCCATCTTGTGCGAGAATCGCTCCATCCGGCCCTGGTCGGCAGCATCCGGACAGGCGCCGCGCTCTTCTGCGAGCTTCTTGGACGCAGCGTCCGCGCCGGAGCGGATATGCTTGAACAGGCGCATGTTAAGCGACTTGGCCATGCCGGATTCGAACGCCACGCCCTTCTTCTGCAGCAGGCTGTGGAAGCCCATCAGGCCGAGGCCGACGGAGCGCTCGCGCATCGCGGAGTAGACGGCGTCGGACATGCCCTCGGGCGCGCGGTCGATGAAATCCTGCAGCACATTGTCGAGCATGCGCATGATGTCTTCCACGAAGCCGGGCTCGTCCTTCCACGCATCGTACATTTCGGCGTTGATGGAGGACAGGCAGCACACGGCCGTGCGGTCGCGGCCGAACTGGTCCTGGCCGGTGGCCAGCATGATCTCCGCGCACAGATTGCTCTGCTGGACCTTCAGGCCGACCTCGCGCTGGTGCTCGGCCAGCTGGCGGTTCACCGTGTCGGAGAAGATGAGATAGGGCTCGCCGGTCTGCAGGCGCATCTCGATGATCTTCTGCCACAGGGCGCGGGCGTCGATGGTCTTGATGACCTCGTCCGTCGCGGGGCTGCGCAGGCCGAATTCCTCGCCGTCGCGCACGGCTTCCATGAATTCATCGGTGATGTTCAGGCCATGGTGCAGGTTCAGGGACTTGCGGTTGAAGTCGCCCGTCGGTTTGCGGATTTCCAGAAACTCCTCGATCTCCGGGTGGTGGATGTCGAGATAGACGGCGGCCGATCCGCGGCGCAAGGATCCCTGGCTGATGGCCAGCGTCAGGCTATCCATGACGCGGATGAACGGAATGATGCCGGACGTCTTGCCCGCACGGCCGATCTTCTCCCCGATGGAGCGCACGCCGCCCCAATAGGTGCCGATGCCGCCGCCATTGGAGGCGAGCCAGACGTTCTCGTTCCAGGTGCCCACGATGGACTCCAGACTGTCGTCCACGGCATTGAGGAAGCAGCTGATGGGCAGGCCACGGCCAGCCCCGCCATTGGACAGGACCGGCGTGGCGGGCATGAACCAGAGCTGGGACATGTAGTCATACAGACGCTGCGCATGAGCGTCGTCATCGGCGTAGAAGGTCGCGACGCGGCTGAACATGTCCTGATAGGATTCGTCGGGCAGCAGGTAGCGGTCGACCAACGTCTTCTTGCCGAAATCCGTCAGCAGAGCGTCGCGCGAGCGGTCCTGCTTGGGCGGCTTGACCTTGCGGAGGTTGGCGGCGGGCTTGGGCTTCTGGCGCTTGCGGCCGGCAGGGGCCACGGCGACGGGCCGGGGTGTCGGGTCGAGCAGCTGCGCGGCCATGTCCGCCGCCTGCTCCAGCTCCACAGCATCCAGGTCCTTGCCGAATTCGTCTTCACTCATGATCACGCGCTTTCTTCTCCCGTTTCGGGCCGATGCAGCCCGGCCCTTCACCCCGTTTCCGACCCATGAAGAGGCGGCACCGCGCCCGGTCAGTGGACGGCACGGCAAGGGGTGAACCCGACTACATATAGTGTTGTGAGCATCGAACTCGTCAACACCTTGTGGGTTCCCGGGTGGGAGAACAAGCCTAACAAGCGGTTAATCCCTTGGATTATCGGCAAAGATTTCGTGGACCTGTCATGTGGACGTCACGA
>JBARXH010000111.1:0-3118 GCA_049647245.1 Litorimonas sp.
GCGCAATTCCTGTTCGATGATGGAGCATTCGGGGGAGCCGATATCTTCGAGGTTGATGCCGCCGAAGCTGTTGCCGATGCGTTTGACGCATTCGATGAAGGCTTGGGCGTCCTCTTCTTCGACTTCGATGTCGAAACTGTCGATGTCGGCGAAACGTTTGAACAGGACGGACTTGCCCTCCATCACGGGCTTGGACGCGGCGGCGCCCAGATTGCCGAGGCCCAGGATCGCCGTGCCGTTGGAAATCACGGCGACCGTGTTGCCCTTGGACGTATAGTCATAGGCCAGGTCTTCGTCTGCGGCGATGGCTTCGACCGGAACGGCCACACCCGGCGAATAGGCGAGGCTGAGATCGCGCTGCGTCGCCATGGGCTTCGTCGGCAGCATGGAAATCTTGCCGGGCGTTGGTTCGGCGTGGAATCTCAGCGCCTGTTCGTCGGTGATGAACGGTTTCTTGGGCGGCCGCGGAGTCAGTTTCTTCGGACCTTTTGCGGGCGTGCTGGGAGGAGGGGTGGACATGACGATGTCTTTCGCGAACCCGGGCGAACTGCAGTCGCGAACGAACGGCGTGAGAGTGGGCCGGGCAGCCCTGGCAGGAGGCTGCGCGGCGCGGATGCTCCGGCGAACCCCGCCGGGACGGGCCGATCTGCGGCGTTTCCAACGGCCGGTCCGCGCCGAGGGGCACTGCAGTCGCGCGCCCGTCCGCGTCACCCGGTCCGGCCTTCGAAACGACCGCCCATCGACGGCCCGGCTTTAGCGGATGAAGGCGCAGGTGCAACCGCTATCCCGGCCCCGCGCCCGGGAGGTTTGCACAAGTTTGCATCGGCCGTCTCTGGCTGGGTCTGAAATCTGTGCGAAATCCCGGGCCGCCCGGTGACAATCCGTTAAGGTCTCGCCCACGTCTCGACTCCGCCGCGCCTCGCCCGCAAGGCGTGGGCCACAAGGAAGACAGCGCAAGGGGTCCCCCATGAAGAAGATCGAAGCCATCATCAAACCGTTCAAGCTGGACGAAGTGAAGGAGGCGCTCCAGGCGATCGGCCTTCAGGGCATGACGGTCCTGGAAGCCAAGGGCTTCGGACGCCAGAAGGGCCACACCGAACTCTACCGCGGCGCGGAATATGTCGTGGACTTCCTGCCCAAGCTGAAGCTGGAACTCGTCATCGCCGACGACCAGGTCGAAGCCGCGCTGGAAGCGATCCAGACGGCCGCCAAGACGGGCAAGATCGGCGACGGCAAGATTTTCGTCTCCGACGTGGCGCAGGCGATCCGCATCCGGACCGGCGAGACCGGCGAAGCGGCGCTTTAGAAATCCTGCGGGGCTTGTCCCCGCGCAAAGCCCGCCTCTTCCCGGCGGGCTTTTCATTACGACCTCCCCAATAACCGGACCCAAAAGAGCAGGGACACCATCATGGCCGACAAGACACCCACCAAGGACGACGTCCTGAAGACAATGAAGGACGAGGAGATCGGCTTTCTCGATCTGCGCTTCACCGACCCCAAGGGCAAGATGCAGCACGTCACCTTCCACGCCGACATGGTGGACGAGGACCTGTTCGCCGACGGCACAATGTTCGACGGCAGCTCCATCACGGGCTGGAAGGACATCAACGAGAGCGACATGGTCCTGATGCCCGACGCATCCACCGCCAAGATGGACCCGTTCTACCAGCAGGACACGATGACCATCTTCTGCGACGTGCTGGAGCCGGATGACGGCTCGGCCTACAATCGCGACCCGCGCGGCACGGCCAAGGCGGCGGAAGCCTACATGCGCTCGGCCAATGTGGGCGACGACGTCTTCTTCGGTCCCGAAGCCGAATTCTTCGTGTTCGACGATGTGCGCTGGAGCACGGACCAGCACAAGACTGGCTACGAGTTCGATTCGACCGAAGGCCCCTACAACACCGGCACGATGTATACGGGCGGGAACATGGGTCACCGTCCGGGACCCAAGGGCGGCTACTTCCCCGTCCCGCCGGTCGACAGCCAGCAGGACATGCGCTCCGAAATGCTGTCCATCATGCAGGAACTGGGTCTGCGCCCGGAAAAGCACCACCACGAAGTGGCACCTTCCCAGCACGAGCTGGGCATGAAGTTCGACACGCTGGTCAACATGGCCGACAACATGCAGCTCTATAAGTACATCGTGCACAATGTGGCGCACGCCTATGGCAAGACGGCGACCTTCATGCCCAAGCCGGTGCACAACGACAACGGCACGGGCATGCACGTCCACCAGTCCATCTGGAAGGACGGCGAGCCGCTCTTCGCCGGCGACGGCTATGCGGGGCTGTCCGATGCCTGCCTGTTCTACATCGGCGGCATCATCAAGCACGCCAAGGCCATCAACGCCTTCGCCAACGCCTCCACCAACTCCTACAAGCGCCTCGTGCCCGGCTTCGAAGCGCCGGTCATGCTGGCCTACAGCTCGCGCAACCGGTCCGCGTCGATCCGCATTCCGTGGACGGCGAGCCGCAACGGCAAGCGTCTGGAAGCCCGCTTCCCCGACCCGGCCGGCAACCCCTACTTGACCTACACGGCGCTGCTGATGGCGGGCCTGGACGGCATCAAGAACAAGATCCATCCGGGCGATCCGATGGACATGGACCTGTACGAACTCTCCCCCGAAGAGGCCAAGGACATCCCGCAGGTCTGCGGCAGCCTGAAGGAGGCCCTCGACGCTCTCGACGGCGACCGCGCCTTCCTGACGGCGGGCGGCGTGTTCGACGACGACCAGATCGACGCCTATATCGACATGAAGATGGAAGAGGTCCACCGCGTCGCCATGCACCCGCACCCGGTGGAGTTCGATCTGTATTATAAATGCTAGGGTAGAACTGGCCCCACGGATTTGCGTCCCGCGTGCGGGTCTAAGAACGGCGAAGCCGTTCGTCGCAAATCCTGTCCGGTACGGATACGCGCCCCGAAGGGCGCGAGGGGACCTTCCCGGTACAAGCCCATCGAGCCGACGCCCCGCGCGTCGGCTTTTTCATGACCAAAGACTATTCTGCCTCACCCAGAGTTCATTTGCTCCCAGCTCCGGGCTGGCGCACATCGAACCCATGCGCGCCATTCTCCTCTTCTCCGCTCTTCTCCTCCCCGCCTGCCTGTCCGTCGC
>JBARXH010000112.1:0-3624 GCA_049647245.1 Litorimonas sp.
CATGAGAGCCGCTTCTTCCTCATCGAACCCGTAATCGGCATAGGCGGCGCGGGCTTCGGCTTCGGCCTTCTCGTGCACGCCCAGCTCGACGACGGGCGCGGCGACCGGTTCGGGCTTCGTTTCGACCGGCTGCGTGAACCGACCGGGCTTGTCGCTGCGCGCGGCGGCGTCGACACCCGTGGCCACGACGGACACGCGGACCACGCCGTCCAGCGCGGCATCCAGCGCGGAGCCGACAATGATGCTGGCATCTTCGTCGACCTGGGCACGAATCATCTCGGCCGCTTCGTTGACTTCGAACAGGGTCAGGTCCGCGCCGCCCGTAATGTTGATCAGAACGCCCTTGGCACCGCTGAGCGAAACATCGTCCAGAAGCGGGTTGTTGATGGCCTTCTCGGCGGCTTCAACGGCGCGCGTATCGCCAGTGGCTTCGCCCGTGCCCATCATGGCCTTGCCCATCTCGTCCATGGTGGAACGCACATCGTTGAAATCGAGATTGATCAGCCCCGGCACGACCATCAGGTCAGTGACGCCGCGCACACCCGAGTAGAGCACTTCATCGGCCAGCTGGAACGCATCCGCCATGGTGGTGCGCTCTGTCGCGACCCGGAACAAGTTCTGGTTGGGAATGGTGATCATCGTGTCGACGGAAGCGTAGAGGTTCTCGATCCCCTGCTCCGCCAGCTTCATGCGACGCGAGCCTTCGAAGCTGAACGGCTTGGTCACGATTCCCACCGTGAGAATGCCGCGGTCGCGGGCCGCGCGGGCAATCACGGGGGCTGCACCCGTCCCGGTGCCGCCGCCCATGCCGGCGGCAACGAAGAGCATGTGCGCGCCGTCGATATGCTCGAGGATCTCGTCGAGGCTTTCCTCCGCCGACTGTTCGCCGACTTCGGGACGCATCCCTGCGCCCAGGCCCATGGTGATTCCGGAGCCCATCTGGATGCGTCGGTCCGCCTTGGACAGGGCCAGCGCCTGTGCGTCCGTGTTGGCGACCACGAATTCGACCCCGTCGAGTCCGGCCTGGATCATGTTGTTGACGGCATTGCCGCCCGCTCCACCGACGCCGATGACGACGATACGGGGTTTCAACTCAACGGACTCTGGCATCTGGAACTGGATCGGCATCGAATCTCACCCAATTAAGGTCAATGACTGGTTAAGGCGTGCATCGGCGAAAAGGATTAACGGGCCGTTTAACCTTTGCGATCTTTTCAAGGCACGCCGCCGCCCACGCATGTCAAACCATCATGTATGCGGTCGGGCCTCGGGGCTTTTCGGATTGTCTTCGTCCAGGGCCGGGCGTAGGCGCAGCCTATGGACACGGGGGACACACCGACACAGCCGGAGCCGGTCAAGCTGACCATCGGCGTGAGGGAATTCGTGGCGATGATGGCTGCGATCTTCGGCCTCCAGGCCTTCGGTATCGACATCATGCTGCCCGCTCTGGAGGAGATTGGGTCCTTCTACCAGATCGAGAACGCCAACGACCAGCAGTGGATCGTGGTCGCCTTCGTGCTGGGCTTCGGCTTCCCCCAGCTGATCTGGGGCCCTATCGCCGACCGTTATGGCCGCAAGATCCTGCTGCAATGCTCGCTGATCGGCTATGCGATTTTCGGCGTTGCCTGCATGTTCGCGCCGACCTTCGAGCTGTTGCTGCTGTTCCGTCTGCTGCAGGGGATCAGCTGCTCCGGCACGCGGGTCAGTGCTGGCGCGATCATTCGCGACGTGTCCTCGGGGCGTGCCATGGCCCGGATCATGAGCCTCGTTTTCACGGTCTTCATGATCGTACCGATCCTGGCGCCGGGCATCGGCACGATCATCATCGCGCTGATGGGTTGGCCCTGGACCTTCGGCATGTTGGGCGTGTTCGCCGCGCTGGTCTTTCTGTGGACGGCGATCCGCCTGCCCGCGACCATGCGGGAGCCGCGACCGATCAATCTCGGCAATGTGGCGGAGGGGTTCCGCCGCGTGCTGACGCACCGTTGCAGCTTCGGCTACATGTGCGCGTCCGGCATCATCTTCGGCTCGCTCTTCGCTTTCATCGCCGCCAGCGAGCAGGTCTTCGACGAAGTCTTCGGACGGGGCGATCTGTTCTGGGCCTACTTCGCGGGCATCGCGGGCGGCCTGGCCGTGATGAACTACGTAAATTCCCGCATCGTGGAGCATGTCGGCATGCGCCGGATCAGCCACACCATGGTGCTGATCTTCATCGGATCCAGCCTGATCAATCTGCTCTACATGCGCTTCGGCGGCGGGGATTTCTGGGTCTTCTATGGCCTGTTCATCGTGACCTTCGCCTGCTTCGGAATGATGGGCGCGAACTTCGCCTCCATCGCGCTGGAACCCATGGGCGACATCGCCGGGACGGCGAACGCCGTCTACGGCTTCTTCACCTCCACCGGCGCAAGCCTGATCGGCCTCGCCATCGCTCAGCAATTCGACGGAACGGTCGTGCCCATCCTCGCAGGCTACGTCGCGCTGGGTCTCGTATCCCTGACGATCATCCTGATCACGGAACGCGGGAAACTGTTCGAGATCGGGGAAAGCAGGGCCTAGTCCAAGCCCTGCTTGGACGACGGAACTACGCCGCGCCTTCCAGGTCGAAGTCCTTGTACTTCACTTTCAGCTCGCGCTTCAGGATCTTGCCCGTCGCGCCGAGCGGCAGCTCCTCTTCGAAGACAATGGCGTCGGGCATCCACCATTTGGCGCACTTGTTGGCGATGCAGGCCTTGATCTCGTCCTTGTCCGGCGTCTTGCCGGGAACGGGCTGGACGATGAGCATGGGCCGTTCCTGCCACTTTTCGTGGCGCACGCCGATGCAGGCAGCCATGGCGACGTCCGGGTGGTCGGAGGCGGCGTTCTCGACCTCGATGGAGGACACCCACTCCCCGCCGGACTTGATCACGTCCTTCGAGCGGTCCGTGATCTCCATGTAGCCTTCCGGATGCAGGGCGGAGACGTCTCCGGTCGCGAACCATCCATCGTCCGTGAAGGCGTCCGAACCCGCACCCTTGAAATAGCCGGACGCGACCCAGGGGCCGCGCACATGGAGGTGGCCGGAGGCCTCGCCGTCCGCAGGCAGTTCGTTGCCCTCGTCATCGACGATGCGCATTTCTACGCCCCAGATGCGGCGGCCCGCCAGCAGCTTGTGCGGCACGGTGGCCTCATAGTCGCTCTCGTCGGTCGTGTGGTGCGGTGCATAGGTGGAGCCGAGCGGCGACGTTTCCGTCATGCCCCAGCCCTGCTGCATGGGGATACCGAGATCCAGCTCGTAGGCGCGCAGGAGGGACTCCGGCAGCGCCGAGCCGCCGACAAGCGCCTTCTTGACGGTCGGAAGCTTAATGCCTTCCGCCTTGCAGTGATTGGAGATGCCGAGCCACACCGTCGGCACGCCCGCCATCAGCGTCACGCCTTCTTCGTTGATCATGCGCGACAGGTTGGCTCCGTCCAGGCCCGGTCCCGGCATGATGAGCTTTGCGCCGACCATGGCGGCGGAATAGACCAGTCCCCAGGCGGAGACGTGGAACATGGGCACAACGGCAAGGATCGTGTCCGAGCCGCCAGCGCCGATCACATCCTTCTGGCATCCCGCCAGAGCGTGCAGGATGGTGGAGCGGTGGC
>JBARXH010000113.1:0-1593 GCA_049647245.1 Litorimonas sp.
CATCTGATCCGCGCGGGGCGGGTGCCGCAGCGGCGTGCCTTCGCGCTGGCGCTGGCCATCCTGCCGATTGCCGCGCTCGTCGCCGCGAAGCTCGCGCATCTTGATGAGAGCCTGCTGCGCGCGATGCCGGACTGGCTCGCCCCCGTGCGGCACGACCATGTCTTCGACTTCGGGCAGGAGGCACTTTGGAACAGCGTGATCGCGGCGGCGCTCGCGCTACACCTCCTCGGCATGACACGGATCGCACCGGCTCTGGGTGATGCCGCGACACGCGCCATCCGCTGGTGGGCGGGCGCGAGCTTCTCGATCTACGTCGTCCACTACCCGGTCATGCACCTCATGGACGCGGCGCTGCCTGAGGACATCTTCGCCAAGACCGCCCTTTTCCTGGTCCTCCCGATCGCCGCGGGCCTTCTCTTCGCCCAGGCCTTCGAGCGGACACTGCCCCGCCTCCGGCGGATGGTCGTGGAGGCAGGGGGGACGACGCGTTAAGGTATGGCCATTCGGCCCATCAGTCCTCGTCGATCATACCGTTTCGCCCGTCACCGAAGCTTCATACGGTCAAGCACGTCCAGCTCACCCTCGTCGTCATGTATGGTGGCCGGACCGTTGCCATCAAATGTAAGCAAGGAGAGGTTAAGCTCCAGCCGAGCGGAGCAGATGACATCCTCTACGACCGGCGCGTCAAACCAAACACCGCTCGGATGCCGTACCTGTGAACCTGATACGTCGGTAAGGTCCGATGACATCGTCGGCGACGCGGACGGGATTTCGAAGGGCGGGCCGTTACGCGTCCGGATGAATCGCCCGTTCCGGAACGCTGCCTGGCTCGACTTCGCCCACAGCGCGTAGCCGTCGCGCGATGCGACTAGGATGGCCTGGCGCGCGGTATAGTCCAGCCAGCGCAGAATGCAGGCCGTCAACGACACGCCATACCGATCCTCGGCCAACTCGCTCAGCGTTTCCATCGTCGCACCGTCGCGTGCTGGCAACTGCGACCGGAAGTCGTTGAGAGGCATGAGTATCCCGGCGGCGAAGCGGTTGGCCTCAACCTCCCTCGGTTGGCGGTCGTAATCCCATGCTGTCATGTCACGGCTACCACACGTGAACCCCGTCCCCGCAGCGAGATGCCGGTGGAGCAGGTAGTGCCCTAGCTCATGCGCAATGGTGAACCGCATTCGCCCCGGGGACCGACGCGCGATCTGCTCATCGTAGACGATTCCCCAGCCGTTGCCGTTCTTTCGACCGTCGATTAGCGCCCCCTCGAAGCCTTCGAGTCCCCGCCCGCGTATCCGTGTGATCGGCTCGGCGGGATCGATGGCCTTCGACCAGTCAAGCGCCAGCCGTTCTACTTCGACTGGAAAGCGTTCTTCACCCAAGGCTTGCGCAAGGAGCAACGATCCCCTGTTCGCCCACCAATCCGGACCCTTGGCCGCCATCAATCGTCCCAGATGTCGATCATCCGCCGGAACTTCGCCTTGTCGTCCTCGTGAAGCGAGGTGAACTTCCGGAAGAAGGCTAGGTCCTCGGGCGCAGTCCCGTCGCCGACATCGGTCTTCTGGCCCAACAACCCGTCGACCGTCGTCCCCAAGA
>JBARXH010000114.1:0-17714 GCA_049647245.1 Litorimonas sp.
CCATGGGCATAAGCCGCCCGAACCGCTACGGACCCGCGACTCATGCAATTTCTTTCCCGCATCTTCACTTGGTGGAACGGCGCGACGCCCGGCACCTTCCTTTCCGTGCGCCGCAACTTCACCAAGGTCGGAGAGGACGGCTTCGGCAATGTCTATCACGAGGAAAAGACGCCCAGCCCCGAGTTCGAAGGCCGCAAGCGCCGTTGGGTGATCTACAAAGGGTATGCCGACCCGTCCTCCGTCCCGCCGGAATGGCATGGCTGGCTGCACCACATCTATGACGAGACACCGGACGAGTTGAACATCAAGCGTCATGACTGGCAGTTGCCGCACAAGCCCAACATGACGGGCACGCCGGGAGCCTATCGTCCCAAGGGATCGCTGGCGCGCGGTGCGCAACGCCAGGAAGTCGCGGCCGACTACGAAGCCTGGACTCCGGGCGATTAGGTCCGCAGCCTTCATCCTCGCGGCCGTACTGGCCGCGCCGGTCGCGCTGGCCAGCACCACGGCGGAGCCGAACCTGATCGGCGAGGCAGTGGAACTGCGCGCGCTCGACAAGGTGACGGCCCGGACCTTCGACTACACCGTTCCGATCGGCGAGACCCTGGATTTCGGCAGCCTGACCATCCACGCGCGCCACTGCGAAAAGACGCCGCCGACAGAGCTGCCCGAAACCTATGCCTTCCTGCAGATCGACGACCGCCGCCTGACGGAAGACGGCGATGCGGAGGCCGAAGAGGGCGACCGCCTTTTCTCCGGCTGGATGTTCAAGTCCCGCCCCGCCATCAGCGCCCTCGACCACCGCGTATACGACATCTGGGTGATCGGCTGCGTGACCCCGCCGGGCGTGGCGGATCTGCGGCGGTAGGACATCCGTGAGGTGATGGGCGTAGCGGCGTCTGGTCAAAGTTGAGCATATCCGTCAATCCTTCAGGACGAGGAGGACGCCCATGCCCCGATTGAAGCAGGCCGGACGCGAGGCCGGAAACGACTACGCCAACCGGGTCTTCGACATGCTGTTCGGGGACCGCGATCCGGTCGAAGAGCCCGGCACGGCCACGGGTACTCCGGGTAATTGGTGGACTGTCTTCAATATCGTGCCTGACGCCTTCCGGCATACGACGGAAGGCTTCCGCTTCTACCGCGATCCCGACCGCCTCATCGATCCGAAACT
Organism: Litorimonas sp.; assembly: GCA_049647245.1. Taxonomy (GTDB): domain Bacteria; phylum Pseudomonadota; class Alphaproteobacteria; order Caulobacterales; family Maricaulaceae; genus Litorimonas. Next base: position 1,175 of record JBARXH010000114.1, read on the forward strand.
CCGGGAGCTCGGCCAAACCCGCGCGGGCTACGCCGTGGGCAGCCAATTCGTCTTTTCCCAGCATTGCAAGGTCATGCGGTCGGTCGGCTTCACGGACGCGCAGGTCGCCGCCATCCCGCACTGGGCCGTGGCGGACTGCTTCTCGGACATTGAGCGGGCGGTGCTGGCCTACACGGATGCGTTGGTGCTGGAACGCGGGCGCGTGCCGGACGGCGTGTTCGGCGTGCTGAAAGCGCACCTGTCGGACGAGGAAATCCTGGAGCTGACCTACATCACCGCGACTTACATGATGCATGCCGTGATGAGCCGGGCGCTCCGGCTTGAATATGACGACCGGGACGACGCGGTCGTGGAAGTGGACGCACCTGATGGCAATAATGCAGACGTGATGCGCATGGTGGACCGCTGATGGCAGGCTATCATCACCTCGCGCTGGCCGTGGACGACATGGCCGCCACGCACGACTTCTACGAGGGCGTGATGGGCTGGCAGCTGGTCAAAGTCGAGGTCCAGCCCGTCATGACGGGCGGCTGGGCCAAGCATTTCTTCTACCGGATGGACGAAGGGGACGACACGACCTTCATCGCCTTCTGGGAGCTGCATGGCGACGCCAAGCCGAAAGGCCCGCTGGATCTCAACGCCGCCTGCGGCACGCCGCCCTTTACGCAGCATATCAGCTTCGACGTGGACTCGCTGGAGGCGCTCAAGGCCAAGGGCAGGATGTGGCAGGCCGCCGGATGCGACGTGGTCGAGGTGGACCACAATTGGTGCCACAGCGTCTATACGACCGATCCGACGGGCAATGTGATAGAGTTCTGCCTGACGACGGGCGCGTTCATGGAAGAGGACCGGAAGGACGCGTTGGCCGCCCTGGAAATGATCGACTTCACGCCCAGCCCGCCGCCGCGGCTGGTGCGGCGGCATGAAGGACGGGCTTCGCCCGACTGACTCATGAGGCACCCCCCTCAGTCTCGCATACGCTCGACAGCTCCCCCTGCTCGGGGGAGCGATACGGGATCCTTCCCCCGAGCAGGGGGAAGTGGGCCAGCGCACCGCGCTGGGTCGATGGGGGGTGCCGGGCGATGACCCATTCTTCGCGCCAAGGCGCGCTCACCGACCTGAAGGTCGTGGAATGCGCGCAGCTGATCGCCGGGCCCTTCTGCGGGCAGCTGCTCGCGGATCACGGCGCGCAGGTGATCAAGGTGGAGCAGCCCGGTGCGGGTGACCCGATGCGCAATTGGGGTCGGAAAGGCTACCCGTTGAGTTGGGAAATTTTGGCGCGGAACAAGGACAGTGTCTTCCTGAACCTGCGGGAGCCGGAGGGGCAGGAGGCGCTCAAGGATCTCGTCCGCGACGCCGACATCCTGATCGAGAACTTCCGTCCCGGCACGATGGAGACATGGGGGCTCGGCTACGAGACGCTGTCCGCCATAAATCCGGGCCTAATCATGGTCCGCGTGTCCGGGTTCGGCCAGACGGGGCCTTATGCCAAGCGGGCAGGCTACGCCTCGGTCGGAGAGGCCATGGGCGGCCTGCGGGCGCTGATCGGCGACCCGGACCGCAAGCCTGCGCGGGCGGGGATCAGTCTGGGCGACAGCCTGGCCGGCATGTTCGGCTGCATGGGCGCGCTCGCCGCCCTGCATCACCGCGACCGGACGGGCGAGGGGCAGGTGGTGGACGCCTCCATCTACGAGTCCGTTCTGGCCCTGATGGAGGCGACGATCCCCGAGCACGCGATCGAAGGGTTCGTCAGGCAGCGCACGGGCAGCTACCTGCCGGGCATCGCGCCGAGCAACATCTATGATTGCGCGGACGGGCAGGTCGTGATCGGGGCGAACCAGGATACGGTGTTCGCTCGTCTGGCCGAGGCGATGGGCGCGTCGGAGCTGGCGCGCGATCCGCGCTATACCGACCATGTCGCGCGCGGGGTGAACCAGCACGAGTTGGACGCGCGGATCACGGAGTGGACCTCGCGGCACACGGCGGCAGAGGTGCAGCGCATCCTCGACGCCCACGGAGTGCCGTGCAGCAAGCTCTACCGCGCCGAAGACATGCTGGCCGACCCGCACTACGCGGCGCGCGACGCGGTGGTGACGGTGGACAGCGACCGCTACGGCCAAGTGCCAATGCAGGGGGTATTCCCGAAGCTGAGCCGGACGCCGGGGGCAGTGCGGCATGCGGGGCGCGGAATGGTCGCCAAAGGCGATTCTTCGATCGCTGATCGAAAAGAATGAAGCGCCGATAGAAGGCCGGAGGATCGATCGCTGAATCCCTCCCCCGAGCAGGGGGAGGTGGGCCGCCGCGCGTCAGCGCAAGGGTCGGTGGGGGGTGCTGCGAGCTATCGGTCGATCACGAGGTTGAGGGTAAAACACTATCCACAGCCCTCCACCCCCCTCCGACCTCGCTACGCTCGGCCACCTCCCCCTGCTCGGGGGAGGAACATTAATGTTAGGTTTTCAGTAGACCGCTTTCGCCGACTTGATTGGCGAACCCATCACCCAACCGTTTTTGCCAGCCCAAGCGGCAGATGATGGACAGGCCGGTCAAGCCGGCCTGAGCGGAAGGTTCAGGCCTCGTCCAAAGACGCCACCGCCGCCGCGTCCCGAGGCGTGATCTCTCCCTCTCCGCGGAAATACTTCCACGACCGGGCGCATTTTTTGGCGCTGCTGTCTTTCAGGTCTTCCACGACCACCGTGTCCCCCGCGAGGTCGGCTTCGGACACGATCAGATAGTCTGCCAGCACGTCTTTCGGGTTGGCAGGGTCTGCGTAGCTGTCGTTTCGGCTGATGCCGAGCGCGTCGAGCGTCGCGGCGAGGTCGCCGCCCTGATACCCGTTCGGCGCGATCACCCGGGCTTCCAGCGAGGACTTGATGACCTTGTCGCGGCGCAGCGGTTCGATGGCCTCGTTGACGCTGTCCCGGAAGGCGCGGACCTGCTCCATATGGTGGGCGAGGGCGGCGTTCTCCCAGCGTTCCGGCACGCTCCGGAAGTCTTCCAGATGCACGCTCGTCCCGACGCGGGTGCGCCAGACCTCCTCCATGGTGAAGCAGAGTATGGGCGCGAGCCAGGTCGTCAGTCGCTCGAAGATGGCCTGCATGACGGTGCGGCAGGCCCGGCGGCGGGTGCTGTCCAGCGGATCGCAGTAGAGCGCGTCCTTGCGGATGTCGAAATAGAAGGCCGACAGGTCGTTGGTGCAGAAGTTGAACAGTTCCGAATAGATGCGGCGGTGTTCGTGCGCCTCGACCCATTGTCCGTGCTTGGCCGTGATTTCGTGCAGGCGGTGCAGCACCCAGCGTTCCAGCGCGGGCATGTCGTCATAAGACACGGCGTCGCTCTCCTCATAGCCGTCCAGTGCCCCGACCAGATAGCGCAGCGTGTTGCGCAGCTTGCGGTAGGCGTCGACATTGGTCTGGATGATGTCCTTGCCGATCTTCAGGTCGGAATAGACGTCGGAGCTCGCGACCCAGAGGCGCAATATGTCCACGCCGAACTGGTTGGCGATGTCCAGCGGGCTCATCGTGTTGCCGAGCGATTTGGACATTTTCAGGCCCTTGTCGTCCACCACGAAGCCGTCCGTCATCACCGCCTTGTAAGGGGCTTCGCCATAGACGGCGCAGCTTTCCAGAAGGCTGGACTGGAACCAGCCGCGATGCTGATCGGAGCCTTCGAGGTAGAGATCCGCGCGGTCCGGCAGGTCGTCGCGCTGCTTCAGGCAGAAAGCGTGGGTGCAGCCGGAATCGAACCAGACGTCGAGAATATCGGTGACCTTGGTCCAGCCGGGCTCTCCCATGAAGTCCTCGGCGGGCGTGTCGAACCAGCCGTCCACCCCGTGTTCGCGCACGGCGGCCAGGATGCGGGCGTTGATGGCGTCCGCATCGTCGCGCTCCGTGTGGAGGCGCCCGTCCGCGTCCAGCAGGATCGTGATCGGAACGCCCCAGGCGCGCTGGCGGCTGATCAGCCAGTCGGGGCGGTCCTCCACCATGGTGCGCAGGCGGTTGCGCCCGCGCTCGGGGTAGAAGGCCGTCTGGTCGATCTCGGCGAGCGCGGTTTCGCGCAAGGACCCTTTGGACATGGAGATGAACCATTGCGGCGTGGCCCGGCGCAGCACGGGCGCCTTGGAGCGCCAGGAGTGCGCGTCCCGCACCGTGATCGGCGCGCGGGCGAGCAGGTTCCCGGCCTCGACCAGCGCCTTGATGACTTCGGCGTTGGCCTTGCCGTCCTGCCCGCGTTTCTTGCCGGACGTGCGGATGACGTCGAGGCCTTGGAAGCGCTCGCCGACGACGGCCGTGTAGCAGCCCGCATCGTCGAGGGTCATGGGAACGGCCGGGTCCGCGCCGATGGCCTCCACGGTGTCCGTGTTCGCCATCCAAACGTTGAAGTCGTCCTCGCCGTGGGACGGGGCCGTGTGGACGAAACCCGTGCCCGCATCGTCTGTGACGTGGTCACCGGAGAGCAGCGGGATAGGGTAATCGAAGCCTTCGACAGTTCCGGCGAGGGGGTGGGAGAGGATGAGCGCGTCGAGTTCGTCCGCTCCGATCTCGCGCAGTCGGTCCGCCTTGGCGATGAAGCTGGAGTTGGCGAGGTCGTCCCAGAGCTTGTCAGCGACGATCAGCCGTTCGCCGACCTTTTGCCCGAGCGGGAAGGGTGCGTCTGCCAGTTCGGTGATTTCGTACAGGCCGTAGGAGATCGTGTCGGAGTAGGAGACGGCGCGGTTGGCCGGGATGGTCCACGGTGTGGTGGTCCAGATGACGATAGATGTGGAACCGTTCCTCTCAGTGTCATCCCGGACAGAGCGAAGCGACGATCCGGGACCTGACGTCACGGCGCTATCGCCAGCGTCCTTGCCCTTCGCAAGGTCCCGGCTCTGCGCGGCTTCGCCGCTTGGCCGGGATGACAGTTTGACCGGAAAGCGCACATAGATCTGCGTCCCCTTCTTGTCGTGATACTCCACCTCGGCTTCCGCCAGCGCGGTCTGTTCCACCGGGCTCCACATGATCGGCTTTGACCCGCGGTAGAGCTGGCCGCTCACCGCGATCTTCAGAAGCTCCTCGCAGATGTCGGCTTCGGACTCGGGGCGCATGGTGACGTAGGGATTGTCCCAGTCGCCGATGCCGCCAAGGCGCTTGAACTCTCCGCGTTGCACGTCGAGCCAGTGCTGGGCGTATTCGCGGCAACGGGCGCGGAACTCGCTCGCGGGCACGTCCTCTTTGCTTTTGCCCTTGGCCCGGAATTCCTCTTCCACCTTCCATTCGATCGGCAGGCCGTGGCAGTCCCAGCCCGGGACGTAGTTGGCATCAAACCCGGCCATCTGGTGGGAACGGTTGACGATGTCCTTGTGGATCTTGTTCAGCGCCGTGCCCATGTGGATATGGCCGTTGGCGTAGGGCGGGCCGTCATGCAGGCAGTATTGCGGGCGTCCCTTTGAGCGCTCTCGCAGCGTCTCGTAGAGTCGCATCTCGTTCCACTGCTCGAGCCATTTCGGCTCGGCCTTGGGCAGGCCAGCGCGCATGGGGAAGTCCGTCTTCGGCAGGAAGAGCGTATCGCGGTAGTCTCGCGGTTCAGAAGTCATGTCGGAGGTCTTTGGGAAAAGGGGGTCGGAAACGTTCGAAACAGCCGATACGGGCGGCTGGGCTCAGCGCGCGCGTATCGGGGTGATAATTCGGAAATCCGCCATGCAGGCCGCCTAGCGCTGCCGTCGCGCCGTGGCAAGCTACGGGCTCTGCAGCGGATCGTCCTCCAGACCGAAATGGATCCCGCGGTCTGCGGCGTTCAGGTCGATCAAGTGGCGCAGGTCTCTGGCCTCGCCCAGCCGGGTCGCTCCGATCGCCATGATCAGCAGAACGCCCAGGACCGACAATAGAACCGCGCTCCCCATGACGAGAACGGCGTCCGGCTCTTGGGAGTAGAGCGCGAAGAGATCCGTCCAGATGCGCCCGTCCGTCACTTGCGTGACGACCGTGACGAGGACGACGGGAACAGAAACGTTCGCGATGGCCGTCATGCGAAGCGCTGCCGCGGCCTGTTCCTGATTGACGACCGCATAGGCCCGCAGCGTCTTGAGGCGCGCATCCGATGTGCGGTCCAGCGCCGCCTGCACAGCCTTCATTCCGGGGTCGGCCAGCATCCGGGCGACCCGGTTGCGTCCCAGGCGCGGGCTTGTCCCGAAAGACCAACCGCGCATCCGGCGCGAGAGCTTGGCCCGGGCGAGCCGGCACAGCTCTGCCCAGTCGTCTATGGCGCTCGTCTCTTCCATGCCCCGTCGCTGCCATAGGGATGCGACGCATGTCAAAGCGCGATGGGCTTGGGGCGGTCAGTAAGGCCGCCATGAAACGACTTGCCCTGCTTTCCGCCCTTCTTCTCTCCGCCTGTGCCACGACGCCGACCATACCCGTGCAGCAGCCCGTAACGACCAAGCTGACCGAGTTCGCCTATCCGCACGTCAAGCGGCCCAACCTGCTTGTGGCGGACCTCGACCGGTCGCTTGCCATCTACAGGGACGTTCTCGGCTTCGAGGCCGCGCCCATCGGGACCAGTGCGCCGGACAGCTACTCCTATCCGGTCTTCGCCATCCCGCCGGAAGGGCGCATGCGCTACACCTATCTGGGCGAGGCGATGGAGGACCGGGTCTTCGGCCTGACCGAAGTGAAGAATGTCGAACTGCCGCGCCCGGCCGACCGCGCGCCCTATATGAGCACGGTCGTCATAGGGGTCACAGGGATCGAGACGATCATCGAAAAGCTGGGCGCGATGGGGTTGGAGATGACCGAGCCGCGCGTCTCCGGCGGGTCGGAGTTCACCTTCACCGAAGTCTCCTTCATCGACCCGGACGGCCACATGATCGTGCTCTACGAGGTCATGGCCGACAAATGATGCAATTGGGGACAAGCCCGGATTAGGGCCTTTAACGCCCGCTGACGTTTCGTTAAGCGAAAGCGATGTTGCGTTTCGCCACAGTCCTGCTTTTCGCCCTGGCTGCGACCTGGTGGGTGCTGTCCGGCTACACGAAGCCGCTTCTCCTGACGCTTGGCGCGATCTCGATCGGGCTGGTCGTGCTGATCTGCGCGCGCATGAAGATCCTCGACCGGGAAACCGCGCCCTACCTCACCGTTCCGCAGACCCTGGCCTATTTCGGCTGGCTGTTCGCGGAGATCATCAAGGCCAACATCTCCGTGGTCCGGGAAATCCTGTCGCCCGACATGGAGGTTTCCCCGACCCTGACGAAGATTCCGACCGGACGGAAAAGCGATCTGGCGCGCACCATGTTCGCCAATTCGATCACGCTGACGCCGGGAACCGTCGCCGTCGCGATGGAAGAGGACCATATCCTCGTCCACGCGCTTCTGTCCGAGATGAGCGACCCGGAGGATTTCGCCGAAATGGGAGACCGCTCCGCCTGGGCCGTGGGCGAGCCGCAAGAGCCGACCGGCGGGCAAGGGGGATAAGGTCATGCGCGATCCCATGCCCTACATCATGCTTGCGGCGACGCTGTTCCTGATCGTCGCCATGATCCTGATGCTCACGCGCCTGATCGGCGGTCCGTCGCTCTATGACCGGCTTCTGGCGCTCAACAGTTTCGGCACCAAGACCGTGCTGTTCATGTGCGTCTTCTGTTTCATCATCGACCGTCCCGACGGAATCGACATCGCGCTTCTCTACGCATTGATGAACTTCATCGCGACCATCGCGGTCCTGAAGTTCTTCAGCTACGGCAATCTGACCGTGGGGCTGGAGAATGCGGGCGAGGACGAGGGCGCCTCGTGATCGCCTCTCTGCTCCTCATGGCGGCCGAGCCTGCCGCGACGGACGCGGTTCGCGCCGCCGTGGACTGGTCCGCGCTCATCGAGAACGCGCTGGACGTCGTCACGGTGGCCAGCCTGCTGGGCGGCTTGTTCTTCGTGCTGGCCGGATCGATCGGCGTGATCCGCCTGCCGGACTTCTTCACGCGCCTTCACGCGGCCGGGGTGACCGACACGCTGGGCGCGGAGCTGATCCTGTTCGCGCTGATCCTGCAGGCCGACAGCTGGCAGGTGGTGGCCAAACTGCTGCTGGTGGCGTTCTTCCTGTTCGTCTCCACGCCGACCTCCACCCACGCCGTCGCCCATGCCGCCTACCGCGCGGGGGAGCGTCCGCAGCTGGGCCGCTGGAAAGCGCCCGCCCTGGACGAAGACGCCTGACCATGAGTGCGCAAGGGGGACAGGATGCACGGTGCAATCGGATGGGGGTTCTGAGATGATCCAGGCCGTCCCGACCTCTCCGCTCGTTTCCACGCTGCTGCTCGATGTGGCGCTGCTCTCCGTGCTCGTGCTGGTCGCGTTCGCGATCGTTCGTCTGCGATCCCTCTTCGCCATCGTCATGTTGCAGGGCGTCTACTCGCTCGTCGCGGCCGCCTGGTTCGTGACGCTCGACGCGGTGGATGTGGCTTTCACGGAAGCCGCGGTGGGCGCGGGCATTTCCACCGTTTTGATGCTGGCGGCGATCCTGCTGGCCGAACGCGAAACGGGGGCCGTGCCGATGAGCCGGCAATGGGGTCCGCTGGCCGTGGTCGTCATCGCAGGCGCGGCCATGCTCTATGCCGTGCCGGACCTTCCAGCCTATGGCGACGCGGACAGTCCGGCCAACAGCTATGTCGGCACGGATTATCTGGCCAAGACGGCCGTCGAGGTGGACATCCCCAACGTCGTGACGGCGGTCCTGGCCTCCTACCGGGGCTACGATACGTTCGGCGAGGTCGTGGTGATCTTCGCGGCCGGCCTGGGCGTCATGCTGCTTCTGGGGCTGGGTGGCGAAGCCGGCCAGTTCCGCGCGCGGGTCATGGGCCGGCGGCTGTCGAATCCGTCCGCGCCGGCCGGAGGTCGCGCACCGGAGTCCGAGGCGCCGGACCCCGACGCACCAGCCCGGCCAGACGGTCCGCCATCCGTGACGCAGTTCGCGCAAAATGAGACTCCCGATGCCAGGGCAGGGGGCGACGCATGAATTCCGACCCCCATGTCCTGCTCCGCGTCATCGCGAAGTTCCTTATTCCGCTGATCGCCCTGTTCGCCTTCTACGTTCAGTTTCACGGCGAATACGGGCCCGGAGGCGGTTTCCAGGCGGGTGTGATCCTCGCCGCGTCCGTCATTCTCTATTCGCTCATCTTCGGACTGAATGCTGCCAAGCGCGCCTTTCCGCCGACCCTGATCCGCATCGGCATGAGCCTGGGAGTGCTCCTCTATGGCGGCACGGGCGTTCTGACCTGGATCATGGGCGGGGAATTCCTGAACTATTCGGTTCTCGCGGCGGACGCGATCGACGGCCAGCATTGGGGCATCATCGCGGTCGAGCTCGGCGTGTTCGCGACCGTGACGTCCGTCATGCTCGCCATCTTCTACGGGTTCGGCTCGCGCCAACCGGATGCCGGCGACACGGACTGGTAGGCCGCCATGCTGGATTTCCTGTTCTCCCACTTCAACTATGTGGTGGTCATCATCCTGATGATGACGGGCCTCTATGTCGTCTATGCGTCGCGGAACCTGATCAAGAAGCTGGTCGGCCTGTCCACCTTCCAGACCAGCGTGTTCCTGCTCTACATCACGCTGGGCAAGGTCGCTTCGGGTCAGCCGCCCATTCTCGAATACGACCCCAACAGCAAAAGCGGATATGACGAGCATTCCGCTTTCGTGGAGCCCGTCCTGCTGGCCGCATCGGGCAAGAGCTACGCCTTGCCGGGGCAGGGGAGCGAAATCCTCTACTCCAACCCGCTTCCGCACGTGCTGATCCTGACGGCCATCGTGGTCGGCGTCGCGACGCTGGCCATCGGCCTCGCCCTGACCGTGCGCATCCGCGAGGTCTACGGCACGATCGAAATGGACGTGGTCGAAGGCGCGGACCTGAAGTACAATCTCGAAGGCGTGGAGCCGGACAGTCTGCCGGAAGGGCGCGGGACATGAGCTGGCTGTCCACGCACGGCGTCGCCTTCGCCGTGATCCTGCCGCTTCTGATGGCGGCGGTCATGGCGCTGCTGCCCAAGGGGCGGTGGCTGGCCTGGACCGTGACGCTCGCCGTCGTGACGGCCGTCGCCGTCGCGGCCATGACCGTGTTGCAGACGCAGGTCTCGCTGGGGGCGTTCATCTACGAAATGGGCGGCTGGGAGCCGCCTTACGGGATTTCGCTCCGCATCGATGCGCTGAACGCACCGATCCTGTTGCTGATCGCCGCCATGGCGGTTCTGGCCGTGGTCTACGGCGAGCCCGCCGTTCGGGCCGAAGTCTCCGAGCGCCGCGGACCGCCCTTCTACGCCGCGCTCCTGCTCTGCATCGCCGGGCTGATGGGCATGGTGGTGACGGGCGATGCGTTCAACGTCTTCGTGTTTCTGGAAGTCAGCTCCATCAGCACCTACACGCTCGTCGCCATGGGCGCGAACCGGGACCGCCGCGCGCTGTCGGCCGCGTTCAACTATCTGATCCTCGGCTCCATCGGGGCGACCTTCTACGTGATCGGCGTCGGCTTCCTCTATGCCGAAACCGGCACGCTCAACATGGAAGACATGGCCCGCATCCTTGCCAATCTGGAAGGCGGCTCGCGGGTGGCGCAGGTCGCCTTCGGCTTCATCGTGGTGGGCCTGGGCCTGAAGCTCGCCATGTTCCCGCTGCACACCTGGCTGCCCGGCGCCTACGCCTACAGCCCCACGGTCGTGACGGCCTTCCTCGCTTCCACGGCGACCAAGGCCGCGCTCTACCTGCTCTACCGCTTCTGCTTCACCGTCTTCGATCCCGGCTTCGACTATGTCGCCGTGGTCCTGACCTACGTCGTGACCGGTCTGGCCGTGACGGGCATGATCTTCGCCTCGCTGCAGGCCTTCTTCCAGACCGATGCGCGCCGGACGCTGGCCTTCTCCTCGGTGGCGCAGGTCGGTTACATGCTGCTCGGCATCGGCCTGATCAGCGTGGCGGGCCTCGCCGGGTCCTACCTGCATCTGATCAACCATGCCGTGGTCAAGGGCGGGTTGTTCTTCGCTCTGGGAGCGATGTGGTACCGTTTCGGCATCACCCGCATCAGCGACATGGCGGGCATCAGCAAGACCATGCCGATCACCACGGCCGCCTTCACCATCCTCGCCTTTTCCCTGATCGGCGTGCCGTTCACGGCCGGGTTCGTGTCCAAGGTCGCGCTAGCCGAAGCCGCCGCCGAGCAGGGCTGGTGGTGGGCGGTCGCCGTGATCATGGTCACCTCGATCATCGCACTGTTCTACATGGGCCGCATGATGATGGTGGCCTACTTCAACCCGCCGCCCGAAAGCTGCCTGCGCGCTGACGGACGGGTGGAGCGCCGCGAAGCGCCGCTGCTCATGCTCGTGCCGATGGTGGGCCTCGCCATCGCCTCCATCCTGATCGGCCTGCGCGGGAACATCATCCTGACGGATGTGGCCGAGAACGCGGCGCGTGTGCTGATCCCGGGAGCAGGCCTGTGACCCTCTCTCCCGAACTCCTCATGGTCCTGACCATGCTGATCCCGCTGGGAGCGGCGGCCCTGATCCCGTTGATCGGGGACAGGTCGCCCAATCTGCGCGAGACTATCACCTTCGTCGCCGGCTTGCTGCTGCTCTACGTGGTGGTGCAGCTCTGCCTGCTCGTCGCGGCCGGGGAGCGCCCGGACCTGCTGGTCGGCAGTTTCGCGGGCATGTTCGAAATCCGCTTCCGGCTGGAACCGCTGGGCGCGACGTTCGCGGCCATCGCCAGTTCGCTCTGGATCGTGAACTCCATGTTCACGCTCGGCTACATGCGCGGCAATTCGGAGAAGAACCAGACCCGCTTCTTCACCTTCGTCGCCATCGCCATCGCGTCCGCCATGGGCATCGCCATGAGCGCGAATCTCATCACGCTGTTCATCTTCTACGAAGCGCTGACCATCTCGACCTTCCCCCTGGTCAGCCACAAGGGCGACGCCAAGGCTCGCAAGGGCCTGACCGTCTACACGCTGATCCTGATGGGGACGTCGCTCGGCCTGCTTCTGCCCGCCATCATCGGCGTGCAGGTCATTGCGGGGTCGACCGATTTCGTGCCGGGCGGTGTGTTCGGGCCGGATGCCTCCATGCTGGCGACGTCCACGCTGCTCGTTCTGTTCGCTTTCGGGATCGCCAAGGCCGCGCTGATGCCGGTTCATCCGTGGCTGCCCAACGCCATGGTCGCGCCGACGCCCGTCTCCGCGCTGCTCCACGCCGTGGCCGTGGTGAAGGCTGGCGTGTTCACCATGCTGAAAGTGGTAGTCTACACGTTCGGGACGGACGTGGCGGCACTGACCCCATCTTCCGACTGGCTGGCCTGGATCGCGGCCATATCCATCGTGCTGGCGTCCGTCATCGCCCTCCGGCAGGACAATCTGAAGAAGCGTCTGGCCTACTCCACCGTGTCGCAGCTCTCCTACATCACGCTCGGAGCGATGCTGGCGACCTCGTGGGGCGTGCTGGGCGGCGGCCTGCAGATCGTCATGCACGCCTGGGGAAAGATCACCCTCTTCATGGTCGCGGGCGCCATCTACACCATCGCCCATCGTGACAGCGTCTCTCAGCTCGACGGGCTCGGTCGGACCCTGCCCTGGGTCTTCGGCGCCTTCCTCGTCGCCAGCGTCAGCCTGATCGGCGTGCCGCCCTTTGGCGGGTCATGGCCGAAATTCTACCTGATGTGGGGCGCGCTGGAGAGCGGGCAGGCCGTGTTGATGGCGGCGCTGATCCTCTCGAGCCTGCTGAACATCCTCTACCTCATGCCCATCGCGATCCGCGGCTTCATGAAGCCGCCCGCCGACGCCACAGCCGACGCGGCCATCGCGATTGAAGCGCGCAAGCACCGTTGGGTCGTGATCCCGCCCGTGATAACCGCGGCCGGCACGCTGGTGCTGTTCTTCGCCGCGCCGTGGATCATCGCGTTTCTGGAGCCGATCCTATGAGCGACCCAGCAAGCCCTCCGGTGACGAACACGGACGACATCCATCCCGCCGCGCGGCCCTTCCTGTTCTTGGGCGAGACCAAGGTGAAGCGGAACTTCATCTGGCTGCCGCTGGCCGGTCTGTTGATCGCCTCGATCCTCGGCGTGTTCCACCCGCCCAAACACCCCGCACCGTGGGAGACCATTGGCGGCGCCATGATCCCGGGCAGCTGGGCGATCTTCGGCTTTGTCGCCTATTCGCTGATCGTGTTCGCGGCCAATCCGCTCTTCCGTCTGCTCGGACGGCCGGAGGACTATTACGGGGAAGGCGGTCTGCCCGATCCCGACTACTCCACGGACCCCATGCTCGTTCCGCCGGGTGGCGACGCGCCCGTCGGCAAGAATGCCGATGATTTCCCCGCCCAGCCTCTGAGCGGCAAAGCGCACCGCGTGGACGACCTGCCCGCCGACGGGCCAGGCGATACGCCAGGGGACGGAGAGCCGACATGATCGACGCGCTCCCCCTGCTGGCGGACATCAATCCGGGCCTCTACGTCATTGTCGCGGGTCTGCTCGCGGCGCTCTTGCCGGTCGGTCCGGCGCGCAAGGCGCTGGCGGTCGCGGCCCCGGTCTTCGCGGCGTTCATGATCTTCACGCTCCACGACAGCGCCGAAGTTCTCGCCGGGCAGTTCAGCGTGCTTGGCGTCGAGCTGACCACGCTGCGCATCGACAGCCTGTCCGTCGTGTGGGGCTATCTCTTCTGCCTGGCCGGTCTCATCAACGCGATCTATGCCTTGCACGAGAAGTCCTGGATCACGGACAGCTCGGCACTGGTCTATACGGGCGCGGCGATCGCGGGCGTGCTGTCGGGCGACATGCTGACCCTGTTCCTGTTCTGGGAGCTCACGGCCATCTCGTCCGTCTTCCTCGTCTGGCAGGGCGGTGACCGGGCCTATCATGCGGGCATCCGCTATCTGGTCGTCCAGGTCCTGTCGGGCGTGCTGCTTCTGGCCGGGGCCATCGCCTATGCCAACGCCAATGGCGGGGATTTCACCTTCGGCTATATCGGGCTGGACGCGCCGGGGGGCTGGCTGCTGCTGATCGGCATGGGCATCAAGGCGGGCTTCCCCATGCTGCACATGTGGATGCAGGACGCCTACCCGAAGGCGTCGATCACCGGCACGGTCATCCTCGCCAGCTTCACGACGAAGTTCGCCATCTACGCGCTGGCCCGCGCCTTTCCGGGGACGGACATCCTGATCTGGATCGGCTGCGTCATGACGATGTTTCCGGTCTTCTTCGCCGTGGTCGAGAACGACCTGCGCCGCGTTCTGGCCTATTCGCTCAACAACCAGCTGGGCTTCATGGTGGCGGGCATCGGCATCGGCACCACGCTCGCCATGAACGGCGTGGTCGGACAGGTCTTCGTGCACGTCATCTTCAAGGGCCTGCTCTTCATGAGCATCGGCGCGGTGATCTACCGGACCGGCACGGCCAAGGCGTCGGAGCTGGGCGGACTGTTCCGCTCCATGCCCTACACGACCGTGCTCTGCCTCATCGGGGCGGGGTCCATTGCGGCCTTCCCCATGCTCGCGGCCTTCGTCACCAAGGCGATGATCCTGAGCGCGGCGCTGGAGGAGCACCTCTGGATCCCGTTCGCCATGATGCTGTTCGCCTCGGCCGGGGTGATGGAACATTCCGGCATCAAGGTGCCGCACTTCACCTTCTTCGCCCACGACAGCGGGCGGCGGGTCAAGGAAGCGCCGTGGAACATGCTTGTCGCGATGAGCCTGGCGGCGGTGCTCTGCATCGCACTGGCCTGGCCGTTCGGCGACTATGGCTACAAGCTGCTCTACTCGATCATGCCCTATCCGACGGATTACAAGCCCTACACCTGGGACCATGTGGTCTTCCAGCTGCAGCTCCTCTTCGCGGCCATATTCGCCTTCACCCTGCTCAAGCGTTTCCGCCTCTACCCGGCGGAACGCCGCGCGGAGATCGTGGATGTGGACATCGTCTACCGCCGCATGGGCAAGGGCATCGCGGTCTGGGCGGATGCCGTCTGGATGCGCCTGTCCGCGCGATCGGCCGCCGGACGCGCCCGGCTGTCGCGCACGGTGGGACGTCGTCTGCACCATGCCTTCTCTCCAGCCGGTGCGTTGAGCCAGGCCGCGCCGTCGGGCCTTGCCTCCGTCCTGACGGCCGTGGTCCTCGTCTTCGTCCTGATCTTCGCCTACGTCGCGGGACGCTGACGCGGAATCCGGCTCTGGGGATCGCCGCCAACACGCCTTAAACCGTGTTGGCGGAAGACGTCCGGCCTGTGAAAAACGTCCCGAAACCGCGTCATCCGACCGCAGGGCAAACTTAACGCCGGGCAAGTTTCCTATCCGATTCGCACCCGAATCGAAAAACTCGCCTAATCGCAGAAAAATTCCCGCGACAGGGTTAACGAACCCTTGCCGCCGATTCGCCGATCCCCGATGGTCTGATTCGTGGGGCGGTAATGGCAACCGGGGTAGGGGTAGCACGTGACATTGGACGGATCGCTGCGGCACCAGATGGTGCTTCCGCAGCAACAGGATTTCTATGCCTATTGGCAGGCCAAATGCGAAGGCGGACGGCTGCCGTCGCGACGGGACATAGACCCCTGCGACATCGTCGATAAGCTGCCCATGGTCACCCTGACAGAGCGGGTGCCGGCCGCCGCGCCCGAAGTCTCCGATCTTTCGCACCGCTACGTCTTCCGCCTCGCCGGGACCGGCTTCTGGCGTTTCTACGGCGACGAAATCCAGGGGATGCATGTGGACGAGCTGCCCATCGGGTGCCGGGCGGATTACTGGCACCGCGTGCTCGACCTGGTCGTGTCCCAGCGCCGTCCCTTCCACGGCGTGACCAAGCCCAACACGCCCATGGGATCGCACATGGCGCAGTTCTGGGTCCGCCTTCCGCTGTCCGAAGACGGGGTCAATGTGGACACCATCCTCGGTTATGACCATCTCTGCCCGCTGGAAGATGTGGTTCAGCGTCAAGAACCGCGCGAAAAAGTCTACGCCTAAAACAACGTGTTGCCTCTTTGTTCTCACCTGTTTCTGGTAACGGTTAGACCTGCCCCATAAAAGAGTATAGGAATTTAATCCTCGCCTGCCGGAATCGTGGCTATAGTCACGGTGAACGGGACCAAAGGAGGATACCATGCCCCGCACCAGATCAGAGGCCCCCGAGGACGCCGCCCGGGCGCGTCTCGTCACGGCGCTCGTCGCCCTGGAGTTCGGCGCGCAATCGCTGGACCTCGCACAGCCGGACCGCCGCGACCCGATGACGGATTTCGCCCGGCAGGTCGCGGTCTATCTGCTCGCCCAGCTTACCGACATGAACCTGACGCGCATCGGCGCTCTGTTCGGGCGTCACCGCTCGACGGTGGCCCATTCCATCCGCGCGGTGGAGGATGGTCGGGACGATCCCGGCCTCGACGACACGCTGGACCGGCTGGAGACCTGGCTGGCCGACATTCTCGTCGATCCGTCCGATGACGGCCTGGGCGAGGCGGCATGAACAATGAACAGCACAGGATGAAGACGGAACAGCTGATCCGCAGCCTGCTCCACGGCCGGGCGATCATCCGGCGCGAAGCCGGGGCGCCGCAC
>JBARXH010000115.1:0-2207 GCA_049647245.1 Litorimonas sp.
GCGTACCGAAGGCGGCCGGCGCGACGAGGGCCTGGATTTCCGTGAGGACCGGCCGGGAGCCTTCCAGCCCTGCGAAGACCGCGGAGCCTTCCGAGGCGTCGCCGCGTCCGTCGAGGAACAGGGCGGACGGGTTCAGCACCTCGGCGAGGCCCGTGTCGCGCATTTCGAACACGCCGATCTCGTCGGTGGGGCCGAAGCGGTTCTTGTGCGCGCGCAGGATCCGGAACTGGTGGGCGCGCTCGCCTTCGAAATAGAGCACCGCATCGACCATGTGCTCCACCACGCGCGGCCCGGCGATCTGGCCGTCCTTGGTGACGTGGCCGACGAGGATCATGGTCGCGCCCGACTTCTTGGCGAAGCGCACCAGTTCCTGCGCACAGGCCCGGACCTGCGCGACCGTGCCGGGCGCCGCGCCCAGCTGGTCCGTCCAGAGCGTCTGGATGGAATCGATGATGACCACGTCGGGCTTGGACGCCATCAACCCGTCCAGGATGGGGCCAAGCGAGGTCTCGGAGGCAAGGTCCACGGGCTGGTCCGAGACGCCGAGGCGCTTGGCCCGGCGCTGGACCTGTCCGACCGATTCCTCGCCCGAAATATAGGCGACCTTCTTGCCCTGTTTGGCGAGCGCACCGACCGTCTGGAGCAGGAGCGTGGACTTGCCGATGCCCGGATCGCCGCCGACCAGCAGGGCGGATCCCGGCACCAGCCCGCCGCCGGTCACACGGTCCAGCTCGCCGATCCCCGTGATGAGCCGCGGCACGTCGCGCGTCTCCGCGCCGAGGTCCACAAATTCCATGCCGCGCCCCTTGCGCCGCTTGTGGGCCGGTGCCGCATTCTGGGACTTGGCCTCCTCGACCAGCGTGTTCCACTCCCCGCACGCATCGCACCGCCCCGCCCACTTGCCGTGAACGGACCCGCAGGACTGGCAGACAAAGACGGACGTAGGCTTGGGCATGATGTGGATATGGCGGAAGGAAAGTGCCGATGCAATGAGAAGTTCTGCGTTTGTTCTACGCCTGTCCTAGCCCCCCAGGTTTGCTTCCCGCGTCCGGACGCGAGAGCGGTCGCCGCAGGCGGATTTTCGCCAGCGGCGAAAATAGCGAAGCGCCGCGAGCCCAAGCGAGCGGACTGCTGCGAAGCGGCAGAACAACGCCAACGGCGTCCGTCGCAAACCTCGCCAGAGGCGGCGCATCCCGAAGGGGCGCGAAGGGATCCTGTCGGCGCGAGCGTGTGCGGATCGCGCCACTGCTTTCGTCATACCATCCGGACGACCGCACCCCATCCATCCGCTTCGCCCGATTGCGCCCGTGAGCGTTTCGCGTATGTCTGGGCGGACCATCCCGAACCCGAGGCCCCGACCCTGTCCAATGTCCCCGAATTCACCGTTTCCGAGCTGGCCGGGAACGTCAAACGCACCATCGAGGAGGCGTTTGGCCGGGTGCGCGTGCGGGGCGAGCTGGGGCGTGTGACGATCGCGCGCTCGGGTCATGCCTATCTGGACCTGAAGGACGACCGGGCAGTCATCAATTCCATCATGTGGAAGGGCACGGTGAGCCGCCTCTCCCTGCGGCCCGAAGAGGGCATGGAAGTGATCGTCGAAGGCAAGATGAGCACCTATCCGGGCCGCTCCAACTACCAGCTGATCATCGACCGAATGGAGCTGGCGGGCGAGGGCGCGCTCATGGCGCTTCTGGAGAAACGCAAGAAGGCGCTGGCGGCCGAAGGGCTGTTCGCCGCCGAACGCAAGCGCGACCTGCCCTTCCTTCCCCGGACCATCGGGGTCGTAACCTCTCCCACCGGCGCGGTGATACGCGACATCCTCCACCGTCTCGAGGACCGCTTTCCCGTCCATGTGCTCGTCTGGCCCGTGCTGGTTCAGGGCGACCGGGCGGCGCAGCAGATCGCGGACGCCATAAAAGGTTTCAATTCGGGCACGGGCTTTCCGCGTCCCGACGTGCTGATCGTGGCGCGGGGCGGCGGCTCTCTCGAAGATCTGTGGTGTTTCAACGAGGAGGTCGTGATCCGCGCGGCCGCCGCCAGCGACATCCCGCTGATCTCCGCCGTGGGTCACGAAACCGATACCACGCTGATCGATTACGTTTCGGACAAGCGCGCGCCGACCCCGACGGGCGCGGCGGAAGTCGCCGTGCCGGTGAGGGACGACCTGCTGGAGTTCGTCGCCGATCTGGGCCTGCGCGCCATGCGCG
>JBARXH010000116.1:0-12560 GCA_049647245.1 Litorimonas sp.
CCACTGGACCGCGTGCTGGTCGCGCTGGATCCGCCCGCGACCTCCGGCCCCAAGGCGGATGCGTGCGGGTTGGTGGTGGTCGGACGGCACGGGACCGGCCGGGACGCGCAGGCCTATGTGCTGCATGACGGCACGCTGCGCGGGGCGAGGCCGGAAGGCTGGGCCGAGGCCGCGGTCGCCTTGTTCCACCAGTTCGAAGCCGACGCCGTGCTGGCCGAGACCAATCAGGGCGGGGAGATGATCGAGGCCGTCATCCGCGAAGTCGGGCCCGACGTGCCCGTCCTGTCCCGCCACGCCCGGCGCAGCAAACGCAGCCGGGCCATGCCGGTCGGGTTGCTTTATGCGCGGGGCCGGGTCCGTCATGTAGGGCGGATGGACGCGCTGGAGGATGAACTCTGCGCCTTTGGCGGCCCGGCGCAGGCCGGAAGTCCGGACCGCATGGACGCGCTCGTCTGGGGCGTGAGCGAGCTGCTGCTCGGGACCCCCGCGCCTAAGGTCCGGTTTTTGTAGGGGTTTAACGGCCTGTTTACGACGTTCCGACAGAGGTGTACCGAGTAGAGACGGCCGATGCCCCGGCCGGAAGGAGCCGCGATGCCAGACCGCGCCACATCCCACCGCCGCCAGCTTGCGGACAAGCAGATCGAGCTCCGCAAGGTCGACCGCGAGCTCGGACGATTGAACTGGGACCTTGCGAGCGAGCTCATCACCCTGGCGGAGCAGACGGACGATCCGGCCATCCTGATCCAGGCGGTCGAGGCGCTGCGTTCCGCCACACGCTACTACACGTTCGAGGACGCGCCGCGCGACCACGCCCGCATCCAGCAGGCCATTGCCGATACGCTTCTGTCCTTCGGCCAGCGCACCGGCGACGGCGAAGCGCTGGGCAGTGCGCGAGACGCTTATCGCGGCGCGATCACGCTGGCCTCCCTCCTGTCGGACGAGACGCTCCGCGAAGAGCTGCGCATCAGCTACAAGGCCACGCTGGACCTGTTGGGCGAACGCCCCAAGACCCCGCCGCTTTTCCGCGTGGCCTGACGCCGCTGCCGGGTTCGCCCAGCCCAGCCCAGCCCAACCCGGCCCTCTGTCCCAACCCGTACACGTCCTTGCGCACGCGCAGGCGACTCGGGATCACTTGTACCCAGACAGTTTTCCTTGCCAGTCCGCTGGACCCGGCCAGATAGGTCCGCGTGAACGGCCCTAAGGACCGCTACGATTACAGTGGCTTGCCGATGAATCCCGCAGACTAATCCGCGTCGCCGGATTTGGCCCCATAAACCCCTTATCGCCGCTCAAAGGGTTTGGGCGCGACGACACGACTTCAACCCAGTCAGCGGGGACCACCATATGAGATTGCCATTCAACGGGCGTCGCCGGGGAGGCGGGTCCGGACCTGAGCGCCTGCCCGGCGCGGACGGCTCGTCCACCCTGCAGGCGGAGACCAAATCCGCGCCCCTGGTCGCACTGGAACTGTCGCGCCGCGCGGCCTTCACGGCCCCAGACTTCGCCTCGCTCTGCCGCGAAGGGTTCGGGCGCAACCCGGTCGTCTATCGCTGCGTGCGCATGATCGCGGAAAGCGCCGGCTCCGTTCCGCTCGCGCAGGAAACGCGCCAGCCCCTGCCGGGCGGAACGGTGGAAGCGTTGGAGCGCTTCTACGCCTTCCTGCAGGTGTCCGGCTCCGCCTACCTGCAGGCGCTGGAGCTGGACAGGGACGTGGTCGCCCTGCGTGCGGTCCGGCCGGATACGGTCACCCCCCTGGTGGACGCCGCCGGACGCCCGGCCGGCTTCGAGGTCCGCACGGACAGGGGCCGGGAGGCCCATCGCCGCGACCCTCTGACGGGCCGCTGCGCCGTGATGGGCCTGACCCTGTTCGATCCGCTGAGCGAGACGGACGGCCAGTCGCCGCTCCGCGCTGCCGCGACCAGCGTTGACCTGCACAATCAGGGCACGCGCTGGGCCAAGTCGCTGCTCGACAATTCGGCACGTCCCTCCGGCGCACTGGTCTACAATGGCAGTGGCGGGCTGACCCGCGAGCAGGTAGAGCATCTGAAAGCCGAGCTGGAGCAGAATTTCTCCGGCCCGGCCCGCGCGGGCCGGCCGATGGTGCTGGAAGGCGGGCTGGACTGGAAGACGATGGGTCTCAGCCCGTCGGACATGGATTTCGCCCAGAGCCGCCGGGAAGCCGCGCGCGACATCGCGCTGGCCTTCGGCGTGCCGCCCATGCTGCTGGGCATTCCCGGCGACAACACCTTTTCAAACTACGCCGAGGCCAACCGGGCCTTCTGGCGGCAGACGGTGCTTCCGCTCGTCGGCCGGACGTCCCGGGCGCTGTCCCAATGGCTGTCCGCCTTCGGAGAGGAGGTGTCGCTCCGGCCCGACCTCGAGGCCGTCACGGCCCTGTCGGGCGAGCGCGCGGCGCTGTGGTCCCGACTGGAGGCCGCCAGCTTCCTCGACGCGGACGAAAAGCGCGGCCTCGCCGGTCTGTCGCCGCGGGAGACCGTTCAGTGACGCCCGCACCCATCCGTCTGGAGCGGACGGTCACCATGGGCCTGGTCGCCACCATCTTCCTGCAGACGGCAGGCGCGTTGATCTGGGTCGGCGCGGCGGAGTCCCGCATTGCGGAGCTGGAGCGCGCCATGGACCGCGGCTGGGGTATCAGCGAGCGGCTGGCACGCCTCGAGGGCGAAACCGCCATCGTGCGCGACCAGCTGATCCGCATCGAACGGAGCCTGAGCTACAGTGAGGGCGAACCGTGAAGATCGCCGGTTACGCGTCGCGTTTCGATACGCGCGATGCGGGCGGGGATACGGTGCGCCGCGGAGCCTTCGCCGCCTCGCTCCTGTCCCGCCCCGGGCTTCTGCCCATGCTGTCAGACCATCAGCGACGCGTCGGCGTGTGGACCCGCGCCGTGGAGGACGAGACGGGCCTGCGCGTCGAGGGCGAGGTGGAGGACCCCGCCCTGATCCGCCTGATCCGCTCGGGCCGCGTGAGCGGCCTGTCCATCGGCTACCGCACCCGCCGTGCGCGGGACGGCCCCGCCACCGCCACGGGCCGCACGCGCGACCTGCTCGACCTCGACCTTTCGGAGGTTTCGGTCGTCGCCTTCCCGATGCTGGGCTCCGCCCGGATCGACCAATTCGAAACCACAGACCCCCACCACGCCACCCATAGGAGATCCGCGTGACTACACAGACCATCGAAACCAAAATGGCGGCCGACCCGGCAGCCGACTTCGCCTCGACCTTCGCCGCCTTCCGCGACGCCAACGACGAACGTCTCGCCGCCATCGAGAAGAAGGCAGCCGATCCGTTGCTGGAAGCCAAGGTCGACCGCATCAACAAACGGCTGGAGACCCTGTCGGTCAGCCTCGCCGCGACGGGCCCGGCCGCCTCATCCAACGACAGCGAGGCCAAATCGGCCTGGTCGCGCTTCATCCGCAACGGCGACGAGACGGCCCTGTCCGGCATAAAGTCGCTCTCGTCCTCGGACGGGCAGGGCGGATTCATTGCCCCGGTCGAGACGGAAGGCCGGATCGACACGGTCCTCGCGGAGAGCTCGCCGATCCGGCGCATCGCCACGGTGCGCAAGATCGGGGCGGGCCTGTTCCGCAAGCCAGTCAGCCGCACCGGGGCCGCGACCGGATGGGTCGGGGAGGCGGACAACCGCCCCGAGACCACCGCGCCGAACCTGACCCTGATCGACTTTCCGGCGGGCGAACTCTACGCCATGCCGGCCGCGACGCAGGCTCTGCTGGACGACAGCGTGGCGGATGTGGATGCCTGGCTGGCCGACGAAGTGCGCGACGTCTTCGCGGCGCAGGAAACGAACGCCTTCGTCACAGGCGACGGCACCAACAAGCCGCGCGGCTTCACGACCTATCAGGGCGGCCCGGATGCGCTCGACGAAGTCCTGACGGGCACGAGCGGGGCGTTCTTGCCGGGGGCGGAGTTCGACGCGCTGATCGAGCTGATCTACAAACCCGCCACGCGCTACCGCGCCAATGGCAGCTTCGTGATGAACCGCCGCACCCTGTCGGAACTGCGCAAGGTCAAGGACGATGACGGCAACTATATCTGGCAGCCCGCCAGCGAGGCCGGACAGCCCAGCACGCTGCTCGGCTACGCCGTGACGGAGGCCGAAGACATGCCGGACATCGCCGCCGACAGCCTGTCCGTGGCCTTCGGCGACTTCCGCCGCGGCTACCTGATCGCCGACCGGCAGGGCGTGCGCGTGCTG
The DNA here is from genome assembly GCA_049647245.1 of Litorimonas sp. Lineage (GTDB taxonomy): Bacteria > Pseudomonadota > Alphaproteobacteria > Caulobacterales > Maricaulaceae > Litorimonas. The sequence goes on from JBARXH010000116.1 coordinate 4,234, forward strand.
CGCGACCCGTACTCCGCCAAGCCCTACGTGCTGTTCTACACCACGAAACGCGTCGGCGGCGGCGTGCAGGACAAGGACGCCATCGCGCTTCTGAAGTTCGGGGCGTAGGGGCAAGCCACGGCACCCCCTTCCGACCTCGCCTGCGGCGAGCCCACCTTCCCCTGCTCGGGGAAGGGATGAGGCAAAGCAGGACGCAATCCCTCCCCCGAGCAGGGGGAGGTGCCCCGAAGGGGCGGTGGGGGGTGCCTCCACCCATCGTCAGAAACACGATTTAAATTCACTCCCAAGCCCGCCTCCAGCGGGCTTTTTCTTTGCCCGAACGAAAGCCACCCATGCTCACCGACCTTCAACCGCCGCCCGCCGAGCCCATCACGCTCGCGGAGGCCAAGACATTCCTGCGCGTCGATCAAAACGACGACGACGCGCTCATCCAGACCCTCATCCAGTCCGCGCGGGAGCGGCTGGAGGACCGGCTTGGCGTGGCGATGATCCGCCGCGCCATGCGCGTTTCGGCGACCGGAGGGACCGTGGCGCTGCCGCGTCATCCGGTCGTCTCCATCGACGCCGTCGATGCGGACGGCGAACCTGTCGATCCCGTCGATGCGAACCTTCGCTGCCGTCCCGCGACGCTCACCCTGCCGACCGATAGCGCGGTCGAGGTCACGTTCACGGCCGGTTACGGGCCCACGCCCCCCACCGTGCCCGCTCCCCTGCGCCAGGCCATGCTGCTGCTGGTCGCGCACGGATACGAAAACCGCGAAGGCCTGCCCGACGCCATGCCCCTCATGGTCGACGCGTTGACCATGCCTTACCGGGGGATCGGGCTGTGATCGCGCAGATGCGGCACCGGGTCGGCCTCTACGTCCCCTCTCGGATCGCCGACGACATTGGCGGGACGGTGGAAAGCTGGGCGTTCGAGCGCGCGCTCTGGGCGGCGGTCGAACCGCGGTCCCTCAGCGAGGCGCGAAGCCATGGCCGTCTGTCCGTCGTGCAGACATTCCGGATCACCATCCGCTACCGCGCGGACTTTCCGCGCCAGGCCCGGCTGGTCTGGCGGGGCCGGACCTTGCGGGTCCTCGCCGCCAGCGACCCGGACACGCGCGGCGAGCGGCTCCATCTCGTCTGCGAGGAGGTGGTGCGATGAGCGCGCTCAACCTCGCGGATGCCGCGCTCTCCCTGCGGGCCGACCTGCACGCCGCGCTCTCGGACAGCGTGGCCGTGCAGAGCGCGCTTGGCGATCCGGTCCGGGCCTGGGACGACCCGCCGCCCGGTCCGGACTACCCCTATCTGAGCTATGGCGACATGCGTTCGACCGACACCAGCGCGGACGGCGCGCCGCAATCCACGCACCAGATCACCCTGCATGTCTGGAGCCGCTACGCCGGACGCTCGGAAGCGCTGGGCCTCGTGCGTCTTGTCTCCGACACGCTCGAGGCAGCCCTGCCGGGCAGACTTCTGTCTCTCTACGTGGATGCCGTGCGCGCGCCGGACGGGCTGACGTTTCACGGCCTTCTGCGCCTCTCCATCACCCGAACCGAACCCCAGGGAGGCCTTTCATGAGCGCACCGAAACGCGGCCGCGACATGCTGCTGAAAATCCATGACGGAACCGGCTACGTCACCGTGGCCGGACTGCGCACCAAGTCGGTGCGCCTGAACAGCCGGACGGTCGATGTCACCGACGACGCGTCGGGCGGCTGGACCGAACTTCTGCCCGAAGCGGGCATCCGGTCCGTCTCCGTCACCGGGTCCGGCGTGTTCCGAGACGCGGCCAGTGACGCCCGCATCCGCGCGGCCTTCTTCGCTCAGTCCGTCTTGGACGCACGGTTGATCCTGCCGGGCTTCGGCACGATCGACGCACCCGTGCTGGTCACGGGCCTGACCTATGGCGGGACGTTCCAGGGCGAAGCGACCTTCGAACTGACGCTGGCGAGCGCGGGCGAACCCGGCTTCACGCCCGCATGAGTGGCTACCGGCGCGGGGATGTGAGGACATCGCTGGGGCCGTTGCGCCTGAGCGTGGCGGCCTTGGCGGAAATGGCGGACCGGCTCGACGCCGACAGCCCCGCCGCGCTCTCCAGGCGCCTGCGAAGGCTGGAAGAGGCAGACGCCCGCATCGTCCTGGAAGCGCTTCTGCGTCCCGCTGGGAAGGCTGATGCGGTCGGGTCTCTGGCCTCGTCCGCCGTGGCGGGCCTGATGCCCGATGCGGCCATTTGCATCTCCCAGGCTCTATCCGCGCCGGAGGAGCCCTCATGAGCTGGCCGTTCACGGATTGGCACACGGTCGCCGTGCGCCGCTTCCAGATCCGTCCCGGCGACTTCTGGGACATGGCGCTGGGCGACTGGCTGGCTCTCATGGCGACACTGGACCGGGCCGCAGGCGCCTCCCTGTCCAGCGAAAGCCTGACACGATTGATGAAGGATTATCCCGATGACTGAGTTCGACACAGGCGGGGCGGCCGATGCGGTCGCCGCGCTCGACACGGAGGCGGCGCGCCGGAGCGCCGAGGCGATGGCGGACGCGTTCGACGTCGCAGGCGGGCGGATCTCCCGCTCGCTGGAGCAGGCCGCACGGAGCGGCGAGCTGTCCTTCAGCAGCCTTGCGGAGTCGGTTCTGAGCGATCTTGCCCGCATCGCTGTGAGCGAGATCGTTGAGGCTCCGCTCAATGCCATGGTGGACCGTCTGGGTGCGGTGCTGGGCGGCGCGCGCGCGGGCGGGTCTGCCACGGTCAATCTGTCCGTTCCCGGCGCGGCGGATCCGGACGCCTTCCAGCGCTCCGAAGGCCAGATCGCGGGAGCACTCGCCCGTGCCGTGGCGCTCGGCCAGCGGAGGGGCTGATCATGGCGTTCCACGATGTCGATTTTCCCCTGCACCTCGCCTTCGGGGCCAGCGGCGGACCCGTGCGCTCCGTCGACGTGACGGAACTGGCCAATGGCCGGGAAGTCCGGAACACGTCGCAGAGCCGCTCGCGACGCCGCTACAATGCGGTGACGGGCGTGACGTCTCTCGATGAGGCGCGCGCCCTGTCGGACTTCTTCGAAGCCCGCTCCGGCCGGTTGCACGCCTTCCGGTTCCGCGACCCTCTGGATCACAGCAGCGGCGGGTCCGCGCCAGACCCTACGGATGTGGTGATCGGGACGGGCGACGGCACGACGCGCCATTTCGCGCTTCTCAAACGCTATGGCGATGTGGAGCGGCCCATAACCCGGCCCGTCGCGGACAGCGTCCGGATCGCCGTGGACGGGGCCGTGGTGCCGCACCTGCTCGGTGAGGGGGGGCGCGTGGAGATCGACCCGCCCGCTCCGGGCCAGACGGTGACGGCAGGGTTCCTGTTCGACGTGCCGGTGCGCTTCGATGCGGACGGGCTCGTTCTGTCGCTCGACACGCACGGCGCGGTCAGCGTGACCGATGTGCCCTTGATCGAGGTGATGGACGATGCGTAGCCTCGATCCAGCCTTGAAGGCCCATCTGGCGGAAGGTGCCTCCACTCTGTGCCGCGTCTTCGTCCTGTCGCTATCCGACGGGCGGCGCTTCGCCTTTTCCGACCATGACCGATCGCTCGACTTCGATGGACTGGCCGTCAAGCCGATGCAGGCGGCCGAGTCGGAAGCCCGCTCCGGCTTCGGCGCGGATAGCGGAGCCTTGCGCGCCGTGTTCGACGTCGATCTTCCACGAGAGGCGATCCTGTCCGGCGCTCTGGACGGCGCGAGCTTGGCGGAGCACCGCGTCAACTGGGTCGATCCTGCACAGAGCGTTCACGTCTCCACGGGCCGCATCGGCGCGGTGAGCGTCGGGCGCGACGGGTTCGAGGCCGACTGGCTGGGCCTGTCCACGCTTCTGGAGCGGTCCACGGGCCGGGTCGTGTCGCGCAGATGCGACGCGGAGTATGGCGATGCGCGGTGCGGATTGACCGCCCAGCCCGGCGTCTCCTGCCCTCGGACGCTGGCGGCCTGCCGGGCTTTCGGCAACGTCGCGAACTTCCGGGGCTTCCCCTATCTGCTCGGCGACGACGTGCTGCAGAAGGGCTTGGACCGCACCCCCGTCAAGGATGGCGGGTCCCGCTATGTCTGATCTGCATCTAAGGGCCGTCGATCTCGCACGGACGTGGCTCGATACGCCATATGTGCATCAGGCCTCGGCCCGGGGCGCGGGATGTGACTGCCTCGGTCTGATCCGGGGCATCTGGCGCGGCCTCTACGGCGGGGAAGAGCCCGAGCGGCCGCCCAACTACACGCCGGACTGGGCGGAGGCCTGCGGGGAGGAAACCCTGCTCGCCGCCTGCCGCCGCTGGCTGGTCCCGACCTCCACACCGCAGCCCGGCGACGTCCTGCTCTTCCGGCTGCGCCCCGGCGTGCCCTGCAAACATGTCGGCCTGATGTCCGCGCCGGACCGGCTGATCCACGCCTATTGGGGGCATTCGGTCGTCGAAGGCTGGCTGCACCCCTTCTGGTCGCGACGCATCGCGGCTGCCTTCTCCTTTCCAGACCCCATTCCAGCCAAAAGGCCCGCGCCATGACAACACTTGCCGTCCAGGGCATTCAGGCCTTCGCCCGCAGCGGCGTGAAAGGCCTGACATCGCTTGCATTGTCCACGGCCACGGGCGCGATCACCCGCGCGCTGGACAACCGCGTCTTCGAAGGGCCCCGCCTGGAGTCCTTCCATCTCCAGACCTCGCGCGAGGGCGCGCCCTTGCCGCGCGTATTCGGCCGGGTCCGCCTGGCCGGTCAGGTGATCTGGGCCAGCCGTGTCCGGGAGGCGCGCGAAGAGTCCAGCGTCGGTGGCAAGGGTGGTGGCCCGACCCGGGCCGAATACAGCTACACGATCAGCTTCGCGGTGGCCCTGTGCGAGGGAGAGATCCTCGGCGTGGACCGAATCTGGGCCAATGGCGAGGTGCTTCCCCGCGCGGACCTGTCCATCCGGGTCCACACCGGATCGGAGACGCAGACGCCGGATCCGGTCATCGAGGCGACGGAAAGGACCGACGTTCCGGCCTTCCGGGGCACGGCCTATATCGTCTTCGAGGACTTTCCGCTCGACGCCTACGGCTCGCGCCTGCCGAGCATCAACGCCGAAGTGGTCCGGGGAATCCGCCGCGGCGGTCGCATGGAGGAAATGATCCGCTGCGTGAACCTGCTGCCCGCCACGGGGGAGTTCGCCCTATCCACGCGCGTCGTGGAAGAGCGGCCCGGCCCGGGCCGCAGCCTCGCCACCAATTCCAACAATCTGCGCGGCGAACCCGACCTGCAGGTCTCGCTCGACCAGCTGCAGGCGGAGCTGCCCAATTGCCGCCATGTCAATCTGATCTCCGCCTGGTTCGGCACGTCCCTCGACGCCAGCGAGTGCGAGGTGCACCCCGGTGCGGAACAGTCCACGCGCAACTTGGTGGACGTCAGCTGGTCCGTGGCCGGGACAACGCGGGACACGGCCTACATCATCAGTTCGGACTCCGAAGGCCGGGCCAATTATGGCGGGACGCCGTCCGACAGCAGCCTGCGCGAGTGCATCTTCGAGCTGAAACGCCGAGGCTTCGGCGTGACGCTCTATCCGTTCCTGCTGATGGACACGGCCGGCTTTCCGTGGCGCGGCCGCATCTCCGCCCGGACGGAACTGGACGTGGACGCCTTTTTCGGCACGGATGACGATTTCCGGTTCCGGCACTCTATCCTGCACCATGCCCGGGTCGCGCAGAGCGCGGGCGGGGTGGACGCCATCGTGATCGGCACGGAAATGAAGGCGCTGATGGCCTTCCGCGTAGGCGAGCGTTTCCCTGCCGTCGAGCACATGCGCCGCCTGGCGCGCGACGTCCGCACCGTGGTCGGTTCGAACACGCAGATCACCTACGCGGCCGACTGGTCCGACTATTTCGGCCTGCAGGACGGCGGGGACGTCTACCATCATCTCGATCCGCTCTGGGCCGACACGAATATCGACGCGGTCGGAATAGACGCCTATTTCCCGCTGTCCGACTGGCGCGACGGGGTGAACATCGACGCCTACTCCCGCCCGCACGATCTCGACTATCTGAGGAGCAACGTCGAAGGCGGGGAGGGGTATGACTGGTACTATGACGGCCAGGCCGACCGCGATGCCCAACGGCGCACGCCGATCACGGATCCGGTCTACCGGTACAAGGATGTGCGGAACTGGTGGGCCAGCGTGCACCGCGACCGTCGGGGCGGCGTCCCGGCCAATACCAGCCCGTGGGCGCCGAGATCCAAACCCATCTGGCTGCTGGAGATCGGATGTCCGGCCGTGGACAAGGGCGCGAACCAGCCCAACGTCTTCTACGATCCGAAATCCGCCGAGTCCCGCTTGCCCTTCTACTCGGACGGATCCCGCGATGACCTGATCCAGCGCCGCTACATCGAGGCGATGATCGGGCACTATGAGGATAGCAACGAACCGGGTTTCATGGACCTGTCTCGCATGGCCGTTTGGGCCTGGGATGCCCGGCCCTATCCGGCATTTCCGGCCCGCACGGACGTCTGGTCCGACGGGGCGAAATGGGAGCGGGGACACTGGCTGAACGGCCGGACCGGGCTGCTTCCCGTGGCGGACGTAATCGAGGAGATTGCGGCCGATGCGGGCTTGGCGGACATCGATGTCTCCGGCGTGTCGGGCGTGCTTCCGGGATATGTCGTGGACCGGCCCATGAGCGCGCGCGCCGCGCTCGATCCGCTTCTGCAGCTTTTTGCCATAGACATGGGCGAGAGGCGGGGGCGGGTCAGCTTTTCCGTCGGCGGCCCGGAGGTGGTCACGCTCGATCCGGACCGCTTCACCACTGCCCCGACCCGCCGTCAGAGAGCGGACCCGGAAAGCCGCATCCGGGACGTCCGGCTGACCTACCTTTCGGCCGGAGGCGACTACCAGCTGGCGACCGCGTCAGCCCGCGAACTGAGCGCGGAGTCGGTCGCAGTGGCGGACCTGACCGTTCCCGCTGTCCTGGACGAAGGGTTCGCGCGCATGGTGGCTCGCCGGGAATTGCAGGCCGCCCATGAAGGCGAGGAGACGATCTCCTTTGCCCTGCCTCTGGACACCGGCCTGACCCTCGAGATCGGGGACCGCGTCGGGGTGCAGGGTGCCGTGTGGGCCGTGGAGTCGCTGGAATGCGGCCGCGACGTGTCCGTAACGGCCCGTCGGGACGGCGCACCCGCACCCGAATGGGTTGCGGGCGGAACTCCGGATGCCCAGGCTCCGGTCGATCACGCTCCGCAGGCGGCCCTGTTCGGCTTCGACCTGCCCGACCGGGCGGGTCTTTCCGTGGGGGCCATGCTCGACCCGTTCGAGCCCATATCGATCCGCGTGGACGGGGCAGAGCTGACCGTGGACCGGCCGGTGCGGATCGGGGCGACCTTGACGGCCCTGTCCCGGCAGCCCGTGACGCGGCTGGACCGCGCCTCCGTGCTGGAGATCAGTCTTCCCGGCCTGTCACCGAGCGGCATCTCGGACGACGCGTTGCTGGAAGGTGGAAACCGGTTCGCCGTGGAGACCTCTTCCGGGTGGGAAATCCTCGCCGCGCGCGATGTGGAGTTGATCGCGCCTTTGACCTACCGGCTGTCCCACCTCCTGCGCGGTTTGGAGGGTAGCGAGGCCTTCATGGTGGACAGCATTCCGGCCGGTGCGAGGGTCGTGAACCTGTCCTCCGGCCTCGAAAGCGTGGTCATCTCGCCCGATTGGCGCGGCGCGTCCGTGCCAATTATGGGCCGGAGCCCGAGGCGCGAGGCCCTCCCGGCGCAACTGGACTGGACCGACAGTCATGGCTGGCCGCTTACCCCGGCGCATCTGCGCTGGGACGGCCGCACACTCCGCTGGACCGGGCGCGACCGGGCCTTCACCGACTGGACGGAGGAGACGTTCCGGCTGAATTACAGGGTCCGCTTGTTCCGTGGGTCAGAGGTGGAGATCGTGGACACGGCGGAGAACAGTCTCGACACCGCGCCCTTCGACCGGGCCGAGGTCGTGCAGATCACGCGGAGCGGGCGCGAGAGTCTTTATCCAGCGGCGTTGAATGTGGGGGTGGCATGACTAAATAGTCAGGCGAATGGCCAAGAAGAATCCATATGATCTGCTCGGGGTGAAGAAAACCGCCACCGACAAGGAGATCCGCTCCGCCTATCGGAAGCTGGCCAAGAAGCTGCACCCGGATGTCAATCCGGACGACGAGGCGTCGGCGGAGCGGTTCAAGGAAGTGACGGCGGCCTACAACCTTCTGTCAAACGAGGATCTGCGTCGCCAGTACGATACAGGGCAGGTCGACGAACAAGGCCAGCAGCGCAACCCGTTCGCGGGCGGCGCTGGCGGGTTCGGACAGCGCGGCGGTCCCGGCTTC
>JBARXH010000117.1:0-4644 GCA_049647245.1 Litorimonas sp.
TGGCCGGACTGCGCCGCGCGGTCGCCGACGGCACCGCGCCGGAGGGCGACTGCGTCGTGACCGTGTCCGGCGCGAACGTGAACTTCGACCGGATCGGCCACATGGTGGAACGCGCCGAGCTGGGTGCGGGCGGGGAGATGCTCTTCTCCGCCGTCATTCCGGAACAGCGCGGGGCGTTCCGGGCCTTCGTGGATGCGCTCGGCCACCGTGCGGTCACGGAGTTCTCCTACCGCTACCGCGATGCGGACGCCGCGCACCTGCTGGTGGGCCTGAAGATCCGGAGCGGCGCGGAGCGCGACGCGGTCATGGCCGCGCTGGACGCGGCCGGCGTGAAGGCGGTGGACCTGTCGCACGACCGCCTCGCCAAGCGCCATCTTCGCCATCTGGGCGGCGGAGGCCAGCCGCGCTCCGGCGTGCTGGAAGCCATCTACCGCGTGGAGTTTCCCGAACGGCCCGGCGCACTCGGGCAGTTCCTGTCGGCGCTCGATGCGCGCTGGAACATCAGCCTCTTCCACTACCGCAATCACGGCGCGGCCGAAGGTCATGTGCTGTGCGGCTTCCAGCTGCCCAACGCGGACAAGACGGACCTGGAGGCGAGCCTCGCCGCCATCGGCTTTCCCGTCTGGGAGGAAACCGGCAACCCGGCGGCGCGGCTATTCCTCTAGCGGGCGCTTGAAGCGCAGCGCGTCGTCGGCGTTGGCGGCGCGGATCGTCAGCCCGCCGTCGCTCAGCATCATGACCGTATAGCAGGTCGCCTGCGCACCAGAGCCGACGATCATGGCGTCGGCCGGTCCGGCCTCGCCCCCCGATACGGGCGTGCGGTCGTCGCAATCCTCCACGAAGCGGTAGGGTCCACCGCCCGTGACCGTGCCGCCATCGAGGAAGTCCACCCGCGATTCGCCGATGCGCAATCCGCCCTCTCCGTCGTTCACGGCGACCCAGTCCCCGGTCAGGGGCGCGGGCCGGGCGACCATGCCGTCCTCGTCGGTCTCCGCGGCCGTATCCCGCGCGCCGTCCGACACGACCAGGCTCGGCGGTGCGTCCATCTCGTCTCCGTCCTGTGCGCCGCAGGCGGCGATCATGGAGGCGCCACTTGCGAAGAATAGCAGGCCAAGGCGGGACCGAACGCGGCGGAAAAGCAGGAGGGGCATGGGCGTCTTTCTGGCAGCATGTTGGGAAGGCACCGGACTGAACCCGCAGGTCCCGCCCCGGGTTTCCGGTCGCTGCAACGAAGCTTAACCCCGGATAGGGCGCAGTGGACGAGAACCGGTCGAGCCTTGCATTTCTGCAGCCCCCTCTTGCGCGTCGAAACCGTAACTGGCTGAATTGTTTCAGAGTCCTGCGCTGCATGACACGTGTTTCACCGTTCGGTCGCGGAAGATTCTCCGAGCCGCCGCGCCAGTGTCACACCTCCCGACTAGCGGGCCGCGCAAACGCCACACCCTGATCGGAGATAAACTCATGGCCCGCACTCCTCGCCTTTCGGCGCCCCTCGCCCTGCCCGTCCTTGCCGCTTTCGGACTTGCCCTGCCCGGACTCGTGACGGCCCAGACCCCCGACAATGAACGGATCGACCGGGCCGACGTGCCCGCCGCGGTCTGGGCGACCGTGAGGCGCGTCGCGCCGACCGCCGCCTTCACCGAGTTCGGCGTGGAGACGGAAGGCTATCTGCGCATCTACGAGCTCGGCGCGTTCGACGCGGACGGGCTGCATCTGGAGATCGACGTGCTGGCCGACGGCAACCTGCAGGAAATCGAATGGGAAACCCCCCTGTCGGAGGTCCAGACGGCCGTGCAGGTCGAGTTCCGCCTCGCCCACCCCGGCGCGACCATGGACTATGTGGAACGCTCCATCCGCCCCAACGGCTACACGGTCTACGAGATCGAGGGACGCGCCGAGGACGGCGCGCTGATCGACTTCGAAGTCATGGACAATGGCCGCCGCCTACTCGTGCTGAACACCGCGCCTGAAATCACCGGATAGGCCTCGGATCCCGTCAGATCTCGTCCGGGTAGATCGGTCGGATGTCGTAGGGAATGTCGTCGAGGTTGCCCAGCACGGTCCGGGCGGCCTCGTCCAGCTGCGCGTATTCGTCGAGGAACGCCTTGGCCGCCTCGTAGTCGCCGTCGCCCTGCAGGCGCACGACGAGGCCCGTCAGGTCCGAGACCGCCTGCGCCAGCGCGTCGAAGTCCAGCCGGAAGCGCTGCTCGTCCGGCAGCCATTCGGCCGCGCCGGCTTCGCGGAAATAGCTGTACTGGAAGGCCGCACCCTTGGCGTGGGCTGCGCCCGTGCCGAAACGCATGCTCCGGAACTTGCCCGTGAAATAGGTGGCGAGGTAGGCGTCGCGCTCGGCCGGGTCGAGTTCGCCGCGCTCCATCATGTAGAGCACGTTGTAGGCCCCCATCACGTCCGCCTTGCCTTCCTCAAGACCGCTATAGAGGTCCTTCAACTCCAGGCGCACTTCCGTCTCTCTGGGTCCGTCCGGCCCGTCCACCGTGATCGTGCCCGGCCCGAGCGAGTGGGCCAGCTCGTGGAACAGCGTATTGTTGCTCATCCAGGTCTTGGCGGTCAGCGCCGCCTGCTCCGGCACCAGCACGCGCTCGCCGATCGGGGCGAGGATGCGGTCGTATTTCGCGCCCAAAACGTTGGCGAGAATGACCTTCTTGGCCCCCTTGGCTTCGCGAACCCGTTCGTCATTGGGCAGGTTGAAGGCGATGGTCTGCACGCCGTTGGAATTGTCGCCGCCGCCCTTGACCTGGTCCACCACGGCGATGGGGCTTTCGAACCCGCGCGTGGTGTTCTTGTAGCGGTCCTCCACGGGGAGGTTGGCCTCCATGTCCGGCAGGTAGGCCTTGTATTTGTCCAGCGCGGCGGACGCGTCCGGGTCCTTGACCGTCAGGAACATCTCGTAGGCCGTCTTGTAGCCGAACAGCCCGTCATCATAGACCTCGTAGGGCCCGACCGCGATCTCGATTGGGCCCTCCAGATCCATCCAGGCGAGTTCAGATTCGAAATAGTCGTCCGTCTCGAACGCGTCCGCGCGCAGTTCCAGGAACCGCTTCAGCGTGGGTTCGTCGGTCTGGGACGCCGCCCGGCGCAGGATGCGCGCGGCGGGTTCCACGAACTCGGCATATTCCTCGTGGTAAGGCACGGCGACCAGGCCGCCCGCTTCGTCGCGCCGGATCACCGTGTAGCCCGACACGAAGGCCTCTTCGTCCTCCGGATTGGCACTCAGGTGCGCGGCGAACTCCTCGCGCGTCATGTCGGCCGGGTAGAAGCCCGACCCGTCGGGACACTCGCCCAGACCGTCCACGAAGGGCGCATCGTCCTCCAGCCCGTCGCAATGGGCGAAGTGCAGGTCGAACATGGCCAGCGCGTCCGGGTCTCCGGTCGCCGCGATGCGGGTCCGGATCGCCGGATTGTCCGCATTGCGCTGCAGAAAGAACAGATCGTCGAGGATCGGCCCCAGCTCCATCAGCGTGTTGACAACAGTACGCTCCGTGTCCGTCAGGAACGACGTGTCCGGGTTCATGCGGATTTCGGCGAACTTCGCATACTGGCCTTCCACGTCGTAGAAGGGCGCAGGCTCCGGCGCGGCGACCTCGGTCTCCACCTCGCCCGGCTCCGGGGCGGGTTCGCCCGTGCAGCCTCCCAGGACAAGCGCGAGCGCGGCAACGGAGAGCAGGAATGGGGGCAGGAATGGGGAACGGGTCATGGGTCGGTCCTCGAGAAGAAATCAGGCCAGCTTGGCGCGGATGGTGTTGGCCAGCGCGGCCAGCGCGGCCGCGTCCGCCATCTTGCCCCGCGCATGCTCGGCCATGTCGGAGTCGGCGTAGCGCGGGATGACGTGGACATGGGTGTGGAACACGGTCTGCCCGGCGGGCGCGCCGTTGAACTGCGAAATGATGATCCCGTCCGGCGACAGGGCGGCGTCCACGGCCTTGGCCAGACGCTGCACCAGGCCGAAGACCCGGCCGATATCCTTGGGGTTCGTGTCCAGCAGGTTCCGCGACGCCGCCTTAGGAACCACGAGACAGTGTCCCCGCGACTGCGGAAAAGCATCCATGATCGCGATGGCATGCGCCTCGTCGACGATGGTCGCGGACGGCATCTCCCCGCGCAGGATCTTCGCGAAGACGTTTTCGGGATCGTAGGAACCGTGCAGAGACATGCCTCCCGCGTTAAGGCGGGAGTGTGGCGGGGGCAAGGCGACTGATCGTCTAAGCTGGCCCCTTAGGTTTGCGTCCCCGATAGGGGTCTAAGAGCCGCGAAGCGGATCGTCGCAAACCTGCGCGGCAGCGCGCGCGTCCCGAAGGGGCGCGAAGGGGACCTGTCGGCGCGAGCCTGTGCGGATCGTGGCTTTCACTAGCGTCCTGCCATAATGGCTTCCTCTCGCGGTGCGGGGAGAAGACCCAACGGCTCGCGCCGCACCGTTGGGATGGGCGGGCTATGATTAATCCTCGCGAACACACTTAAGGACCGCAGCGTTCTCAGCCCCTTGGCGGAAAACCCCCCAAACCAATCCGCACCGCTTCCTCCTTACGCTATCCTCCCCTCATCCACTCCACGTCACGAGGCGGTTGCATAACCGTGGCGGGGTGGACGGACCCGGGAGGTCCGGAAGCGGTGCGCGTCCTGCAGAGG
>JBARXH010000118.1:0-7528 GCA_049647245.1 Litorimonas sp.
ACGCCCAGAACACGGCGGCCATGCTGACGACCTACAACGAAGCCGACATGTCCGAGATCATGGCGCTGCGGTCCAAGTACAAGCAGGCCTTCATCGATCGTCATGGCGTGAAACTGGGCTTCATGTCATTCTTCGTGAAGGCCGTCGTGCAGGCATTGAAAGACGTGCCGTCCGTCAACGCCGAGATCGACGGCACGGACATCATCTACAAGAACTTCTACGACATCAGCATCGCAGTCGGAACCGACAAGGGCCTCGTCGTTCCGGTCCTGCGCGATGCGGACGCCAAGAATCTAGGCGAGATCGAAAAGGGCATCGGCGAACTGGGTGCCAAAGCCCGCGACGGCCAGCTCTCCATGGACGACATGCGCGGCGGGACGTTCACCATTTCCAATGGCGGCGTCTACGGATCGCTGATGAGTTCGCCCATCCTCAACCCGCCGCAATCCGGCATATTGGGCATGCATACCATCCAGAAGCGTCCGGTCGTGCGGAACGACGAGATCGTTATCCGCCCCATGATGTATCTGGCTCTGTCCTACGATCACCGCATCGTGGACGGAAAGGAAGCCGTGACCTTCCTCGTTCGGGTCAAGGAATGCCTCGAGGATCCTGAACGCCTCCTGCTCGACCTCTAAAGCACGGTGATGACGGCGCGCCCCCGCAAGCCGTCCGCCCTGTTCCGCCACATCGAAAGGCTCCAGGGCTCCATGCCCTGGGGCCGTTTTCTCGATGCGGGAACGGGTGTCGGGTCCATCCGCTGGGTCGGTGGCCTGGACACGACGTAGTGGATCGGCGTCACGGGGTCCGCGCGTGAAAGAGACGACACGCTGGACGCTATCGGAACGCGAAAGCGACCGCAGGACCAGGTTGTCGCGGGCAACTGGACCGATGCCGGGCTGCTCCGGGGCGAGGTCTTCGACACGGTGCTAGCGGATTATCTGCTCGGCGCGGTGGATGGTTTCTCGCCCTATTTCCAGCCCTACCTGTTCGAACGGCTGCGCCCCCTGACGCGCGGGCGGCTCTACGTGACAGGGCTGGAGCCCTATGTGCCCACCGTGCGTCCGGAAGACGACGCCGGACGGATCGTCTGGGAGATCGGCCGGTTCCGCGATGCCTGCATGTTGCTGACCGGCCGCATGCCCTACCGCGAATATCCGGCCGGGTGGGTGGTCGACCGGCTGGACGCGTCCGGCTTCGCGGTTGAGTCGGTGGACCATTTCCCGGTGCGCAACGGTCCCAAATTCGTGGATGCACAAATCGGTCTCTGCGCGCCGGGCCTGGCCAGACTGCAAGACCGGACTCTCGCCGACGCGCTCGCCCGGCGCGGCGAAGCGCTCCGCAAAGACGCCCACCAGCTTATTGAGACACGGGGCCATCTGGAGACGGGGCGCAACTACGTCATCGCCGCCCGACCTGTCTGAAGACCCTGTTAGGGCTGTCGAACGGAGCCGACTCGACAGGACCGCTCCACTTTGGCACTTTAACATTGGTCAATTTGGAACATCGATCAATATGGGGATCGGACATGAACAAGCCTTCTATCTGGTATTGGGTGATCGGCGTGCTGGGACTGCTGTGGAATTTCGGCGGGGCCTATGACTATGTCATGACCCGCACGGCGAACCCGGCATACATGGCACAGTACCCGCAGGAACTGCTGGATTACTGGTACGACATGCCCGTGCTGATGGACATCACCTGGCCGCTGGCCGTGTGGGGCGGTGTGCTGGGCTGGATCCTGATGTTGTGGCGGCGCAAATGGGCCGTGCCGGTCTTCATCGTCTCTCTGGTAGCGATGATCGTGAACTTCGGATACACGGCGATCGATGGCGGTCTGGCGATGCAGGCGGAGTTCATGGGTCCGTTCGCCTATGTCTTCACGGGACTGATCGTGCTCGGCGCGCTGTTCGCCGTGTGGTTCAGCCGCCGCGAAGCCGCCAAGGGGACGCTGAGCTAGGTCCCAGACTTGAGTATACGATCTAGCCTTTACATCTTGTCTTCACTGCGAGGTCTCGCGATAGCGCGGCCATGACCCTCGATGACACCCTGAGCACCCTGCGGGCCCGCGCCTCCGGCACGCCGACCCTGAGCACCCTTTTCGAGACGGAGCCGGACAGGATCGACCGGATGAGCATGCGGGTCGGGCCGATACGGGCGGATTTTTCCAAACAGCGCATCGCCAAAGGCGATCTCGACGCGCTACTCGATCTGGCACGCTCGGCCGATCTGGAAGGCTGGCGCACCAGGCTTTTCGCGGGCGAGCCCATCAATAGTTCAGAAGGCCGGGCCGTGCTGCACACCGCCTTGCGCGGCGTCGGCGGCGCGGCGGTTGCGGACGACGTTACCGCCATGAGGGCGCGGATCCGGACATTTGCCGAAGACATCCGCGCCTCAGGCCAGTTCGACGATATCGTCCATGTCGGTATTGGCGGCTCCGACCTCGGGCCACGCCTGGTCGCAGACGCGCTGGACGCCACGCAGCAAGCCGGGCCGAGGCTACACTTCGCCAACAATGTGGACGGCGCGTCGGTCAATGATGCCCTGTCCGGGCTCGACCCGGCGCGCACGCTGGTGATCGTCGTGTCCAAGAGCTTCGGCACGCAGGAAACCAAGATGAACGCGGACAGCGTCCGCGCCTGGCTGGAGGCTGCCGGATGCGCGCCGTCCGACCATGTGCTGGCCGTCAGCGCCAACCGAGACCGCGCCGTCGCCTTCGGAATCGATCCGGACAACATCTTCGACTTCTGGGACTGGGTCGGCGGGCGTTATTCGGTCTGGAGCGCCGTGGGCCTCAGCCTCGCTATTGCCTATGGTCCGGACGCGTTCGAGCGGATGCTGGACGGCGCGGCCGACATGGACATCCATTTCCGCGATGCCCCCCTTGCGCGGAACATGCCCGTCCTGATGGCGCTCGTCGGCGTGTGGAACCGCAATGCGCTGGATTATGGCAGCCTCGCCGTGATCCCCTACGCCCGCCGATTGCGCAAGCTGCCGGCCTTCCTCCAGCAGCTGGAAATGGAAAGCAACGGCAAGAGCGCGCGCCGCGACGGAGGCGAGGCTCCTCTGACCTGCCCGGTCGTGTGGGGCGACGAAGGCACTAACGGCCAGCACGCCTTCTTCCAGTGGCTGCATCAAGGCCTGCCCGGCGCGCCCGTGGATTTCGTCGCCGTGATTCATGACCATGAGGGGCGACCCGACCACCACCGGGCTCTGCTGGCCAACTGTTTCGCCCAGAGCGAGGCGTTGATGCTGGGCAAGCCGGAAGGCGTGGTCCGTTCCGAGAATGCTGGTCGAGACGACTTGGACGCGCTCGCCCCGCAGAAGACCTTCCCCGGCAACCGTCCCTCCACCACGCTGACGCTGGATGCGCTGAGCCCCGAGGCCATCGGCGCGCTGATCGCGCTCTATGAGCACAAGGTCTTCGTCCAGGGCGTGATCTGGGGCATCAACAGCTTCGATCAGTGGGGCGTTGAACTCGGCAAGGTCCTGGCGGGCACGATCCTGGAAGAGATGGAAGCGGGAGATGCAGGCGATCACGACCCCTCCACGGCGGCCCTCATGGGCTTAACACGGTCTACAGCCTAACTTGACGCATGTTATTGCAGCGCGGACTAAACCGTTTAAACGACAACAACATTCGTTATGATCCCAGCGGCTTTGGACGGACGGCCGGGGTCAGCCTACCGATTTAGGAGTTCTCTTGACGCCCGTCTTCACGGGCGATGTTCTGGTTGTCGAAGACAATTTCATCATCGCCATGGACGTGGAAGAGCTGGTCTCACAGCTCGGTGCCACGACCGTCCATCTCGCCAGTACTGTGTCCGAAGCGCTCGACCTGCTCGACGCGCATGCCATGTCGGCTGCGATTCTGGACTTCAATCTCGGCGAGGATACGTCGGAACCCGTGGCCGCGCGGCTGGACGCGCTCGGCGTTCGCTTCGTCTTCGCGACGGGCTATAGCGATTCTTCCGCTCTCCCGGACCGGTACCGCGACAAGCGCCTTTTGAAGAAACCGTTCACCCAGGAGGATGTGCGCGCGATCTTCCTCGACGGGAATTGGGATGGGGACAGTCCGGTCACTCCGGTGTCGTCCTAGAAGCGATGTCCGGAGGCTGAAGGCTGCGAGCCTGCCCGCTTGCCGCCCCCCGCCCATACCGCTAGGGCGCGCTCCATGGCCCAGACGTCCAAGAAAAAGAACAAACCCTTCCGGCCCAAGGCCCGGCGCCCGCGCGGGTTCGAGGACCGTCACGCGGACGTGTTCCGCGCCGAATCCGAACTCGTCGCCAAGGCGTTCGCCGTCTACGACGCCTTCGGGTTCGAACCGCTCCAGACTCCGGCATTCGAATATGCGGATGCGCTCGGCAAGTTCCTGCCGGACGAGGACCGGCCCAATGTGGGCGTGTTCGCCCTGCAGGACGATGACGAGCAGTGGCTGTCGCTGCGCTACGATCTGACCGCGCCTCTGGCCCGGTTCGTGGCCGAGCATTACGACGCAATCCCCAAGCCATTCCGCCGCTACCAGTCCGGGTCGGTCTTCCGGAACGAAAAGCCCGGTCCGGGACGCTTCCGCGAGTTCGTGCAATGCGACGCCGACACGGTGGGCGCGGGCGGCGCGGTGGCGGACGCGGAAATGATCATGATCGCCGCCGAAGTCTCGCGCGCGGCGGGCCTTTCGGACGACCAGTACGCCGTGCGGGTCAACAACCGAAAGCTCCTGGACGGCATCCTGGAGGCCTCCGGCGTCCCCAACACGGAGGAAGGCGCAATGCAGCGCCTGCAGGTCCTGCGCGCCATCGACAAGCTCGACCGGCTCGGCGCGTCAGGCGTCGAAGCCTTGCTGGGAGACGGCCGGGAAGACGAAAGCGGCGACTATACGGACGGTGCCAAGCTGAACCCAGAGGGCATCCGCGCCGTGCTGGGATTCACCACCGCGTCCGACGCGGACCGCGAGACTACGCTCGCGACCCTGTCCGGCTTGGTCGGGGGATCCGACCGGGGACAGCAGGGCGTGGACGAGCTGGCGCAGATCGACCGGTTGCTGAGCGCAACGGGCTTCGGGCCGGAGCGCGTCTCCTTCGATACATCCGTGGTGCGCGGTCTCGGCTACTATACGGGTCCCGTTTTCGAGGTGGAGCTGTTGGCGGAGATCAAGGACCGCAAGGGCCGCCCGGTGCGGGTCGGCTCCATCGGTGGGGGCGGGCGCTATGACGATCTGGTTTCGCGCTTCCGTGGCCAGCCCGTACCCGCGACGGGTTTCTCCTTCGGCGTGTCGCGCTTCGTTTCCGCGCTGGAGCGCATGGAGGCGCTGGCGGTCGCCGCGCAGCCACCCGTGCTCGTCACCGTGTTCGACAAGGGATTGCTGCCGCACTATTTCGCCTTGGCCGCGGAGCTGCGCTCCGCCGGGATCCGCACGGAAGTCTTCACCGGATCCGGCAACGTGACCAAGCAGCTGAAATATGCCGACCGCCGGGGCGTGCGTCTCGCCGTGCTGATCGGCTCGGACGAAGCCGAAGCCGGACAGGTCACGATCAAGGACCTTCCGCTGGGTGCGGAAATGGCCAAGGCCATCGAGACCAACGAAGAGTGGAAATCCTCCCGCCCGGCGCAGCAGACCGTGCCGCGCGACCAGGCGGTCGCCGCGATCCGGGACATGCTGAGGGACTAAAAAAGATGGGCGGCACCGTCGTGTCGTCAGGGGGGAGGGAAGACGACGGGCCGCCCAGTCAAGGGATGCCCTCTCGTGGCATCCGATCTTGACCGTAGCGTGACGCCCAGCACACATTTTGATGGCGGAGTCGGGGCAACCGGTAATCCAGGTTTAAATTCGCGCAAAAAAAGACCCGGACAGATACGCGTCCGGGTCAGTCGAAAAGAGAGAGACCGAACAAACGGCCTGAGAGGGTATTAGGAAAACAGTCCTGAACCCTGTCTGAATGTCCGCTTTGTCATGTGGCTGCGTTGACGCAGCCGTCCCGGCATCCGACATGGTGGACATGCTCGAACTCAAGATCATCCCCGTCACGCCCTTCCAGCAGAATTGCTCGCTGCTCTATGACAGCGAGACCAAGGAAGGCGTCCTCGTCGATCCGGGCGGAGAGGTGGAGAAGCTGCGCGCCAAGCTGGACGAGCACGGCGTGACGCTCAAGGCGATCTGGCTGACCCACGGCCATCTGGACCATGCCGGCGGTGCGGACCAGCTGCGCGAGGAGCTCGGCGTGCCCGTGATCGGCCCGCACAAGGACGACCAGTTCTGGATGGACGAGATCGCGGATCATTGGGCGCGCTACGGCCATCCGGGCATGGGCCGCGCCGTGGTGCCTGACCGCTATCTGGACGAGGGCGACCAGCTGGAAATTGGCGGCATCACTTTCGACGTCACGCACACGCCGGGGCACACGCCCGGTCATGTGGTGATCCACAACCGGGACATGAAGATCGCTTTCGTCGGCGATGTCCTGTTCCAGGGCTCCATCGGCCGGACGGACTTCCCCAAGGGCAACCACCAGCAGTTGATCGACAGCATCAAGACCAAGCTCTTCCCGCTGGGCGACGAGATGCGGTTTGTCCCTGGCCACGGCGGCATGAGCACGTTCGGGCAGGAGCGGCGGTTCAACCCGTTCGTGGGCGAGGGCGCAACGATGGGCGCGAACACCTCCGGACCGGGTTAGGGCCTACTCGACAGGCTCCGCCGTGATGGCGGGACGGATCGAGGACAGCACCCGTTCCTGCAATCCGTTTGGGTTCAGGCTGCGCGCAATGTTGAACAGCTCGCCCTCGACCGAGACGTCGAACTGGAACGGCACGTTGTAGAGCACCTCCGGGTTGGAGCCCGTGAAGACCACGCCCAGCTTGATCTCCCCGTCCAGCGGCCCGTCGATTTCTACGAACAGCGAGTCGTAGGTGAAGTTCTCCAGCGCCTGTATGGCCTGCGTGGCATATTCGTTGGGAATGCGTTCGGCCATGTCCTGGCCCCGATATCGGATCACGCCGCCGTCGCGCACCTCCAGCCGGCCCCGTTCCACCAGCACGTCGATGCCGCGCACCACGACCGGAATCGTGCCTTCCAGAATGCCGGATACGGACAGGCGCCCGTCGGACGTATCGGACAGGAATTCGCCCACTTCCACGCCCGCGACACGCAAGGTCACGCGGTTCTCCGGCGCGCCGTAGGTCCAGACGAACGGGTCGAACGACACCGTGCCTTCGCCCAAGGGGAAGACGGCGCGGGAGATGTCCACCCCGTCCTCGACCAGCGCGTAGGTCAGCAGACCGTCTTCCAGCGGAAAGCCCGGATTGAACGTGCCGACCTGAAGCAGCTGGCCCGGTGCGGTGACGACCGGAAAGAGCGACGTCAGCTCGACACGACCCGACAGGCCCGTCACGGGACCGGGCGCCGTGCCGAGCGAGACGTCCCGGATCTCGACCGTGCCCGTGCCGGACAGAGGCGCATCGCCGCCGAACAGCACATTGAGCCGCGCGCCGATCACCCCGTCCACCTGGGCGATCTTGCCGCGCAGCGCGGGCG
>JBARXH010000119.1:0-2866 GCA_049647245.1 Litorimonas sp.
GCCCGGAGCTGCTCGAGAGCCTCGGGCGGTCCGGCTTCGGACGAGGCGATGACCAGCGTCGGCGACAGGGCGAGGATGCCCTCGGCGTTCAGCGCGCGGACATAGCCGACATCCGGCAACGCCTCGATGGACGGGGGAAAGGAACTCGTGGCGTCGCGCGCGATGAGCGTGTCTTCCGCCCCAAGCGCGACGACGATCTCCGTCAGGTCGCCGCCAAGGCTCACGACGCGCAGCGGCTCCGGCTCAGCGCCTGATCCGGCCTCTGGCGCGGACGCCTGCGTGCATCCCGCCAGCAGGAGTACCCCGAGCAGGACCATCCTGGGAAGCGCGGGCGGAACGAGGCGGGAGGGGCTCATGCCGCGTCCAGGGCGGAGACGATGTCGCGCCAGCCCTGCAGCTCGTCCTGGCCGGGTTTGCGCTCTCCGAAGAACTGGCAGAAGCATTTCCCGTCCGCGTCGTAGACTTCGACCGAGGTCACGATGCCGTCGCGCGTCGGCTTTTCGACCGCCCAGACGCTTTCCACGGCGCGCGTGTCGAAATGAAGGTTGAAGTCGGGGTCCAGCACGTTGAGCCAGGGCCCCATCATCTTGATGGCGTTGACCGGCCCGGTGTGGATCTGGATGCAGCCCGGATTGCCGGCAAAGCACATGATCGGCACTTGGCTGTCGGACGCGGCCGTCAGCAGCGCCTCCACCGCGCCGGGATCCAGCTGCCGGGTGAAGCGGCCCTGCGCCAAGCGCATGCTCTGGCGGCGGCCGATCCCGAACTCCGCCAGAAGCCCGAAGAAATCATGCGTGTCCTGCAGATCGTCCCAATGGGCGAGGAAGCCCGCCACGTCCACATCGCCGTCCGGCGCATCGGCGCGCGGCGCTGGGAGCGGGCGCACGGTGAGCGGCTCGGACGGGTCGGCCATGCGGAAGTCGGACACGATGCGGTCGAGCGGAGCCATGTCCGCGTCCGCGGGCATGTAGACCTTGTGGACCGCGCGCCCGTCCACGTCGAAGAATTGCAGGCTGCGGCGGCGGCCCGACGCGACGTCCTCCGACACGGCGAAGGCATGCCGCCAATGGCTCATGAACAGGCGCAGGTCGATATCGTGGTTCAGGACGATGCCGTGGCCGGGCCCGATGCTGATCTTGCCGAACTCCCCGTGCTTTTCATGCACGCAGCCGCTGTTGCGCGTCAGGCACATGATGCGGCCGAGACTGGGCAGGGCGCGGATCAGGTCGGCGAAATCGCCGTCGAGCCGGACGATGTCGTCCGAGACGCGCGCGGCCAGCAATTCCGCCTCGCTCACGCCGAGCCGCGAGGCCGCATCCCGCGCGCGCAGCTTCGGCTTGTCCGCCTTCAGCGCCGTGTAGCGTTCGATCAACGGGGCTTTCCCCGGAGGCGGGGCGAGGAGTGTGTCTGCGGTCATGGCGATGTCCCTTCAGGCTCATGGATCGCCGCGTGGATCGGCGAATGGGCTGGCAACAGGATTTCCCCATAAAGTTCTTGCGAGTCATTTTCAAGTGCAATACGTCGCCGTCATTGAGAATTATTCGCAAGAGTGATCTGCGACCCGTCAGGAAAGAAAAAGACGCCATGACACATGTTGGGAGTGCCCGGACTTCGAGCCGGAAAAGGAGGCGGAATATGGGGCGGGCCGGAAACGCGGGCGTGCTGGCCCTGATCGTCGCCGCCGGGCTGGCTGGGCCCGCCCGGGCCGATGCGGAAGGAACGTCGGACGTCTCGGATACGGACGCCTACGAGGATGTCATCACCGTCTACGGCACGGCCAACCCGGTCGACCTGCTCGACTATCCGGGGCAGGTCGGGGTGATCACGCGCGACGAAATCGAGATCTTCGCGCCCAGTTCGATCTCGGATGCGCTGCGCGACATTCCCGGCGTGGAGTTTTCCGGCGGACCGCGACGCTCCGGAGAGACGCCGTCCATCCGCGGGCGCGGGGGCGAGAACGTCCTGATCCTGCTCGACGGCGCGCGCCAGTCCTTCATCTCCGCCCATGACGGGCGGTTCTTCCTCGATCCCGATCTGGTGAAAACCGCCGAAGTGGTGAAAGGTCCGGCCTCCTCGCTTTACGGGTCCGGGGCGGTCGGCGGCGTCCTGGCGTTCGAGACCGTGGATGCGGCCGATTTCCTGCAGGACGGCGAAACGGCCGGGGCGCGGCTTCGGCTGGGCTATCAGTCGGTGAATGAGGACCTGCTGGGCACGCTGACCGCCTATACCCGCCAGGGCGCGCTCGACCTGGTCGGCAGCGTCGGGCTGCGCGGCTCCGGCGATATCGAGCTCGGCTCGGGCGCGTCGCTGCCGTCCGACGACGACATCCAAAACTACCTGCTGAAGGCGGGCTACACCTTTTCCGACGCGTTCAGCGTCGAAGGCTCCTACCAGCGTTTCCAGAACTCCGCCGTGGAACCCAATAATGGCCAGGGCGTCGCCATCGGCAACGATGTGGACAAGGACATCGCCACGGACACGGTCCGGGTCACCGCTCGGTTCGATCCGGCCAGTGCGCTGATCGACACAACGCTGACCGCCTATGTCACCGATACGGCCGTTGAGGAGTTCGACCCGTCCATCGACCGCACCACCTTGCGCGATATCGAAACGACTGGCGTGAACCTGCGCAACACGGCCTTGCTGGACCTGGCCGGGCTAGAAACGCGCCTGACCTTCGGCGGCGACTGGTACCGTGACGAGCAGGTCGGCACGGACGACAACAGCGCGGACAACAGCCGCGCCGGCGTCCCGGACGGGCGGGCGGATTTCCTTGGCCTGTTCGCGCAGGCCGAAGCGCGGCTGGCGCTCGGCGGCGGGCTCGACCTGCTGGTCATTCCCGGCATCCGCTACGACAGTTTCGATT
>JBARXH010000120.1:0-2081 GCA_049647245.1 Litorimonas sp.
GGGCAAGGGGCTGACGCAGGGCCTGCTGGCGGGGCGGATCGCGTCCCACTGCGCGGCGCACGGCCTGGCCGAGCCGGACCGGGCCGCGTCCGAGGTAAGCTGGCCCGACTTCCCCGCCCTGCGACACGGCTGGGGCCGGGACTGGAGCTGGCACGCGGTGCAGGAAGAGCGGCGGACGGGGTACGGGTGAGGGAGGGGGACGGGTCCTTGGGCCTCCGCTCTCGCCGGCTTGTCAGCCTGCCCCGAACCTGATCCGGGGGCGAGCCCATCTCCCGACTTCCCGGCCAGCATCGGCGGCGGGTGATGGACAGGCCGATCAAGTCGGCCTGAGCGGAATCAAAGTGGCGCGTCGTCGCCGGCCGTAAGGCCGGGGACGAGGTTGGGGATATGAATAGGAATGGACAGCCGGGGAGGAGGGTCGTCCCGGACTCCTCGGCTCGCGTCTGCCGTGCTAGCGTCCGCTCATGACCTCCCTCTTCGATGCCGCCGGTCTTTCGGACGCCGCGCCTCTGCCTCTGGCGGAGCGGTTGCGGCCGACGCGGCTCGATCAGGTGGTGGGGCAGGATCATCTGCTGGGGCCGGAGGGGCCGATCGGGCGGATGCTGGATCAGAACAGGCTGTCCTCGATGGTGCTGTGGGGGCCGCCCGGCGTGGGCAAGACGACGATCGCGCGCCTGCTCGCGGGGCGGGCGGGGCTGGAATTCGTGGCGCTGTCGGCCGTCTTCTCGGGCGTGGCGGATCTGCGCAAGGTCTTCGCGGACGCGCAAGCGCGGCGGGAGACCGGGCGCGGCACGCTGCTCTTCGTGGATGAGATCCACCGCTTCAACAAGGCGCAGCAGGACGGCTTCCTGCCCTATGTGGAGGCGGGCACGGTCACGCTGGTCGGCGCGACGACGGAGAATCCGAGCTTCGAGCTCAACGCCGCGCTGCTGTCGCGGGCGCAGGTGCTGGTGCTGGAACGGCTGGACGCGGCGGCGCTGGAGGGCTTGCTGGCGCGGGCGGAAGAGGCGCTGAGTCGCGGACTTCCTTTGACGGACGGCGCGCGGGCGCGGTTGGTGGAGTTCGCGGACGGGGACGGGCGCTACTTGCTGACGCTGGCGGACGAGGTCTTTGCTCAGTCTTCGGGGACGCAAGGCGATGAGCTGGATGCGGAGGCGCTGGGACGTCTCTTGCAAAAGCGCGCGCCGGTCTACGACAAGAGCGGGGAGGCACACTACAATCTGATCTCGGCGCTGCACAAGTCGATGCGGGGCAGCGACGTGGATGCGGCGCTCTACTGGCTGGCGCGTATGATCGAGGGCGGGGAGGATCCGCGCTACATTGCGCGGCGGGTCGTGCGGTTTGCCTCGGAGGACATCGGCGCGGCGGATCCGGTGGCGCTCATGGTGGCAAGCGAGGCGGCCCGCAGCTACGAGCGGCTCGGTTCGCCGGAAGGGGAGCTGGCGATCGCGCAGGCCGTGGCGCACTGCGCGACGGCGCCCAAGAGCAATGCGGTCTATGTGGCGTGGAAGGCCGCGCTCGGGCTGGCGAAGGAGACGGGGTCCGTCGCGCCGCCGAAGACTATACTGAACGCGCCGACGGGCATGATGAAGGCGCTCGGCTACGGTGCGGGCTACGTATATGATCACGACGCGCAGGACGGGTTCAGCGGCGCGGATTACTGGCCGGACGAGATGGAGCGGGTGACGCTCTATGCGCCGAAAGACGTCGGGCGCGAACGCGCGATCGCGGAGCGCATGGCGCGCTGGACGGCGCTGCGGGAGAAAAAGCGGGGAGATTGATCCGCGCTTATCGGAGCTGTGGTAGAAGGGTTAGCGGCCGACTTGATTGGAGCACAAAACAGAGGATTGGGACATAAGAGGTGAAACAGACATGACTCGTAGCGTTAGAGTAACCGTGATTGGATTGGTTGCGATTTTTGCGCTGGGGGGCTGCGACGTATCGATATCGGTAGGCGGGATCGAGGATATGGACGCTCCAATAGTCGTGGAAGACCTTGAGCCCTTGCCGCCAGAACACTTGAGCTATGCTCAGGATATAGTTCGGCTGCTTTATGCGGAACGGACTGAGGAATTGGTGGC
>JBARXH010000121.1:0-16487 GCA_049647245.1 Litorimonas sp.
GAACACCCGTCAGCCCCTCGAGCTTGGCAGAATGCACGAGCGCGCGGTGATAGACCGGAGCAAGCGGAGCCCCTTCCCCACCTGCCGCCACATCCGCGCTCCGGAAGTCATGCACACATGGCACGCCGAATACGCGCGCCAGTCTCTGTCCATTTCCGAGCTGGAGCGTGCTGCGGCGCTCGGGCCGGTGGACCACCGTCTGCCCGTGATAGCCGATCACGTCTACGCCGTCCGCGTCCAGCAGTTTGACGGCCGCAACATGTGCTTCGTCCAGCACGTCTTCGGCCTCGGCGAAAACGTTCGGAGCAGGACCGTCGAAATTCCAGTCCAGCGCAACCTGCGTCGCTGCCGCCAGCACATCGCGCTGCGCGTCGGTATAGGGCATTGTCAGGCTGGGCCCGAACGCCGTGACAGTTTCGCCATCCGTTTCGAGGAGGGCCGCATCGACACCGTCCAGTGACGTGCCGCTCATCAGACCCAGCGCTTTGTAGATTTTGCTCATCTTGAAGCTTTGACACCATCCCGGCCATGATTAGAAGCCCGTCCGTTATGACGGACTACAAATCGCAACTGATGACCACGCTGACAGAGCGCGGCTTCCTGTACCAGTGCACCAACGAGGCGGGGCTGGACGAGGCGGCGCAAGGCGGCGTGACGGGCTATATCGGCTTCGATTGCACGGCGCCGAGCCTGCATGTCGGATCGCTGGTGCAGATCATGATGCTGCGCATCCTGCAACAGTCGGGCGGCACGCCCATCGTGCTGCTGGGTGGCGGCACGACCAAGATCGGCGATCCGTCCGACAAGGACAAGTCCCGGCCGATCCTCACGCCTGAAGCCATTGAACGAAACAAGGCGGGTATCCGGCAGGTCTTCGCGAAATTCCTCGATTTCGACGGCCCCAACGCGGCGATCATGGTCGACAATGACGACTGGCTCGGCACGCTCGGCTATCTCGATTTCCTGCGCGAGGTCGGCAAGGAGTTCACGGTCAACCGCATGGTGACGATGGATACGGTCAAACGGCGGCTGGAGAACGAGCAGCCCATGACCTTCCTCGAATTCAACTATCCGCTCCTGCAAAGCTACGACTTCGTGGAACTGAACAGGCGTCATGGCTGTCGCCTGCAGATGGGCGGATCGGACCAGTGGGGCAACATCACCACCGGTGTGGACCTGACACGGCGGATGGAAGGCGCGGAAGTGTTCGGCTTCACAACGCCGCTGATCACCACGGCGTCGGGCGGCAAGATGGGCAAGACGGCGGACGGGGCCGTGTGGCTGAACGGCGACCCCGAGCTGGGCGAGGACTTCACCCGAAGCCCTTACGAATACTGGCAATTCTGGCGCAATGCAGACGATGCCGATGTGGGGCGGTTCATGCGGCTGTTCACGGATATGCCCTTGGAGGAGATCGCGGCGTTCGAGGCCATGGAGGGCGCGGACATCAACACGGCGAAGACGCGGCTCGCGGACGAAGCGACCGCCTTGCTCCACGGGATCGAGGCCGCCGAAGCCGCGAAGGCCACGGCGCGCGAAACCTTTGCGGGCGGTACGGCCGAAGGGCTTCCCACGACGGACGTCAGCCTCGATGTGCTGCTCGGCATGGGCATTCTCAATGCGGCCGTCACGGCCGGACTTGCGGCATCCAACGGCGAGGCCCGACGTCACATCAAGGGCAAGGCGCTGAAGCTGAACGACGTGGCCGTCGATACTCATGAAGCCAGCATTGGTGAGGACGATATCCGCGACGGGATCGTGAAACTGTCGGTCGGCAAGAAGCGACACGCGCTCCTGCGGGCGACCGTCGGCTAATCGCCGCCTTGTTCGTCCGGACGGACGGACTCCACCGCATCGGCGATGCTTTCGGGCAGATCGCTGCGCTGCTCCCTGAAGATGCCCCGGATGAAGCCCGGCGTCAGGGCCGAGAGGGGATTGATCGCGACCAGTGCATTGGAGAACGGCCCGTCGACCGTGTAGGTCACGGCGAACACGCCTTCGCCGTCGCGTCCCACGAACAGATCACCCAGAATCGGGACGTCGCCGAGTATCGAGTTGGCCGTGTAGGCGGGGACAAGCGTCCCGCCGAAATCGATCTCTCGATCGTCCAGCGAGATTTCTCCCTCCCCCGTCATGCCGATCGCCGGACCGCGCAGCTTGGCGTCGCGGATGGAAACATCCCGGTCCTGCATGGCGAAATCGAAGGTCAGCTCGTCGAAGCTCAGACCGGATCCTGAGAGGGTCTCCACGATTCCCGTCAAGGAGGCGAGAGACAGTATCTGCGCGAGGAAGGGGGCATCGCGAAGCGTGAACGCCGTCGCGCTCGCCGTGCCGAGCATGGGTGCGTCCATGCCGGCAGGCGGGAGTGTCGCGTCGATGCGCAGGTCCCCACCCTGCGTCGAGGCCAGTCCAAGGAAGGCGCGCGCCGCGTCCGAAACGTCGGGCAGGTAGAGGCTGGCCGCCCGTGTGCCGTCTTCCGTAGGCTCTATCGAAACGACCGCATCACCGGACGGCCTGCGCCCTTCCAGCAACAGGTCGCGCGTCGTCTCGCCATCATGATCGTAGATCACCCGCGAGTCCTGGAGTGCGTAGTCGGCTGAAAGGACCAGGCTTTGGAACTCGGCCTCGACGGATAAGGGGATTGGCAGGTTGGATGCGCTGCGGCTTTCCAATGCGTTGGCGACGAACTGGCTGACATCCAGCTTCTCGCCGGATGCAGTCAGCGCGAGCCCGCCTTCGGTATTGTTGCGGCTGAGCGTCAAGCGTCCGTCGATCAAACCCTCGACCATGGCCCGGTCCAGCTCCAGCCGGTCCAGTCCCATGGTGGGTCTCAGGAAAAGCGCCCCGTTCAGGTCTAGTCCCGGCGCAGTCATCGACAGGCTTGGAATGGACACGACCTCGTTGCTGCGCTGCAGCACGGCCCGCACGCGTCCCGCTTCTCCGGCCGGCTTGGACCAGATCGACCCGAAAGCCAGTTCGGCCCGCTCCAGACCCGCCGTCAGAAGTCCGTCCGTGATATTCAGGCCCGTCCCACTGGCTTCGAGATCGACGTCGATCTCGCCACCGAACACTTCGCGGAACCCCAGTCCGAACGCATCCAGCGTCTTGCGATCCATGACGCCGGTGACCCTATAGCGTGTCGGCTTGCCATTGCGTCCGTAGCGTTCCGCCCATGACAGGTTCGCGCGCCATGGGCCGATATTGGCCGGGCCGTCGAGGAACAGGCCTTCCTTGCCGCCTTCGACTACCAAGTCTGCTCCGGTTACAGAGTAACCCCCGATGTCGAAGGGCGCGGACGCATCGGTGAACCGGCCCGAGACGGCATACTCGATGCGGTCCTGATCGAAGAACTCCAGCAAGGGCCGGCGGATGTTGAGCGTCACGTCGGCCTGTCCGCCGAAGCCGTCCGCCGAGACACCGTACCGGTCCATGTACTGGAAGGGCGGCTGATTGATGAGGGCAAGAAGGTCGGGCAGCTCTCCCTGTGCCTGGGCGGAAATGAGAATATCGCCGCCTTTGGGCGTGAGGCGCGGGATATCGACATCCCCGCCGACGATCCTGACGTCCCCGATGCGGCCGCCTTCCAGGACGAAACCCAAGCGGTTGCCGTCGATCCGGCCGGAGCCGCGGGCGTCGGAGAGCGGCTCCATCGTACTGATGTATCGCACCACACCGTCGCTTACATCGAAGTCCAGCTGCAGGCGCTCCGTTGTCAGCAACGGCTCTTCGAAGAAGTCAGCATCAAGATCGACCTCGAACCGGACCTTCTGGACCGTGCCCTCCATGACCGACCGTTCGATCCAACGGCGCGCCCCGTCCGCGGCTTGCACGGGCCAGATGGATAAGAGATCCGGGCCTGTCAGCGGCGTGGTGGACCGTCCAGACAGCAGAACTTTCGACAGGCCGTCTTCACGGGTCGCGACCTGACCTTCGAGCGCCAGCCCGAAACCGTCCATAATCATGTCGAGCGTGTCGAAAGTCAGCATGCGGGAGTCGAGGTCGAGCTCGCCGACAACGTCCGCGCGAGCCACATCGACAGGCGCTTCGAACGTCGGGGTCAGGTCGATCGTCGCGGCGGACACACCCAGATCGAATTTTGGAGACGTCCCCATATCGCCGTCACTCCAACGGCCAATGTCCCGGATCGTGCCCTCCGCCTGGAACCGCAAACGCTCGGCGTCCACCGATAGGGTATCGACGGTCATAACCTCTTCGCCCGGATCGAGAGACGCTTCGAAGACGATAGAGCCAAAGGGTTCCTGGCGCCCTGCAAGCCGGATGCTCCCTTCGCCGAATGTCGCGCGAGCCTGCGCCGACTTCAAACCTTCCGAGCGGCTGTTGACGCCGGCAAGACGCAGGTCGACCGGGAGTTCCATCGCGCTCAGCACGGCAAGCCGTCCCCGCGGCGGCGCCAGCAGGTCGGGCCGGAGAGCGATAGCCTCCAGCCGGACGTCGAAGGTCTCGAAGCTATCCGGACTGTCGATCGAGAGCGCCAGCCGCCCCGCCTGCACGTCGCCATCCGACAGGGCACGTCCCGTGAATGACAGGCTCGCCGCTTCGCCGTCGATCCGGCCGTCGAGCGCCTCCACGTCGAGAGACAATGCCAAACCGTCCGTATCGCGCCTCACATGGACGCGGCTGTCCTCCAGGCGAAGGGACTGGAAGCCCTCCAGCCATGCCATGTCGCGGCCCGATCCGTCATTCGTGCCGCCTCGATAGACAGGTCCGAAGCCTCCGACCGTCGACGGCGTCCCGAGGCCCGCCAAAACGGAACCGTCCTCACGCACAAGATAAGTGACCTCTCCTCCCACCACGACAATGTCGCGGAGATTGGTCGACCGGGACAGGAGGTCGGCCCGGGACATCGTGGCGCGGAGCCTTTCCAGCGTCTGGAGCGCCTGTCCGTCCTCGTCATAGACGATAACGTCCGACGCACTGAAGCTCACACTATCGTCGGACGGGTTCCAGCTGAGTTGCAGGTCGCCGAGTTCGGCCCGTGCGCCCTCGAAACTCTGGCTGAACCAGCGCTCGAATGTCGGACGCAGGGGGGCGAGGTCTGCGGACTGCCGCGAGAGGAGACCACCGATGGCAAACAGCGCGACGATGCCGATCGCGAGGGCGATGGCCACGATCTCTCCGCCGAGCCTGTAGATGTGTCCGCCCAGCTTCCGGCACAGGTCCGACAACCGCGCCGTGGCATCGGTCGTATCAAGGTCGGCCGCCGGGGACGCCTTGTCGATGGTCGACAGGTCGGACATAGAGCGGCGCTATCGAAGCCCCGCCGCTGCGTCCAGAACGCCGCGCAACGACCTGGCCTTAATTTTCAGTTGGAAAGACGACCATGACGAGTTTGACCGTTGGCGACATTGCGCCGGACTTCACCCTGCCGACGGATGGCGGCGAAACCCTTACCCTGTCCGATCTGGAGGGGCGCTGTGTGGTGCTCTACTTCTACCCGCGCGACGACACGCCAGGCTGCACGACCGAAGCCAAGGAGTTCACGGATGCACTGCCGGAGCTGGAAGCGCTGAACGCTACCGTGGTCGGCATGTCCAAGGACACGCCCGCCAAGCACGACAAGTTCATTGCAAAGCACGAATTGGGTGTGCGGCTCGCCTCCGACGAGGACGGCAGCGTGCTGGAGGCCTACGGTGTCTGGGTCGAGAAGAAGAACTACGGCAAGACCTATATGGGAATTGAGCGGTCGACCTTCCTGATCGGACCCGACCGCAAAATACTCGAGGCATGGCGCAAGGTCCGCGTCAAAGGCCATGTCGACACGGTAGTCGAGGCCGTCCGGACCCATGCCGGCTGAGGCCTCGCCGCTCGCCGTCCTGCAGGAAGGCGATCCCCGGCGGAAGGCTGCGGCAGCGCGCGCCTTCCGTTCGGCTGTCCTCGACGGACCAATCGTCGAGACCGGAACACCTCCCGACGACCCCGCCCGACCCGACAAGCCCGAGCTTGTTTCCGCGCGCGACCTGCCCCGTCGCCGTCTCGGATCCGTGGAGGGCCGGGCGGCCCTGCTCCATGCCATCGCGCACATCGAACTGAACGCCATCGATCTTGCAGCGGACATGGTCGCGCGCTTCGACGACTGTCCGGAAATCGACGGCGTCGAGGACGATTTCTGGCGCGATTGGTCCTCCGTCTGCGATGACGAGGCCCGGCATTTCGTCATGGTCGCCGACCGGCTCGAAGACCTCGGCTTCCCCTATGGGAGCTTTCCGGCCCATGGCGGGCTCTGGGATGCCGCCCGGAGAACGTCGGACGACATCGCTGCCAGGCTCGCCATCGCCCCTCTTGTCCTCGAAGCGCGGGGCCTCGACGTCACGCCGGGCATGATCGTGAAGCTGGACCAGGCCGGGGATACGCAGAGCGCCGACATATTGCGGGTAATCTACCGTGAAGAGGTCGGGCACGTTGCGATCGGCATGAAATGGCTACGTCACGTTGCAGAATCGCGCGGAACGGACCCCAAGGCGTTGTTCCGCGGCATGGTCCTTGCTTACCATCCCGGCATGGTACGCCCGCCCTTCAACCACGATGCGCGCACAAAAGCGGGGCTGGACTTAACCTACTATGATGATTTGGCCGCAGCCGGTGCAAATTAAAGGCATGTTAACCATGCTTGGTGGCAAAAGGGCTTTACGTCCTCAACCAGCCTATGGTGTAAACAATGACAGGTTCTAGAGCCGGATGGGGAATCATGGTCGTTGACGTCTTCGGGGACATGCGGAAGCGTGTCCTGCAAACATTTCCGGAACGTCAGATCTACCTCCGCTCGGGTGGGGAAGTCACTTATTACAATCTGACGACCCGGGTGCAGCTCGCTGTCGTGACCGTAGTCGCCGGCATGGCGCTCTGGTGCCTTCTGACGCTTCTGAACATGGCGTTCGGCGGCTCCCCCTTTATGAAGACCGATGCGCGCATCGCGGAGCTGGAAGCGGCGATGGAGCGACAGCTCGCTGAAAGCCAAGCCCAGATCGAAAGCACCGAACTGCTGTTGCAGGAGCAACGCGCCAGCTTCACCGCCATGGCCGCCGATATCGAAGCCAAGCACGATACACTGTCCGAGCTCGTCGGCGGCGACTCCATCCTGTCGCTTGGCGAAGAGCCCCTGCTTCGCTTCGTCGACACCGAAGTCCTCATGGCGCCGACCCTGCGCGACCGATCGGAGCGCGTCGCCCGCCGCACCTCGTTGAACGGCGATCCGATGCCGACGGGTCTGTCCATCGACAGCGCCCTGACCGCCCTCGACGAAACGCAAGATGAATTCCTTTTGGCCGCCGAGGCCGAACTGCTCGACACGATCCAGTTCAAACGCTCTCTAGTCCAAGCGACCGACATGAATCTCGACGAGATCATGGCCGCAGGCGCGCAGGGCCAGGGTGGCCCCTTCATCCCGCTGGACGGTCCGACAGACCCGCTGCTCGAAGGACAGTTCCTGCCGCGCATGGAAACCATCAAGGCGCGCTACTACGAAGCCGAAGCGCTGCAGGGCGTGGTCGACGCCATGCCCATCGCACACCCTGTTCTGAACGAGACCGTCATGACGTCGCGTTTCGGCGTCCGCCGCGATCCGTTCACCAAGCGTCCGACCCACCATAACGGTCTCGATTTCATCGGTGGCCCGATGGCTCCCATCGTTGCCACGGCACCCGGCAAGGTCGTCAAGGCCGGCTGGAACGGCGCTTTCGGCAACATGGTCGAAATCGACCATGGCTATGGTTTCGTGACCCGCTACGCCCACCTGAAGAAGTTGCACGTCAAGCGGGGCCAAGTGGTCGAGCTGGGCGACAAGGTCGGCGGAATGGGCTCCACGGGCCGCAGCACCGCCACCCACCTGCACTACGAGGTCCGCTTCAACGGACGGGCCTACGACCCGCTGAACTTCATCAAGGCCGGACTGCATGTTCACTAAATCGAACGGCAACAGCACCGCAGAAGCGCCGAGCCGCAAGAGTGCGTCCGCCGCAACATCCGCACGCGTCACCTCCGTGCCAACCCTCATCAGCCAGGACCTCTCCATTGTCGGAGACCTGAAGACGGACGGCGAAATTCACATTGATGGACGGCTGGACGGCAACCTGACCGCCGGAAAAGTCACGATCGGAGAACAGGGCGCCGTCAATGGCTCCATCGTCTGCACCACAATCGTCATCCGCGGGAAAGTCACCGGCAAGGTCGATGCCAGCAGCATCGAGCTGACCGAAACGTCCAATGTGCAGGGCGACCTGATCCAGGATCAGCTGATCGTGGCCAACGGGGCCTTCCTGGACGGCAAGTGCAACCGGAAATCCGCCGCGCCGACACCGATCAAGGCCGCACCCACGTCCAAGACGGCTCCGAAACCTGCGTAAGCCTCAGACTGCGGAGGACCTAGGCCTCCGCGTCTGCTCCGTCCCCGACTCGCGCCGACAACGCCGCTGCCATGAAGTCATCGATCTTGCCGTCCAGCACGCCTTGCGTATCGGACGTTTCCACACCCGTGCGCAGGTCCTTGACCATCTGATAGGGCTGCAGGACGTATGAGCGGATCTGGTGGCCCCAGCCGATGTCCGATTTACTGTCGGCCTCGGCCTGTGCGGCGGCCTCCCGCTCCTGCAGTTCCTTCTCGTAGAGACGCGCGCGCAGCATGTCCCAGGCCTGGGCCCGGTTCTTGTGCTGGCTGCGGTCGTTCTGACACTGCACGACGATGCCGGTCGGCTCGTGAGTGATGCGGACGGCCGAATCCGTCTTGTTCACATGCTGCCCCCCGGCTCCCGAAGCGCGGTAAGTATCCACGCGGCAGTCGCTCTCATTGATTTCGATCTCGATCGAATCGTCGATTTCCGGATAGACCCAGACGCTGGCGAAGCTCGTATGGCGTCGAGCGCTGGAATCGTAGGGACTGATCCGCACGAGCCGGTGCACGCCCGACTCGGTCTTCATCCAGCCGAAGGCGTTGTCGCCCTTGAACTTCAAGGTTGCGGATTTGATCCCGGCTTCGTCGCCATCGGACGTTTCCAGCACTTCGACCTTCATGCCTCGTGCATTGGCCCAACGCGAATACATGCGCATCATCATCTCGGCCCAGTCCTGAGCCTCCGTTCCGCCCGCGCCGGGATGGATCTCCACGAAGCAATCATTGCCGTCGGCCTCGCCCGACAGGAGCGCTTCAAGCTCGGCCTGGCCTGCGCGGTCCTTGACGGTGGCAAGCGCCTTCGCTGCCTCGTCGAGCAATTCGGTATCGTCGTCCATTTCGGCCAGCTCGGCCAGTTCGACATTGTCGGACAACTCCGTCGAAATCGTCCTGATCGCCTCGAAGGCAGACTCCAGCTTGGAGCGCTCCTGCATCAGCTTCTGCGCCTTCTGAGCGTTGTCCCAGAAGGACGGGTCCTCGGCGAGCGCGTTCAGCTCCGCAAGGCGGCGTTCACTGGTTTCCCAGTCAAAGACGCCTCCTCAGCAGTTCCACGGACTGCTCGATTTCGGTTTTCATCTGCTCGATGTCGGCCCGCATGGGCTGGGTCCTTTCGGCTCAGTAGAGACCGTCGTCCAGATCCCGTTCGGGTTCCGGCTCGGCCTCTTCTGTCTCGGCTGTTTCCGTTTCTGCTGGATCGGTTTCGTCGAGCGAAACGTCCGGCATGTCGTTCATATCGGGGAGACCGTCCTCGTCCGCAAGCGTCGGGCCATCTTCGGACGGTGGATCATCGACCGCGCCGAACGGGCCTTGGTCGTCCAGCACCTCTTCGCCGCCTCCGAAGAAGCCGGAACCGAACGTGTCGCTGCCAGAGCCGATACGGATCGTGTCATCCAGAGACCCGACCTGTGGCTCGGATCCCGGTTTGAACGCTTCGAGGATCACGCCGGGCGCGCCGATGAAACTGGGCTCGCCCGTGTCGCGATTCACCGGAGACAGGGTCAGTCCGTCCGGGATGCGGAACGGAACGGCCGGTTCGCCGTCCAGCACCTCCTGCATGAAGTCGAGCACGATGGGGACGGCCGAAGACGAACCCGTTTCGTTGCCCATCTGGGACGGCGTATCCTTGCCGACATAGACCCCGACGACGAGATCGGGGGTGAAAGCCATGAACCAGTTGTCCTTAGAGTCGTTGGTCGTGCCTGTCTTGCCGCCGACCGGACGGCCCAAGGCCCGCATCTTCGCGCCCGTTCCGTTCTCGACCGCACCAATCATCATGTAGGTGACCTGATAGGCCGTCACCGGGTCGATAACAAATTCGCGTTCATCCGGCAGCACAGGCGGCGGCTGGCCCGTGAAATCCTCCTGCTGGCATTCCGGGCAGGTCGTATCGGTGTTGAGGAAAATCGTGTTTCCCTGACCGTCCTGGACACGGTCGAGAATGCTCGGCACCACGCGCTTTCCGCCATTGACCATGACCGAGTAGGCCGTGGCGAGACGCAGCAGATTCGTCTCTCCGGCGCCCAGAGCCCAAGCCAGCTCGGGCCGCGGGTTGTCATAGATGCCGAAACGGCGCGCTAGATTGATGACCGGCGTCATGCCGATGTCGTTGGCGAGACGCACCGTCATGGCGTTACGCGATTTCTCGATCCCCAGCCGAAGCGTGGAGAGGCCATAATAGCGCCCTGCATCGTAGTTCTGTGGCTTGTAGAAGCGCTCGCACTCATCGCGGCGCGCGGGAACGGCACTCCCCTGCCCGCGGTCTTCGTTCGCATTGCGGAGTTCGAGCACGCCAAGCTCGTTGACCTCGCACCGTGCGTCGGACCGGCGGATGACGAACGGGGCGTCGAGCACCTGCGATGCCGGCGTGAACCCCTCCTGCAAGGCGGCCGCATAGACGAAGGGTTTGAAGCTCGATCCCGGCTGCCGGAAGGCCTGCGTCGCGCGGTTGAACTCGCTGCGATCGAAGCTGTAGCCGCCGATCAGCGACAGCACCCGGCCCGTATGCGGATCCATGGCGATCAGCGCACCATTAACGTCCGGCAGCTGTCGCAGGTTGTAGGCGTCGTCCTTCTCCAGATGGGCCTCAACAAGGATGACATCGCCCGTCGAAACGACCTGATCGAGTGAGGTCGGCGCATTGCCCTTGTAGCCCTTGTCGCGCGCAGCTCCCGCCCAGCGCACATCTTCCAGATCGAGCCGCCCGCGACTCGTTTCCAGCGCGTCGTCATCTTCTCCTTCCGAGACGAAACCGAGCGTCGCGGACGTATCGGTCACCTCCAGAACGATGGCGGCCTGCCAGTCGCCGATATCCTCCGGCACGTTGAAGTCGGCCAACTGACGCGCCCAGTCATCCAGGCTATCGAACTGGGTCAGCGCGCCGCGCCAACCCATCCGACGATCCAGCAGCTCCAGCCCGCGGCGCAGGGCACGCCGTCCGGCGAGCTGCATGGATGTGTCGAGTGTGGTCCGGATCGAAAGGCCGCCCGAATAGAGTTCCTCGGATCCGTACATGTCGAAGATCTGCTTGCGGGCCTCTTCGACGAAATATTCGGCCGCCAGATACTCCGCGCCGCTGAGGCGGTCCGACCAAACGAGCGGCGCCGCATGGGCCGCATCGGCTTCCGCCTGGGTGACGACCCCGTCTTCGGCCATACGGTTCAGCACGTAGCGCTGCCGCATCTTGGCGTCCTCATATTCTTCCGGATCGTCCAGATCGTAGTTCGCCGGCCCTTTCACGACCAGCGCCAGATAGGCCATCTCGCCCAGGCTCAACTCGTCCATCTCCTTGCCGAAGTGGTTCAATGCGGCCGCCGCAACACCGTATGCGCCCCGCCCGAAATAGTTGTCGTTCAGGTAGAGCTCGAGGATTTCGGGCTTGGAGAAAGCCTCCTCCATGCGCCGAGCGATGAAGATCTCCCGCACCTTGCGGCGCATGGAGTAGTCGTCGCCGACAAGGAAGTTCTTGGCGACCTGCTGGGTGATGGTCGAGGTTCCGCCGATGCGCTGGCCGCGCAGCTTCTTGCCGGGCGCGCTGATGGCCGCGCGGGTCAGCCCGATCGGGTCCCAGCCATTGTGGCGGAAAAACCGTTTGTCTTCCGAGGAGACAAAGGCTTGCTGCAGCTGGAGCGGCACGCTTTCGATCGGCACGAAAACGCGGGCTTCCGTGCGGAACTCGCTGATGAGCTTCCCGTCGCCCGCATGGACCCGGCTCATGACGGGCGGCTTGTATTCCGACAGGGTTTCCACGCTCGGAAGGTCGTCCGTCGCCCGGATCGTCCATACCGTCAGGAAGATCGCGGCGATGATCCCGAATATGAAACCGAGAATCACGAGCCACTTGGCCACGCGCAGAACGGTTCGCATCCGGCTGGACGGCGCAGGCGCGGCCTCTTCGGGCGTGGGTGTGTCGCTATCGGTCACGGATTGCGGTGTAGCGTGAAATATGGCGAGGTCGAGATGAAGATCGGGGAATTTTCACATGTCACCCCGAGCCTGTATACCGGACGATGGCTACCCGGTGCGACCCGGGCCCGCGAAATATTCGTCCACGGACCGCCGCACGGCACGCATCAGCTTGTCGCGATGCGCCTTGGTCTTCAGGAGCTTCTCGTCCTGGGCGTTGGACAGGAAGCCGAGCTCGAGGAGGACGGCCGGCACGTCCGGCGCCAGCAGCACATAGTAGCCCGCGCGCCGGTGGGAATTGTTGACCAGTCGCGTCTGCCCTTCGAGATTGTCCAGCAGAATGTCCGCGAAGGCTTCGGACTGCGTTTCCGTGCTTCTTTGCGCCAGATCCACCAGAATGTCGCCGACCGAGTCGCTCTGCTCCGCTAGGTCGACATCCATGATCCAGTTCTGGTTGTTGACGATGCGGCGGCTGCGGTTCCGCGCCCGGTCCGCCAGCGTGTAGACCGACGCGCCGCGTGTACTCCGGCTGCTCGTCGAATCGGCATGAATGGAGATGAACAGGTCGGCCTGCTTTTCACGGGCGATGCGCACCCGGTCGTCATGCTCGACGAACGTATCGCCCGAACGGGTCAAATGGACGTCGTAGCGACCGGTCGCCAGCAGAAGGCGTGACAGCTCCTTCGCAGCCGCCGTCGTGACGGTCTTCTCGTAGAGGCCGTTCTGGCCGATCGCACCCGGATCGCGCCCCCCGTGCCCGGGATCGATCACGATGAGAGGCAGATCGGCGACCGCAGCAGGGCTGGGCTTCAACCTCGGATAGGGCACAGCATCCTTGAAGTAGCGCGGTCCGGACGCCACCACAGCGGTTGGAGCCATTAGCGCCAGCAGAATTGCAACAATGACGGCCCGGAACCTCATGCGGCACAGCCTTTCGCAACAGGGTGAAGAAACCATTGAAGCCCGGTGCGGGGCGTGTTCCGAACGTGGCCTCACGGATCCCGTCTGACAAATGCTTTGCACAGAAGCGTGAATTAAGGCAGGACCGACACATCCGTCCGCAGCCTGACCCGATCGGGGACTGCTCTGCCGCGACGGACGACTGGGGACCCGACCGGACAATGCTTCCAGGTCCACCCCGTATGAGAGATTTTATGCGCTGTGAAAGGCTGACAGACCTGTCCGATTCGTTCGACGTCCGTCGTCCCGCACACGCCCGACTCACCACCCCCT
Source organism: Litorimonas sp. (assembly GCA_049647245.1). Classification (GTDB taxonomy): domain Bacteria; phylum Pseudomonadota; class Alphaproteobacteria; order Caulobacterales; family Maricaulaceae; genus Litorimonas. The sequence continues at coordinate 13,538 of JBARXH010000121.1, forward strand.
TTGTTTTTGGCCCCGCCTTGCAAGGACGCCGCATGCTTTCGCATGCCGCCGCGCCGCAAGGACTCCTATGGGCCACAGGAGACCCACATGACGAAACGTATGCTGATCGACGCCGCCCACCCCGAAGAAACGCGGGTGGTCATCGTCGACGGAACCCGCGTCGAAGAACTTGATTTCGAAAGCAGCGCGAAGCGACAGCTCCGCGGCAATGTCTATCTCGCCAAGGTCACGCGCGTAGAGCCGTCCCTGCAGGCAGCCTTCATCGAGTATGGCGGAAACCGTCACGGCTTCCTCGCCTTTTCGGAAATCCACCCCGACTACTACCAGATCCCCTATGAGGACAAACTCGCCCTCCAGCAGGAAGAGGAAGACGATCTGTCCGAGGCGTCGGACGACGAGGATGACGACGTCGAAGAGGACGAGAACGTCGATCCCGACGCGGACGATGCGTCCGACGAAAACGACGAGGAAGTCGCCGAGGAACAGGTGAAGGTCGCGTCGCGCCGCCGCAAGCAGATGCGCCGCCGCCGCTACAAAATACAGGAAGTCATCAAGCGGGGCCAGATCCTGCTCGTCCAGGCCGTCAAGGAAGAACGCGGCAACAAGGGCGCGGCCATGACGACCTACCTGTCTCTGGCGGGCCGCTACTGCGTTCTCATGCCGAACACGCCGCGCGGCGGCGGGATTTCCCGCAAGATCGCGAGCGGCACGGACCGCAAGCGCCTGAAGAAGATCATGGACGATCTGGACGTGCCGCATGGCATGGGCGTGATCGTCCGCACGGCCGGCGCCAAGCGCACCAAGGCCGAGATCACCCGGGACTACAAGTATCTGTCGCGCCTCTGGGACGACATCCGAGACACGACCCTGAAGTCCGTCGCGCCCGCCTTGATCCACGAGGAAGGCAATCTCGTGAAGCGCTCCATCCGCGATCTCTACAACAAGGACATCGAGGAAGTGCTCGTCCAGGGCGAGGAGGCCTACAAGACGGCCACGAGCTTCATCAATATGCTCATGCCGAGCCACGCCAAGTTCGTGAAACACTATGAGGACACGATCCCGCTCTTCCTGCGCTACGACGTGGAACGCCAGATCGAGAACGGGCTGGACGCGACTGTCCAGCTGAAGTCCGGCGGCTATCTCGTCATCCATCCAACGGAAGCGCTCGTCTCCGTCGACGTGAACTCCGGCAAGTCCACCAAGGAACGCAATGTCGAGCGCACCGCGCTCAAGACCAACCTGGAAGCGGCCGAGGAACTCGCGCGCCAGATGCGCCTGCGCGATCTGGCCGGGCTGATCGTGGTCGACTTCATCGACATGGACGAACGCAAGAACAACGCCGCCGTCGAACGCAAGATGAAGGAGGTGCTGGCCCGCGACCGCGCGCGCATCCAGACGTCACGCATCAGCCAGTTCGGCCTGATGGAGATCAGCCGCCAGCGCCGCCGCCGTTCCCTGCTCGAAGGCTCAACGGCCGTCTGCAAGCATTGCGACGGTGTGGGCCGCAAGCGCACGGTCGAATCCTCCGCGCTCGCCGCGATCCGCGCGGTCGAGGAGTTCGCGATCCGCGGCAAGGCCCGCAAGATCCGCCTGAAATGCCCGCCCGACGTGGCGCTCTACCTGCTGAACGAGAAGCGCGACCTCCTGACCAAGGTAGACGAGAACGCCGACGTCTTCACGGTCGTCGAGCATGACGACGATCTGATCCGTCCCGCTTTCGTCATCGAGGTCGCCGAGAAGCGCTCCGACGGCCGCAAGGACCCGCTCGTGCAGATCGAGAAGGACATCCGCGAGGAGAGCAAGCGCGCCGAGTCGGAACGCGCCCGCGCCAAGTCGAAGGAGACCGCCAAGGACCGCGACGAGGACGAAGACGAGATCGACGAGTCGGACGAGTCGCAGACCGATGGCACATCCACCCGCGACGAGGACGAGGACAGCAAGCCCCGCCGCCGCCGGGGTCGCCGGGGCGGTCGCAACCGCAAGCGTCGCAGTTCCGAAGGCTCGGAGTCCAAGGACACGGACGAGAAGGATACGAACGAGGCAGAAGACGACAGCGCGGAAACCGAGACCGCCAAGGACGATGACGCAGACAAGCCCAAGCGTCGACGTCGCCGCCGCGCCGCGCCGAAAGCCGATGCCGACGAGGTGACGGCCGAGGCCGTGTCCGACGAGGCCGATGACTCCATTGAGGACGACAAGCCGAAGTCCAGGCGTCGCCGCAGTTCCTCACGCCGCAAGGCCCCGTCCCGTTCCGGAGAGGCCAAGGACGAAGACATCACGGAGGATACCTCGTCTTCCGAAGCCGAGGCGGAGTCGTCGTCCGACGAGGATGCGCCGAAACCTAAGCGTCGCCGCAAGGCTCCGTCCCGCGCCAAGGATGACGGCGAGGAGGCTCCCAAGCCGAAACGCCGACGCCGTGCGCCAACCAAGTCCGAGGACGAGGTCGAGGAGCCGGAAGAGGCGCCCAAGCCCAAGCGCCGCCGCGCCGCGCCGAAGCGCGATGCAGACGTGGCCGAGGCCAGCGAGACGGAAGAGGCGCCCAAGCGTCGTCGCCGGGCTCCGAAGGCCGAAGCAGCCGAGGTCGTCGAAGAGGCGGACGCCAAGCCAACCCGTCGCCGCAAGGCCCCGGCCAAGTCTGCCGAGGTAACGGATGACGCATCCGAGGCGAAGCCGGTCCGCAAGCGCAAGGCTCCGGCCAAATCTTCAACCGGTTCGGCAGCGAAGACGAAAGCCGAGACCACAACCAAGGCCAAGCCCAAGCCAAAAGCCAAGGCGGCCACGGACGAGGCCGAGACGGCGAAGCCGAAGCCCCCTGCCCGCAAGCGCGCGGCACCCAAAAAGGCCGCGCCGAAGAAAGCCGAGGCAACGCCTGAACCGGCTCCCGCGACCGACGACTCCGAGGCTCCCAAACCGGTCCGTCGCCGCCGTGCGCCGAGCCGCAAGGCCGCGC
>JBARXH010000122.1:0-1810 GCA_049647245.1 Litorimonas sp.
GCGCCGTCCAGCGCGGCCACCGCCGCCTGCGTTTCGCGCTGCACCTCGCGCAGTTCCTGGAACCGGCCGTCGCGCAGCACGTCGATTTCGGCCAGCAGGGCGCGGTCGACGCGCTCCAGAAGGGCCACGAGCTTGGTCTGGGTCATGAGGGGTCTCCCTGTGGGCGCAGTGGCGCACCGGCCGCGCCGTCCGCATCGTAGCGTTCGAGCTGGCGGTAGATGACTTCGGCCATGCCGAGCCCGCCGCTCTGGGCGATCTCGTCGGCGATCCTCTCCACGTAGAAGGTGCCGAAGGCGGCGGCGATGTCGGTCGAGCCGGATCCGGATCCGGAGGTCAGCGCCTCGTCCAGTCCCGAATGGGTCAGCATCTGGGCGATGAAGGCGGCTTCGAAATCCTGCGCGACCGCGCGCAGGGCGGACTGTTTGGCCTTATCCGTGCCGTCCGCTGCGTCCGTGCCCGGAGACGCTGTCGGTCCGGAGGCGAGGCGCGCCGACAGGTCCGGCAAGGGACGCGACGTACTGGTGATGTCGAACGGTGTCATGCAGCCCAGCATGGAGGCGGGGCGTAAACACTCGGTAAACCATATTCGCGCTACGCCCCTATATGTAATGAGTAGCGCCGCCCTTCAGATCTTTTCGCCAAAACCGGCCGAGCGGCCCGCTGCGCCGCCGACGCGGGCCGACGATCCCCGCGCCTCGGAGACCGAGACCTCCGGCCGGGCGTTCGAGGACACGCTGTCCGAACGCAAGCGCGATGGCATGGACGCGCCCAAGGCCGATCGGAAGGACGCCCCTGACGGCCGGACGCGCAAGGCCACATCGACGGATGACGAAACGGCGCGCCGGACGGACGCCCCGGCGGAGCCGGACACGACCCTGCCGGATGCCGTCCTGTTCGCGGAAAACCTGTCGGGACCGGCGGACACGCCCGTCGCCGACAATGCCAAGATCCGCCCCGAAGCTGGCCAGACAGACAAGACAGCGACGCCGCCTGCACCATCGATCACGGACACACCGGACATCACGGCCGCGATCCCGGACACGGGCGTGGCGGCGTCCACGAACGGGATCCTCGAGGCAAAGGCTGCCGGAACCGGTACGGCAGAGACTGTCGCGGAGACCTCGCGCGCCCTGCCCACGGCGACGGCCCCGACACTGTCCGAGGCGATGTCCGAGGCGACGTCAGAGACAGCGAAGTCTACGGATGCGCCCGGTCGCAACCTCGTTTCCGACGGGGATGCCGCTGCTTCGCTGGGCGCGGATGCCGGTGCCGGAACAGGCGGGAATGCGGACTCCGACTCCCGCGAGGCCGAGCCGAAACTTTCGAAGACGGTGTCGTCCGGACCGAACATGGAGGGCGAACCGCCCGCAACGGATCGCGCCTCTGCAGACCGCACGTCCACGGATCGTTCGTCCGTGGATCGTTCAGCACCGGACGGGCCGACGCGTCAGACGATCTCCATGCATGCACCCCTCGATTCGGTGCGCATCGCGGATCTGGCGGTGGAGCCCGGCAAGGTTCCGCTGGGCAACCGGATCGCAGCCGACGCGGCCCTACCGCAAATGGCATCGACCGCGGCGTCCTCCACCCTGACATCCTCCACCTTGGCGCCCGTTTCGGGTATAAGCGACCGTCTTGCCGCCTCGATCCTGCAAAGCCTTCCGGCCACGCCTCAGGCGGTGAGCCTCGACAAGGTCCCGCAGGCCGTGGTCGCAGTCGCCCTCACCTCGCGCAGCGCCACCCTGCAGATCGACCCGCCGGAGCTGGGCCGCATCCGTCTGGACTATCAGTTCGACGTGCAGGGCCGCAC
>JBARXH010000123.1:0-4484 GCA_049647245.1 Litorimonas sp.
CGCTTCAGCAAGGCCGCGTTGCAGGCCAAGACCCTGGCCGTCTACCGCGAGCTGGTCGGATAGGCCCGCAAAACAGGGCGGAATCGGAACGAATCACCCCGAACAGCGCTTGAAAAAGTGCAGGGGCACGGCCATATCGTGCCATTGCGCGAGCGGGGTGGTCCCGTTTGCACCCTTGAAAACACCAACGACCCCAGACGAAACGTCGCCACCAGGAGAATACCCCCATCGCCAGACGTCCCCATGCCGCCCAGCCCGCCAAGAAACCCAAGGGCCCGCGCACCAACCGAGAAATCACCGCGGACAATGTCCTGCTGATCACCGAAGACGGGGAGAAGCGCGGTGTCGTGTCGATCACCGAAGCCCTCGCCGCCGCTCAGAATGCCGGCCTCGACCTCGTGGAGGTCGCCCCGGGCGAAACGCCCGTCTGCAAAGTGCTCGACTATGGCAAGATGCGCTTCGAGGCGCAGAAGAAGAAAGCCGCCAACCGCAAGAGCCAGCGCACCTCGTCTCTCAAGGAGATCAAGATGCGCCCGAACATCGATACGCACGACTATATGGTCAAGACGAAGAAGATGAACGAGTTCTTCGAGCGCGGCGACAAGGTCAAGGTGACGGTTCGCTTCCGCGGCCGCGAAATGGCTCACATGGACCGCGGCACGAGCCTGCTGGCCCGCGTGGCGGAGGACTTCGACGAAGTCGCCAAGGTCGAGTTCGCCCCCAAGACCGAAGGCCGTCTCATGGTCATGGTGATGGCGCCGCGCTGACGTCTGGCCCCACAGCTTCGCGCCCCGAAAGGGTGCGAAGGAATCCTCTCGGCGCAAGCCCGAAAGCCCAATCCGCGTGCAAGCCGACGCCGACCCGCGTCGGCTTTTGCATAGCTGCTGCACACCTGTCGCATTCGGTTTCGCTTCCCTTTCGCCCCGCCCGTGGCTAGGCCCCCGGCCGTGCGCAGACCGTTCGCATACCCTTCCGCCCTGCGCCCGTTCTTCGCGGCCCTGCTGGCGCTGCTCCTGTCTCTTCCGTCGCCGGTCGCGTTCGCCTCGCCCGGCGCGGCGCTTCTGCTCTGCACCCCGTCGGGCCAACCCGTCTCGACCGAAGCGGAGTCCGCCGCGCAGGAGCTTCAGGCCGCCCTTCGTGCCGCCATGGGCGAGCCGGACCCGGCGGTCCCGCCGCTCGACTGCGAAGACTGCCTGCCGTCCTTCATGGCGCTGGCGTCCGCGGGCGTAGACCCCCTTGCGCCTTCCTTCCGATCTGAAGCGGTCTCGCCCGTCTCCGAAAGCCATATGCGCCCCTTCGTGCGCGGCCCGCCGCTGGGGCCCCGTGCTCCGCCCTCTTCCGTCTGATCGATCCGAACCCACTCCTTTCGGCGCGCTGACGCCGTTCCCGATCACACGGACCTTCTACAGTGACCCCTTCTGTTTCCCGCCGCGCCTGCGCGCTCGGCGTTTCCCTCTGCGCGCTTGGCGCAGCCACGACCTATGCCCAGACGCAAAGTCCGCCGCCCAGCTGGCAGGGCGACGAGATCATCGTCACCGGCGACCGCCACGCCGATTACGGCGCTAACACGGCCTCGCTCACCCGCACGCCGACCCCGCTCATCGACGTGCCCCAATCCATCCAGGTGCTGACGCGCACCCTGCTGGACGAGCAGGAACTGACCACCTTGTCGGACGCCTTGCTCAACGTCTCCGGGGCCGTCCCGCAGGCCCCGCAGGAAACCGTGCTCGCCAATCCCGTCCTGCGCGGGTTCGAAGCTGAGATCTTCGTCGACGGGCTGATCGGATACGGCGATACGGCCACGCTGGACCCGTCCTCGCTGATCGGCGTGGAGCGGATGGAAGTCGCCAAGGGCCCGACCTCGGTGCTGTTCGGCGGCGGCACGGGCGCGCCCGTCGGCGGCCTGATCAATCTCGTCTCCAAACGACCCGTTGCGGACGGTTTCGCCGTGGTCGGGGGGCGCGTCGGCAGTTTCGGAGAGCACGCTGTCAATTTCGACGGCAATCTGGATGTTCAGGACGGCGCAGCCGGTTTCCGCCTGGCGGGCGAGTGGTCGGTGCAGGACAGCCACATCGATTTCGAAACGTCCGAACGCCTCGCCCTCTACCCGTCCTTCGCCATCGCCTTCTCAGGCGACACGGAGCTGCTGGTGCGCGGTCAGTATTCCCGGATCGAACAGCTGGAATATCCCGGCATCCCCACGGCCGTCGTCGGCCTGCCCGGCGTCGACGTGGAACAGTTCGGCGGAGCCACGGACGCGCCCGACACGGTGATCGAGACCGCCATGATCACGGCGGAACTGAACCACGAGATCGCGCCCGGCCTGACGGCGCAGGTGAGGGGCCGCTATTACGACATGGCGTTCGACGAGTTCTCCTCCTTCCCGTTCTTCTCGGTCTTTCCGCTGAACGGCACGCAGGCCTCCATCATCCGGGGCCAGCTGCCGACCGGACTGGACGAGGTGACGCTGGATGCCAGCCTCGTCTGGACGACGTCGCTGGGTGGCGCGGACAATACGCTTCTGGCCGGGGCGACCTACGATCAGGTCGATTACGCGGTCGGCAGCGGCTTCGCCTTCGCGCCGATCGGCGTGCTGGACTATGCGGGCGACAATTCCGCCCTGTCCTTCGGGGACATCCCGCCCATCACCAGCGACCAGGTGAACGCCTACGAGACGCTGGCCGTCTATGCGCGCAACGAACTGAGCGTGGGGCCGCTGACCCTGCTCGCCTCCGCCCGCCTGTCCGACTATTCCCTGCGGGAGACCGTTTCCGGCAGGGACGCGACGGATGAACGCTACACGGAATTCGATCCCCGGCTCGGGGCGTCCGTCCGGCTCGCGGACGGCCTGTCCGTGTTCGGCGGCTGGGCACAGGGTTCGCGTCTTGCGCTCTTCTTCACCGGCGATGCGGGACAGCCGCCCGTGCCGGAAACGTCGGAAAGCTGGGACGGCGGGGTGAAGTTCGACATGGACGCGCTGGGCCTGTCCGGCACGGTGGCGGGCTTCCAGACCACGCGGCGCGACATTCCGGTTCTAAGCTTCATCGACCCGTTCGCCTCGGTCCAGGGCGGCGAGCAGCGCAGCCGCGGCGTGGAGGCCGACCTGCTCTGGGAGCCGTCGCCGCGCCTCTCCGTGTTGGCCGCGCTGGCCTATACGGATGCGGAAACCACGGAGGACTCCCGCATCCCGGGCCAGTCCAATGTCGGCAATCCGCTCGCGCGCGTGCCGGAATGGAGCGGCCGTCTGGCGGCTCGCTATCGCTGGGAGAGCGGGTTCGGTCTCGGGGGCGGGCTCAGTTTCGCGGACGGCGCGCCGACCAATGATGCGGCCCAGTCCTTCAGCGACGATTACGCTGTGGTCGACGTCCAGGCCTCCTATCAGTGGCGGGAGACGCGTCTCGGCCTGTCCGTCACCAACCTGTTCGATGCCGATTACGTCGTGCCTTACCAGTATCTCAATCAGGACGTGGTGCGCCCGGCCGCCCCGCTGGGCGTGCGCGCCTCCCTGACGACACGCTTTTAACGACGCCCCGTTTCCAAGGAGGATCATCATGACCCGTTACACGCCCTCGCGCCGAAGCCTTCTCGCCGCCGCGCCCTTTCTTGCCTTGGCCGGGGCCGTCCGCGCCCAGGAAGACAAGGCGCCTTACCGCTTCGGCGAAACGCCTGAAGAAGCCGAGCGGATCGCCATCCGCGCGCATCAGGACCTCATGGACCTGCCCGACGTGCATATGCACGACAACGAGACCATCGCCATGCTGGCCTATCCCGGCATGACGGTGCTGGACCTTATCGGCCCGCAATACATGTTCGCCTCAATGATGGGGGCGAAGATCCAGATCGTGTCCGCCGACCCGCAGCTGGCGCCCATCATGTCGGACACGAACGTGGCGATCGTGCCCGACACGCATATGGACGACGTGCCGGACGCGCTCGACATCCTCTTCGTGCCGGGCGGAACGGCCGGGACGCTGGCGGTCATGCAGGACGACGCGATGCTGGACTGGGTCCGTGCGCGCGGGGAAGCGGCCAAGCTGGTGACGGCCGTCTGCACGGGGTCGCTGATCCTCGGCCAGTCCGGCCTGCTGGAGGGCCGGCGGGCGACCTCACACTGGGCGACCCGGCATCTCCTGCCGGAGTTCGGCGCCACGGCGGTCAATGCGCGCGTGGTGCGCGACGGCAATCTGATCACGGGCGGCGGGGTGACGGCCGGGATCGATTTCGGCCTCTCCATTCTCGCGCAGCTGCGCGGCGAGGGCTACGCGAAGGCCGTCCAGCTACAGGCCGAATATGCGCCGAAACCGCCCTTCGCCTCCGGCACGCCGGAAGAGGCGGGCGCGGCCCTGACCGAGCCCATGCAGGGCATGTTCGCCACCTTCCTGCACGATGTCCGCGCGGCTGCGCGGGCAGGCCGCGGGAGTCGGGGTTAACGACTCGCCCGCCAGGCGAAGCCCCTTGCGCAGCCCGCCCGCACGGTGATTCGC
>JBARXH010000124.1:0-2380 GCA_049647245.1 Litorimonas sp.
CGCTCCATCAACGCGGTGAACCGCGCGAAGAACCGCAAGGTCAACGGCACGTCCCGGACGCGCCAGCGTTTGGGGTAGAGATGGCGGTACAGCTTGGCCGCCGTCGCCTCGTGCTCGATCTCCTCGCAGAAATGCCACAGCAGCAGCGCCGACATGCGCGGATCGGCCCCGTCGAACAGCGTCTTGCGCTCCACGATCATGTGCCGGCCAAGCGCGGGCAGCACGCCTTCCAGCAACGCCGCGAAGCCCAGACGCGCGTGAAGGGGCCTGTCCCCGAACAGCTCGGCATTGAGCGCTTCGACCTGCCCGGGAACCCCAGCCAGATCGGGCTGCACCTCGAGCAGCGCCTTGACGTGCCGCTTGTGCGCGGCCGAATGCATGGCTTCCTGAGCGATGAAGTCCCGACACTCGGCCTCCAGCGCCGGGTCCCGGATCAAGGGCAATGCCTCCTTCACGCTCTGGCAGACCATGCGCTCGAACGCGACCGCCCCGAAGCTGGTGGCATTGCCGATGGCCGACAGGGCCGGGCTGGGATGCCAGTGGAAGGGGATGCCAGCGAAGTCGAACGACACGCGCCGCACGGTCAGCGGGGACTGGGATGGAGCCGTCATGCGAGCCATAGCGGACGAACCGCTGTCGCGTTCCCGCGCCCGGTTGACGCAAGCCCGCCGCCTGCCCACATCGCGTCCATGAGCAAGACCGATACGAGTGACGATTACCTCAAGGAACGCTGGCGCAGCACGACCATCCTGTCCGTCCGAAAGAACGGCAAGGTCGTGGTGGTCGGCGACGGCCAGGTCAGCGCCGGCAATACGGTCATGAAAGGCCATACGCGCAAGGTCCGCCGCGTCGGCAAGGACAGGGACGTACTGGCGGGCTTCGCCGGAGCCACGGCGGATGCGTTCGCGCTGCTGGAGCGGCTGGAAGCCAAGCTGGAGCAATATCCGACCCAACTCGCCCGGGCCTGCGTGGAACTGACCAAGGACTGGCGCACCGACAAATATCTGCGCAATCTCGAAGCCATGCTGATCGTCGCCGACACCGCGCAGACCTTCGTCCTGACCGGCAATGGCGACGTGGTCGAACCCGACGAGGGCATTGTCGCCATCGGCTCGGGCGGGAACTACGCCTATGCCGCCGCGCTGGCCATGGCGGAGTACGAAGACGATGCCGAGACGCTGGCCCGCAAGGCCATGGCCATCGCCGACCGCATCTGCGTCTTCACCAACAACAACCTGACCGTCGAGACGCTCTGAAGATTTATTTGGGCGTCCATCTGGGCGTCCATGAAAAAGCCCGCCGGGAGGCGGGCCTGGGTCTTGGGATTTGGCGCGCTCTAGGAGGCGTATTTCACCGAGCAACCATAGGGCTGGGTTTCCGCGACGGTGACGGCCTGGCCGGCATCCATTTCGGCGAGGGCCTGGCGGACATAGTTGGTCGCGCCTTCCACGGTGGCCGGGTTGGACGAGCTGTTATCGTCGATCGCGCCCTGATAGACCAGCGTCTGGTCTTCATCGATGATGTACATGTGCGGCGTGGTGCGGGCGGAGAAGGCCTGGCCCATCTCGCCGTCCGCATCGAGGATCACGGCGGTGGAGGCGACCTTGTGGGCGTCGCTCCATTCAGCGACCTGCTCGCCGGTCTTGTAGCCCTGCTTGCCATCGGCGGAGCTGATCACGGACAGCCAGACCGTATCGTCGGCGGCCGCGTCGCGTTGCAGAGCCTGCATGTTGTCGGTGTCGTAGTGCTTCTTGACGTAGGGACAGCCCTCATTGGTCCACTCCAGCACGACGCGCTTTCCGGCGAAGTCGGACAGGTTGTGCGTGACGCCGTTGCTGTCCACGACGCTCATGTCGGACACGGACGCGCCGGTCGCGACCTTGGCGAAGGCAGGGGCGGCGAACGCCAGCGTGGCAACGGTTGCGCCGGAAATCAGGGGGGTCAGAATCTTCATGATCACTCTCCAGGGTGGGTTTATCGGGTCCCTTGCAGGGTCTCGACTACCAGATCGGTCGTGAGGATTTGAGGGAGAACCTCTCCCCTCACGGAATTGTCACCTCCATCAGGCCCCAGCGGCTCGAAATACAGGTAGAGCGGCACGCCCGCGCGGCCATAGGCTTCCAGCTCGCGCGCGATCTCGTCATTCTTGTTGGTCCAGTCCGCAATCAGGAACGCCGTGTCCGTCTCCGCGAACGCCTGCTGGACCGCCTGCGTCTTCAGCACCAGGCGCTCATTGACCTTGCAGGTCACGCACCAGTCGGCGGTGAAATCCACGAACACGGCCCGGCCCTCGGCGCGGATTTCCGCCACGCGGGCCGGACTCCAGGCCTCGGTCGAGAGATCGGCGGCCGCGACGGCGGGCGTGGTGCGCGCGGCGAAC
>JBARXH010000125.1:0-2592 GCA_049647245.1 Litorimonas sp.
CCTGTCGGATCGTCGCCTCCAGACCACCAAGCCCGTGGTCGGCATCGCCGCAAACAGCGTGGACCACGGCGCCCGCCCCCTGCTGGATATCGCCGTCCTGCGTGAAGGCCCGGGACAGGCGGACGAGGTCACGCGGCGGCATGTCCTCACCAGTTACCGCTCGGGCCTGTCGGACTCGCTCAAGGGTATCGCCCGCACATTGCCCGGCTGTCTGGCAGGTGACGAGCGGCTGACCCTGGAGTTTCACGAGGCGCTGCACAGCCTGCGCAGCGCGTCTCTGACCGTCGGCATGAACCGGGTCCCGTGGATCGCACGGGACGTCCGCACCGCCCCGACCGAGCGATTGGTGGAGCGGACGGCTCAGCTGCTTCAGGCCGTTCGCGAAACGCTGCCCTTTCTCGAAGCCGCGCTGGAAACCCTGCCCGACGCGTCAGTCACTGCTGGGGAGAGGCGTTGAGGCGTGGAGGTGCGCGGACAGGATCAGCCCGAACCCGCCCATCACCGCCAGGATCACCGTTCCCCCGTACGAGACGAGCGGCAACGGCACGCCCACGACCGGCAGGAGCCCCATGACCATCCCCAGATTGATGAAGATGTAGAGCGAGAAGGTTGTCGTCAGGCCGAGAATGAGCAGTCGTCCGAACACTTCCTTGGTCTGCATCGACAGCCGGAAGCAGACGGCGATCACGGCGATGTAGAGCCCCATCAACGCCAGCGACCCGACGAAACCGAACTCTTCGCCGATGACGGTGGAAATGAAGTCCGTGCTGTTTTCCGGCACATACCCGCCTTGCCGCTGCGTGCCTTGCATATATCCCTTACCGCTCAGCCCGCCGGACCCCAGCGCGATCTTGCTCTGCGTGATATGGTAGGACGCGCCAGCCGGATCGCGGGACGGGTCGAGGAAAGTCAGCACGCGCTCTCGCTGATAGGACCGCAACCCGAACTGCCACACGACCGGAATGCTGACCAAGGCCATCACGCCGCCCAGCGCAATGACCCGCCAGCTGACGCCTGCCAGGAAGATGATCGCGGCTCCGGTCGTGAAGATCAGCAGCGACGTGCCAAGATCGGGCTGGCGCAAAACCAGCGCCATGGGCGCGGCGATCAGGAATAGCGCCCCCGCCAGCCCGAATGGGCCGGACACCCGGAAGCTCGGCAGGTCATGATAGAATCGCGCCAGCGCCAGCACGACGGCGGGCTTCATGATCTCGGAGGGCTGCAACCGCATGGGACCGATCTGAAGCCATCGCACCGAGCCGTTCACATTGACCCCGATGAACTCGACCGCGACCAGGAGCAGGAGCGCGACCGCGTATGTCGGATAGGCCAGCGTGTACCAGACACGGATGTTGATCAGCGCCACGACGAGCATGGCGACAGATGCCACAGCCAGGCGCACCGCATGCTGCATCGCGCCGTGGCTCCAGATGCCGTTGGTCGCAGACAGGATCGCCAGGATACCGACCAGCCCGAGCAACACGGCGAGCACGGGCAGGAGCCAGTTGATCTGGTACAGCTTGTTGCCGACCTCGTCGAACTCCTCGAAGCGGACGGTCACAGCGCGGTCTGTCCCCCCGCCTCCGTGCGCGGCCCCAGACCGTCGCGTCGAAGGCTTTCCGCCAGCACGGCACGCACGATCGTCGCGGCCCGGCGCGATCCCGACCCGCCATGCTCCACGACGCAGCCCGCCGCGAAGCGCGGGCGGTCATAGGGCGCATAGCCGACGAAAAGCGAGTGATCGCGGTATTTCCAGGGCGTTTCCTCATGCGACAGAAGCCCGGCCGCACGTTCGGCGCGGGTGATGCCCCGGACCTGCGCGGTGCCGGTCTTGCCCGCCAGATCGATGCCCGGCAGGCCGAGGCCGTTGTGGCGGTAGGCGGTCCCGCCCGGTTGCTGCGTCACGCTCCACATCGCGTCCTGCACATAGGCGAGATGCTCGGGATCGATGTCCAGCGGCGGCATGTCCGAGAGATCGCGGCCCGCATAGAGGCTGGGCGAGACGGCATAGCGGGCATTCGCGATACGGGCGGTCATCACGGCGAGTTGCAGCGGCGAGGCGAGGACGAAGCCCTGCCCGATCGATGCGTTCAACGTGTCGCCCATGCGCCAGCCCCGGTCGTAGCGCTCGCGCTTCCAGTCCGGGTCGGGGACGATCCCCTGCGTCTCCCCGGCGATGCCCACATCGTGACGCTGCCCGAGGCCCAGCCGCCGTGCCATGTCGGCAATCGCGTCCACGCCGATGATTTGCGAGATCTCGTAATAGTAGGTGTCGCAGCTCTGCTGGAGCGAGTAGCGCATGTCTACCGCGCCGTGGCCACGCCGCTTCCAGCAGTGGAAGATGCGGTCACCCAGCCGGACGCTGCCGTTGCAGAAGACCCGCTCGCGCGGATTGATCTTGCCGGACTCGAGCGCGGCGAGCATCACGGCCATCTTGTAGGTGGAAGCGGGCGGATAGCCGCCCGAGATCACCTTGTTGTATTGCGGTCGTTTCTCGTCATTGTTTAGCGCGGCCATGTCCGCCTGGGTCAGGCCCGACACGAAGAGGTTGCCGTCGAAGGTCGGCATGGAAAGCAGGGTCCGCAGCTCGCC
>JBARXH010000126.1:0-2175 GCA_049647245.1 Litorimonas sp.
GGCCAGGCCTGCGTCTTCTACGAAGACCGCGACGACGCGCAGCGCACGCTGGGCGGCGGCTGGATCACCGGCACGGCGTAGGGGCGGCCAGGACTAGACGCAAGAATCCGGTATTCGCGCGCAAACACTGTCTCAGGTCTCGGCACAAAGGCGGGCGTGGCGCGTAGGGACCGCGTCACCCCTCATGCGGAGCCCGCCCATGTCTATCCAGATCCTCATCTTCCTCGCCTTCATCCTCGGCGTTCCCGCCATTGCGCTGTGGATCTGGTTCCAGAAGAAGTCGGAGAGCTGACGCAGGCGTGAAGCGGCCTGCGCATTGACTGCTGTGGCATCTCACCCAAATAGGGTCTCCACAACTTTATTGGAGACCGCATGACCGACCAGACCGCCATTCTCATCGTCGTTCTGCTCGCCGCCGTGGTCGTGGCCCTGTTCGTCTACAATGCCCGCGCCAAGACGCGGTTCGAACAGGAACGGCTGGAGCGCCGCCGCGAGCTCGACCGCATCAAGGCGGAAGCCCGCGCCCGCGAACAGGCAGGCCGGACTCAGGCCGAATAGCGCATTGATCTTGCGCGCCCGCCGCCGGATAGGGCGGGCGAGACCCCTTCCACCTTGCAGGACACAGTCATGAGCCAGTCTTCCGACCCCGTCGTCATCGTCGGCATCGCCCGCACCCCGATGGGGGCCTTCATGGGCAGCCTGTCGTCCGTTTCCGCGCCCGAACTCGGCGCGGCGGCCATCAAGGCGGCAATGAACGAAGCGGGCGTGGCCGCCGACCAGGTCGAGCAGACCGTGATGGGCTGTGTGCTGCCAGCCGGGCAGGGCCAGGCGCCCGCCCGCCAGGCCGCGATCAAGGCGGGCCTGCCGATTTCCACGGAAGCCACGACCGTGAACAAGATGTGCGGCTCCGGCATGCAGGCCGCGATCATGGCGCACGATGCCATCCTCGCGGGCAGCGTCGATGTCGCGGTCGCGGGCGGCATGGAGAGCATGAGCAACGCGCCCTACCTGCTGCCCAAGGCGCGCCAGGGCTACCGCATGGGCGACGGCCAGCTGATCGACAGCATGATGCATGACGGGCTGACCGACGCCTATGCGGGCGGGGCCATGGGCGTGTTCGCCGACGAGATCGCCAGCGAGTACCAGTTCACGCGCGAACAGCAGGACGCCTACGCGCTGGAATCCGTGCGCCGGGCCAAGGCCGCGCAGGAAGACGGCGGGTTCGACCGCGAGATTACGCCGGTGACGGTCAAGCACCGCAAGGGCGAAACGGTCGTGGACACGGACGAAGGCCCCGGCAAGGCCATGCCGGAGAAGATCCCGGCCCTGCGCCCCGCCTTCACCCCCGACGGAACGGTCACGGCCGCCAACGCGTCGTCGATCAATGACGGCGCGGCCGCCATGGTGCTGATGCGCCGCAGCCAGGCCGAGGCCGAAGGTCACAGCGTGCTGGCGGAGATCGTCTCCCACGCCGCCCATGCGCACGAACCCGCCAAGTTTACCACCGCCCCCGTCCACGCCATGCGCAAGGCGCTCGACAAGGCGGGCTGGGACGTAGCCGACGTCGATCTGTGGGAGATCAACGAGGCGTTCGCCGTCGTGCCCATGATCGCCATGCAGGAGCTGGGACTCGACCATGACAAGGTGAACGTGAACGGCGGCGGTGTCGTGCTCGGCCACCCGATTGGCGCCAGCGGCGCGCGCATCATGGCCACCCTCGTCGGCGAAATGGAACGCCGCGACGCCAAGACCGGCATGGCGAGCCTGTGCATCGGCGGCGGCGAAGCGACGGCGGTGTGCCTGCGGCGGGACTAGTCCGGGGTGCGCCTGCCGCCCCGATACCGGACGCGCCGGAATTTCGCGCTCGCGGCCTTGATCGCCGCGAGTGTGCCAACCCTCTATATTAGTTCGTTTTTCTCTTGGGAGTCGTACTGGCTCCAAGGGGTTCTGGCGATTGTCTGCGGGCTTGTGGTCGCGCCGCTTCTGGCCTGGCGGTTCTGGCCGTCCGGGACGCGGTCCGGCCTCGCGATGACGAAAGCCGGGCTTTTCGTGGTGGTTGGCACGTTCGTGCTTTCGGGGTTTCTCTTCGGCCTCATCCAGATGCCGTTTGAATACAACCGGTGGAGCTCGGGGGACTTCGAGTACTGGATCGGCCCGCTGAAGATGGCGCTCTTC
>JBARXH010000127.1:0-4548 GCA_049647245.1 Litorimonas sp.
CCGCAGGAGCGCCACATGGCGGGCGATGTGCTCGTGGAGCTTCTGCGTTCGACCGACACCGACATTCGCGAGGCCGTGGCGAAACGGCTGACCATGCTCAACGAAGCGCCGCGCACCCTGCTCGTGCTGCTGGCCAAGGACGACATCCAGATCGCCCGCCACGTGCTGGAGAACAGCAAGAGCCTGACGGACTCGGACCTGATCCAGATCGCCCGCAAGGTGAAGATGGAACACCGCGTGATGATCTCGCAGCGGCGTCATCTGTCGGACGCGGTGGTCGACGTGCTGGTCGAGTTCATGGAAGAAACCGTGGTCGAGACCCTGCTGAAGAACAAGGGGTCGAACCTGTCGGATACGGCGATCCAGCGTATCCTCGTCATGTCGCGCTCTCACCAACCCTATGTGGAGCTTCTGGTCCGCCGGGACGAACTGCGCCCCAGCCACGGGCTGACAATGTACTGGTGGGCCGACTCGGTGAACCGCCGGCGCATCCTGAAGCGTTTCGCCGTCACCCGTCACGTGTTGCAGGACAGTTGCGGAGACCTCTACCCGCTCGCGGCCCAGGAAGGCTGGCAGGACAGCGGCGTGCGAAAAGCCCTGCAATTCATCGAACGCCGCCAGCGCAACCGCGCGGCCGCGGACCGCTCGCCGTTTGAGACCCTCGAAGAGGTGGTCGAGAATATCCGGCAAAGCGGCCTGACACGGCATACGACCGAAGAACTCTCCTACATGGCCGGGATCAAGCCCGCCACGGGCGCGCAGATCCTGACCGACAAGGGCGGCCAACCCATTGCCATTCTGTGCAAGGCCCCGGGACTGAAACGCCATCATTTGGAAGCGCTCTGGACCGGGATCGGTCGCCGGACGCATGCGGAAGACGGCTCACCCGATCCGGACTTCTCCCGCACGTTGGAAACCTACGACACGGTCTCCACGGACAAGGCTCAGACCGTTCTGCGTTACTGGAACTGGTCCCTGACGGCGTCGCTCAGCCCGGAAGTCCTGGAATACATCCGCAAGGGCGTGATCCCTCGCGAGGAAGACTTCGGCGCCGCCGCCATCACGGCCGCGCTCGTCTTCTCGCACCGCAAATAGGCCCGCCCTATTCCGGGATGACCTGCCCGCGTTCATCGGACAGGACAAAGCTGATTTTCGTCTTCAACCCCGTGCGCGTGACGGCCAGACCGTCGCGGATTTCTGGACGGTAGGTCCACTTCTCGACCGACCGGACAGCGGACCGCGAAAACAGCGCTTGCGAACAGGACAGGGCTTGCACGTTGAACGGCCGCCCGTCCGGGCCGATGTCGAAACCGATCTGGCAATGCCCCGACCGCGTGGCGCGCGGCGGCATGACGGGCGGAATGCGCACGAGCGGCGTGACGTTGCCGTCCTGGATGGCGGGCGTGAAGTCCGTGGGCAGAGCGATCGTCGGCGTTAGCTCGATCACGGGCTGCGCGAGGCCGACGATGGGCTCGCTGGGCTGGACTGTCGCGGGAATGTCGACCTGCGGCGGCGGAGGCGGAACGTCGATCCGGTCCGGAAGCTCGGGAGGCGTCCGCTCCACGAGCACCGAAATGTCTTCGGCCACAGGGTTGATCTCGAACACGCCCAACTCGACCGTATCCATCGGCGTGAATTCTTCCGCGATAAGGCCCGTCATCAGTGCAAGGAGCGCGATCGTGGCCGCGCCGCCCCCTGCAATGGCGGCCGCATGACGGGGCAAGGAAGACCGCCACGGGCCTACAAGCTCTGAAGATGCAGCAACCTGCCCTGATGCCGAAGCCGGTACGGGGTGAGTCGCATGGAAACGATGTCGGAGAAAAGTCTCCGCCCTCAGGCGTTCAAGTCCTGCATGCAACAAACCGATCATACGCGCCTCCAATAGATATGTTATAACACATCCTGAAAGACAGGCCCAGACTTATGCGCACAAAAAAACCCGGCCACGAGGGCCGGGTCGTCGAAGCGGATGATCGACGCTCTAACCGGTCGTCGTCCGGACGTAGAGTTCGTCATATTCCGGCTTGAACCGCATGCAGTTCTCGTCCTCGAGCTCGAACTCGCCACCGGCGAAGACGATGTTGTCATACTCGAGCTTGATCTTGGAGAAGCAGAGCTCCTTCTCGACGTTCTTCTCGAACTCGCAACGGCGTTCCACGGCGGAGCGCTCGTCGGAGACGAACTGGATCCACTTGCGGGCATTGCGCGACTCGCGCGAACCGGCCGGGACCTTGCGAAACGCCTCGATGGCGCGGGCACGAATGCGGGTGATAGGCGCATTGTCCATTTGCTCCGACGTCATGTCGCAAGACAGGCGGTCGGCGCTCTGCGTGGAGTCGTAGATGCAGTTGGCAACCTGCATCCAGCTCTTGCCGGCGTCATAGCCGCGGGAAATCGCCCGTTCGAACGACTCCTGGGCGCGCTGACAATTGCCTTCATTGTAGAGGGCTTCGCCGAGGGCGGCATAGAGCTTGGCCGAGCTGGACATTTGCGCGGCCTCTTCCAGAACCGGAATGGCCTTGTCGTATTCGCGCGCCGTCCGGTAGTATTTGGACAGCTCCTCGAGATTGTCCGCCGTACGGGCCACGCGGCCATTGCGCATCTCGCGCTCCAGGATCTGCGCGGCCTGGTAGGGCATCTCGTAGAAGGAGTAGTACTGGATGACCTTCTTGATGTCCTGCTCGGTGTTCAGGGCACCGCCGAGATAGAGCATCTTGTTGACCTCGAACGCATCCTGTTCGCGGCCGCCATTGCCCAGCATGGACGCCCAGCTGTTCCACAGCGTGTTGTCCTCGGGCCACTTCTGGATCATCTGCTTGACGATGTCCGCCTGCTCGCCCGGCATGCCGAGATTGTTATAGAGGAAGTTCAGCAGGTCGAAGTGCTTGCGCTCCTTCGGGCTGGCATTGTTGAACCACTTGCGCGCCCAAGGCAGCGCACGGCGGTAGTCTTCCGCCTCGACCCAGGCCTGCGTCAGCAGCTCGACATAGTTGGGCTTTTCCTGTCCCGTTTCGGCGATAAAGCGCTCCAGCGCTTCCGCACCCTGACGGAACTGGCCGTTCACGATCATCAGCTGGGCGATGACGACCTTGATGCTGTTGGCTTCGTTGGGCAGCAGACCGCCTGCATCCAGTGCGGACTGGAAGGACCGGAGTGCCTGAGCCGGGTTGTCGACGTCATTGTACGCCTGACCCATCATCTGGTGGATGATCGAGCGCTCGTACGGATTGAGCGCGGTGCTGGAGTTGAGCAGCGCGCTGAGCACATTGATCGCGCCCTGCGGATTGGCGCTGAGCAACTCCTGGGCCTCATAGACTTTCTCGCCCGCAGCCGCGGAGAACTGGCGACCTTCCGTCGCTTCGTCCTGAGCGAACGCGGTGCCGATGGAGGCCGGAGCGACAAAGCTCATCGCAGCCAGGGCAACACAGCTTGCACCGAGCAATTCGCCCGCGCGTCGGATGGGGGTTTTGGTGCGGTTGGTCATATCGTCTCCCGAACTGGTTGGGAAAGGATGCGGTCCGACGTCCAGGCTGGACCGCAGTCTTTCTTCGGACCGGCCGAACCGGTCCCTGTATGTTGACAGTCCCGATATGGGGTCGAAACCGTTGGGGTGCGAGAGGGACAAACCGTCCCGCGCCGTTAAGAATTGGTCAGCTGCGCCGGACCGAGGCCCGGAACAACAGGCTGCCGGGACTATTCGGGAATGATGTTCCCGCGCTCATCGGCCAGGCGGAAGGTGATCTTCGACTCCACGCCGGTCCGGCCCACGGGCAGTCCGTCCTGGATCTTGGGATTGTACTTCCACTTCTGGACCGAACGGATGGTCGGGCGCTCGAACAGCGACTGGGTGCAATAGGTCGCGACTACGTCGAAGGGCTGGCCTTCGGGGCTCACATTGAAACGGACCTTGCAGTGACCGGACTTATCGGCGCGCGGCGGCATGATCGGCGGGATGCGGACCAGCGGCTGGGCGTCGCGGTCGGACACGGTGATGCGGAACTGCGAACGGTCGATCTCGGGCGCTTCGAATTCCGGCACAGCGCCCTGCAGCGAGGCGATCGGCTCGGCCGGGCGATCGGCCTTCTGGCGCTCGATCTGCGGCGGAGGCGGAGGCGTCTCGATCTTCTTGATCTCGGTGATCTTGGTTTCGCGCTCCAGGATCTTTACATCCTCGACCTTGGGATTGATCTCGAAAGCGGACAGCTCAAGCTTGTCCTGCGGTTTGAACTCCTCGGAAATGAGGCTCATCATGAGGACGAACAGAACGACCGTGACGATCGCGGCCGGAACGACGGCCAACCAACGCATGAATCCCATAGTCTTGTTTCCTTTCTAGTCAGGCCCGCGACATAGCGGACCCGGTGGCGGCCGCCAGTCCCTACTCGGTCCCGACGCGCGTGGTGACACCCAGGTCTTGAAACAGCTCCTGAACCCCCATCACGGTTCCGACATCGGCGTCGCGGTCGGCCTGGATGATGGCGTTCGCCTTGGGCGTTTCGTCGCGAAGCGCCGTCAGAATCGGGCGGATTTCCTCGATCTGGTAGGGAC
>JBARXH010000128.1:0-2923 GCA_049647245.1 Litorimonas sp.
ATTCCAACCCTGCAATTCCGGCGTCTGCCGCCGCCTTGGCCACGCGCGCGTCCAGCGCCGCCGCGCCGGCCGTCAGCTGCGTGCCGTCGGTCTCGATCCTGCCGAAGGCCGGTCCCAGCCGGATGACCACCCCCTCCACGCCGCCGTCCCGGACGAGCGTGTTGGACGCCACGCCGAGGATCGTCACTGGAATGTCCGGGTCGATGGAGGACAGGAACAGGGCCAGATCGGCTTCGTCCTTCGGCATGAAGAGCACGTCGGCCGGACCGCCGACACGCAGCCAGGTATAGGGCGCGAGCGGGACATCGGCCTTCAGCGAGCCGCGAACCTCCGGCAGTCTGTCGATCAGCGCCGTCAAGCCGCGAGTGTCTCCGCCAGCTCAGCCGCCCAGTAGGTGATGTCCCCCGCGCCGAGGCAGATGACGAGATCGCCGGGAGACAGGTCGTCCTTGAGGTCGGCCGCCAGCGTGCCGCGCGTCGTCAGCGAGGCGCGGCGATGGCCGTGGCGCTTCAGGCTTTCGACAAGTGCGGGACCGGACACGCCCTCGATTGGGCTTTCGCCCGCGGCGTAGACATCGGTCACCCGCACCGTGTCGGCATTATTGAAGCAGGTGGAGAACTCCTCGAACAGGTCCTCCAAGCGGGAATAGCGGTGCGGCTGCACCACGGCGTGGACCTTGCCGCCGCCCTCCTTCGCGGAGGCGACCTGCCGCGCGGCCTGGAGTACGGCGGCGATCTCCACCGGGTGGTGGCCGTAATCGTCGATGATGCTGACGCCGTTCCATTCGCCCACGGCCGTGAAGCGGCGCTTGACCCCGCCGAAGCCCGCCAGGGCGTCGCGGACTTCGCCCTCGCTCATGCCGAGTTCGCGCGCCACGGCGACGGCGGACAGGACATTTTGCGTATTGTGCTTGCCCGCCATGGGCAGGAACAGGTCCGTCCAGCGCGTTTCCTCGCCCTGGTTGCGGAAGACCACATCGAAGCGCGTCCCGTCCGGTTCCAGCGACAGATCCACGGCGCGGATGTCGGCCTGTGGGTTGAAGCCGTAGGTCAGGATGCGCCGGTCGGAGACGCGGCTGACCAGCGCCTGCACTTCCGGATGGTCGGTGCAGAGCACGGCGAACCCGTAGAAGGGCAGGTTCTGAACGAAGCTGTCGAAGGCGGAGCGCAGCGTGTCGAACTCGCCGTAATGCTCCATATGTTCAGGGTCGATATTGGTTACGACGGCCACCGTCGGCAGCAGCTTGAGGAAGGAGCCGTCGCTTTCGTCGGCTTCCACCACCATCCACTTGCCCATGCCCAGTTTCGCGTTTGAGCCATAGGCGTTGATGATGCCGCCATTGATGACGGTGGGGTCGAGCTTCCCGCCTTCCAGCAGGGCCGCGATCATGGTCGTCGTCGTGGTCTTGCCGTGCGTGCCGCCGACCGCGACCGTCCATTTCAGCCGCATCAGCTCGGCCAGCATCTCGGCGCGGCGCACGACCGGGATGGCGCGGTTGCGCGCCTCGACTAGCTCGGGATTGTCGGCCTTGATTGCGGAACTCATCACGATGGCGCCCGCGCCCGCCACCTGTTCGGCCTTCTGTCCGATGAAGACGGTCGCGCCGAGCGACTTCAGCCGTTCCGTGATCGCGGTCTCCCGCATGTCGGAGCCCTGCACCTGGTAGCCGAGGTTCAGCATGACTTCGGCGATGCCGCTCATGCCGATGCCGCCGATGCCGACGAAGTGGATCGGCCCCATGTCGAAGGGCACCTTGGTGGCGAGGTTCTTCTTGGTGTCCCGGTGGGATTGTATGTCAGTCACGTTGTTGTCCGGCGGCAGAGACGACGAGCGCGGCCAGGTCGCGCGCGGCATCGGGTCGGGCGAGCTTAGAGGCGTTCGCGCCCGCTTGGTCAAGCCAGTCGGCGTCATTCATGATCTCCTGAATCGTCTGGGTCAGCCGCTCTGCGGTGAACGCCGATTCCGGTATAATTCGGGCGGCACCAAGACGTTCCAATGTCCGGGCGTTCGCCGTCTGGTGATCGTCCATGGCGATGGCCAGCGGGATGAAGATGGCGGGCTTGCCCATCAGCGCGATCTCGGAGACGGAGGATGCTCCGGCCCGCGCGATGACGAGGTCCGCAGACGCCAGATGCGTCTCGATGTCGGAAAAGAACGTGTCGAGCGTCGCCGGAATGTCGGCCTTCGCGAAGACGTCTCTCGCCGCGTCTATCCGGCTTTCCGTCGCCTGCTGCACGACGGTGACGTTCGCACGCATGTCCTCGGGCAGCGCCGCGAGAGCTTCGGGCACGCGCTCCGACAGGATGTTTGCGCCGAGCGAGCCGCCAATGGCGAGAATCCGGAAGGCTCCCTCCTCTTTCTTCTCGCCTGCAGATCGGGCCGCAGAGATCAGCGTATCGCGTAGCGGGTTGCCGATCGGCAGGTGTGTCGCCCCGTCCGGGAGCCGCGCAAGATCGTCGAACCCACTGGCGACCGCGACGGCCTTGCGCGCGAAGACCCGGTTCACGCGCCCCAGCACCGCATTCTGTTCATGAATGACGCGCGGAATGTTCAGGCTCTCGGCCGCGCGCAGGGCCGGGAAGCTGGGATAGCCCCCGAAACCGACGACGACGTCGGGCTGCCAGTCGCGCATGAAGGCCTTGGCCTGGCGAACGCCCCGGCCCAGCGCCATGGCGCCGCGCAGCGCCTTGACGGGCCGGCGCGGCGAGATCGACGCGGCTTCGACCTCGAGGATGGGATCGGCCTGGATGCGGCCCGCATGTTTGCGCCCCCGCGCATCCGTGATCATGGCGCACTGCCAGCCCATGCGGCCCAGTTCCTCGGACAGGCTTTGCGCGGGGAACATGTGTCCGCCGGTGCCCCCGGCGGCGAGCAAGGCTTTCATCTCGTCAGGCCCCCATCCGGTACGCGCCCGGCCGGCGGC
>JBARXH010000129.1:0-2418 GCA_049647245.1 Litorimonas sp.
ACCTCTCGCCGCATGGCATTGGGCCGGACGCGGGCCGGTCCGCGATAGGCGGCGGACTGGGTCAGCGGAACGGCGTTCTGAGGCTGCGGCACATGACGCGGCGCCGTCATGACGCGCTGTCCGGGCACGGGATGGGTCACGACCCGTCGAGTCGGTCCGGATTGCACGGTCGGAGCCTGGTCGATGGTCGGTGTAATGCCGACGCGGACCGTATTGGTGTGACCGGCAATCACCCGGTCCGGTGCGGGCAGAGCCGAGCCGCTGACTCCGCTGATCGCGATGGCGCTGGAGATGGGCTGTCCGGCCTCGGACAGGAATTCGCACACACCGGAGACGGTTGGGTTAGGTTTGACATAGTTCCAGCCCCGGCACTGCGCATCGCCGTCGCACTGGCTTTCACAGACATTGGCCGCAGGAACGATGACGGAGTGATAGGGAACGCCGGGCCGGTATGTACCAAGATCGGCCGCAAAAGCGGTCGGAGCGGCCAGCGTGGTGGCCAGGAGAATAAGGCTGAAGCGCATAACGATCTCGCGAGTCGGTGATACGCCAAACATCCCGCCTTATGGTTAGCGCTCCGTTAACCCGGCACCTCGGCGCGGGACGCCCGGGCGATCTTCGCAAAGCTCTCCATGTCCAGGCTGGCCCCGCCGACGAGCGCGCCTCCTACCTCGGGCACACCCAGCAGGATGGAGGCGTTGTCGGGTTTGACCGATCCGCCATAGAGGATCCGCGGTCCGGACCCGACCGTGCCCCGGATGGCGGCGTGCATCTCCGCCACGTCCCGCGCCGTGGCCGTACGTCCCGTCCCGATCGCCCAAACGGGTTCGTAGGCGATATCGTACGCGCCGTCGCTCGGAAGGCTCTCTGACAGCTGGTCGTTGACCACGGGAACTGCCCGCCCGGCTTCCCGCTCCGCCAGACTTTCTCCGACGCAGATGATCGGCCGGAGGCCGGCCGCGATCGCGCGTGTTGCCTTCTCGCGGACCTTGTGACTGGATTCGCCGCCTGCCCGGCGTTCGGAATGACCCACGATCACGTAGCGCGCCCCGAGCGCGGCAAGGAGCGTGCTATCGGTCTCGCCCGTGTGCGCCCCCGCATCCGTCGACGCGCAGTCCTGCGCCCCGATGGTTACGGTCGTGCCTTCCGCAGCCCTGGCCAGGAGCCCGACCAATGGGTGCGGCGGGCAGATCAGCAACTCCCCCTTCGGATCGGGCACAAGGGCGTGGAGCTGCCCCACCTTGTCCGCCCAGTCCGGCAGTCCGTTCATCTTCCAGTTGGCGGCGATCAGCTGTTTCATCCACCCGGTTTGAAACGTCGGGTGACTGAACGCAACCGCTTGCGGGGGCTTCCCGGTCTGCTACACGCGCGGCGCTATGGCTGAAGATATCTACGGTAGACCCCAAGGCGTTTTTGCGCGCATCCGGACCATCCTTGTCGGCGTCCTCGTCGGCATGCTAGTGCTGGCCTTCGCCGTCTGGGGAATCGAGGACGTCTTCTCTCCCAACAACAGCAATGCCGTTGTGGCCGTGGGAGACGCGGAAGTCGGTCGGGAGGAGTTCCTCGACCGCTTCAACGACGAAATGCGCGCTTTTGCCGAGCAGAACGGCGAAGGGCTCACCCCGCAGCAGGCCTACGACCGGGGCATCCCGCAGCAGCTGGTCGGCGAGTTCACGCAGCGCCTGGCCATCGAGGCGGATGCGGACGATCTGGGCATCGGTGTCAACAACCGCGACGTGGCCCGCTTCGCCGGGGACATCGAGGCCTTCCGCAATTCCATCACCAACGAGTTCGACCGCGAGCAGCTGCGCCGCGTCCTCGCCTCCAACCGCATGACGGAGCGTGACTTTGAGGCCGACATCATCGCGGCATTGCGCCAGCAGCAGACCCTGCCCGCCATCATGGGCGGCATCGAAGCCCCCAACGACTATGCCCGCACCTTCGACCGTTTCGTCAACGAGGTCCGGACCGGACGCCTCTTGCGGTTCGACGCCAACGCGCTCGACCCGCTACCCGAGCCGACCGATGACGAGCTGCGCGACTACATCGCCGAGAATCAGGGACGCTTCACGGCACCCGAATACCGCCGCTTCCTCATGCTGCGCGTGGAGCCGTTCGACTTCCGCCAGGACATCGAAGTCACGGATGAACAGCTGCAGGAACGGTTCGAGACCCTGATCGGCGCCGGCGAGATCGGCGCGGTCGAGACGCGCGACGTCAGCCTCATCGTCGCGCCGACCCGTGAAGCTGCCGATGCCATCGCGGCCCGCATCTCCGCCGGAGAAGACCCGGCGGCCGTCGCTGCGGATCTCGAGCTGCCCGCGCCGGACCGGTTCGACAATGTCCGCGAAAACGGCCTGATCAATCCCGACAGTTCAACGGCGGCCTTCGACATCGAGGTCGGCGAGGCCCGCGTTG
>JBARXH010000130.1:0-9498 GCA_049647245.1 Litorimonas sp.
CTGTCCACCCTCGTCGCCGCCGTCCAGGCCGCCGACCTGGTCGATGCCCTGTCCGCGGACGGTCCGTTCACGGTGTTCGCGCCGACCAACGATGCCTTCGGTGCCCTGCCGGCCGGCACGGTCGACACGCTGCTTATGCCCGAAAACAAGGACAAGCTGTCCAAGATCCTGACCAGCCACGTCGTTTCCGGCTCCTTCGCAGCCGCTGACGTGATCGCCCTGGCCGAAGCCAATGGCGGCAAGGCCGAGCTGACGACCCTATCGGGTGCCAAGCTGAAAGCCTACGCCAAGGACGGCAAGGTCTACATCAAGGACGAAAACGGCGGAAAAGCCACCGTTGCGACCGCCGACGTGACCACGTCCAACGGCACGGTCCACGTCGTGTCCTCCGTGCTGCTGCCGAAGTAGCGGACGCAACACCGAAAAAAGAAAGGCCGCCTTCCCTGTTTTCGGGGAGGGCGGCCTTTTTCGTGTCCCGGAAAAAAAGCGGGCGTGCCTAGATGCTCTGGCCCGTGCCTTCCCAATCCTTCAGGAAGGCGGCCAGGCCCTTGTCCGTCAGCGGATGGTTGGCGAGGCTCTTGATGACCCCCGGCGGGGCCGTGATCACGTCCGCGCCGATCAGGGCGCAGTCCTTGACGTGGTTGACGTTGCGGATCGACGCGGCGAGCACTTCGGTCTCGAACCCGTAATTGTCGTAGATTTCGCGAATGTCCTGGATCAGCTCCATGCCGTCCAGCGTGATGTCGTCCAGCCGCCCGATGAAGGGCGAGATGTAGGTCGCGCCGCATTTGGCGGCCAGCAGCGCCTGGTTGGGCGAGAAGCAGAGCGTGACGTTCGTCGGCACGCCCTCCTTGGACAGGCGGGAGCAGGCGGCGAGGCCGTCCATCGTCAAGGGCAGCTTGACGCAGACATTGTCGGCGATCTGGCGCAATGTCTTGCCTTCGCGGACCATGTCGTCCGTGGTCGTGGCGACCACTTCGGCGGAAACGTGGCCGTCCGTGAGCTTGCAGATCTCCGCGATGACGTCCTTGAAGTCGCGGCCGGACTTGGCGATGATGGACGGGTTGGTGGTCACCCCGTCCACAAGGCCGACATCGGCAAGTTCGGAGATGGCGTCCAGATCGGCGGAATCGACGAAGAATTTCATGGCAGGCTGCGTCCTGTGTGACGAAAGGGGCGGCGGGAATCGCAAGGCCTGATAACACGCCCGGATGAGCCGCCAAACCGCTCAGCTCCTGTTTCCCGTGAACGTCCCCGGCGCGTTCGACTACGCCGTGCCGGACGGGATGCGCGTGGCGCGCGGCGAGTTCGTCTTCGCGCCCATCGGCAAGCAGATGAAACTGGGCGTGGTGATGGGCACGGCCCCGGCCCCGGCCGAAGAGGGGCGCGACCTGAAGGAGGTGGCGGAGGTCAAGCCGACCCGCCCTCTGCCCGAAGCGACGCTGGACTTCATCGACTGGGTGGCCCGCTACAATGTCGCCAGCCCGGGACAGGTGCTGCGAATGGTCCTGCGCTCCTGGAAGGCGCTGGACCCATCGCCCATCGCCACCCTCTATGGACCCACCGGGGCCCGGCCGCTGAACCTTAACCCCGCGCGCCGGGCCGCGCTGGACGAAGGCGGGCCGTTCCCGGCGCGCGCATCGGAGATCGCCAAACGCGCGGGCATTTCGGCAGGCGTGGTCAAGGGCATGGTCAAGGCGGGACTGATGCGCGCCGACGAGCGGCCCGTCGATCCGCCCTATCCCGACCCCGACCCGGACCGGCCGGGCCGCGAGTTGTCTCCGGCGCAGACACGCGCCGCCGGAGAGCTGGTCGCGCAGGTCCGCAAGAACGCCTATTCCGCCTCCCTGCTCGACGGAGTGACGGGGTCCGGCAAGACCGAAGTCTATTTCGAGGCCGTTGCGGAAGCCCTCCGCCAAAGGGATGGAGGGCAGGGCAGACAGGTGCTGATCCTCGTGCCGGAGATCGCGCTGACGCAGGCGGGCCTGTCGCGCTTCCGGCAGCGCTTCGGCGCGGAACCTGTCGCCTGGCATTCCTCCATCACCGACATGGAACGCCGCCGCGCCTGGCGCGAAGTCGCGCACGGAAGGGCCAAGCTGGTCGTGGGCGCGCGCTCCGCGCTTTTCCTGCCTTTCGCCAATCTCGGACTGATCGTGGTGGACGAGGAACACGACACCTCTTTCAAGCAGGAAGAGGGCGTGATCTACAATGCGCGCGACATGGCGGTGCTGCGCGGACGGCTGGAAGACCGGCCGGTGATCCTCGCTTCCGCCACCCCGTCGCTGGAAAGCCTCCAGAACGCGCGCTCGGGCCGCTACGCCCATGTGGTGCTGCCCGAGCGGCCGGGTGCGATCACCCTGCCGGAAATCGGCCTGATCGACATGAAGGACCACAAGCCGGAGCCTGGATCGTTCCTGTCCGAGCCCATGGTGCAGGCCGTGGCCGAACGCATCTCCCGGGGCGAGCAGTCGCTGCTCTACATGAACCGCCGGGGTTATGCGCCGCTGATCCTGTGCAAGGCATGCGGGGAGCGGCTGCGCAGTCCCGACACGGATAGCTGGCTGGTTGAACACCGCGCCACGGGCCGCGCCGTCTGCCACCTGACGGGCTTTTCCATGCGGATGCCGCGCGCTTGCCCGAAATGCGGGGCGGAAGACGGGCTGACCTCCATCGGCCCCGGCGTGGAACGCATCGCGGACGAAGCGCAAACGCACTTCCCCCACGCGCGGGTGGAAATTCTGTCCTCCGACACCACTGCCACGCCGGACGAGATCAAGGCTCGGCTGGGCCGGATGGAGCGCGGAGAGATCGACATCCTCGTCGGAACGCAGATGGTGGTGAAGGGCCACAACTTTCCCAAGCTGACCTTCGTCGGCGTGGTGGACGGAGACCTGCTGATGGGCGGGGCGGACCCGCGCGCGGGCGAGCGCACCTATCAGACGCTGGTGCAGGTGGCGGGCCGTGCGGGCCGGGCCGACAAGGCGGGAACTGCCCTGATCCAGACACACCATCCCGAACACGAGGCGCTGCAGGCGCTGGTCGCGGGCGACCGGGAGATGTTCGTCGGCGTGGAAATGGCCATGCGCGACATGCTGGGCCTGCCGCCCTACGGACGGCTGGCCGCCGTGATCGTCTGGGGACCGGATCTGAAGAAGACCAAGGATCTCGCCAAGGACTTCCTCGCCAAGGCGCCGCGCGCGGACGGGATCGAAATCCTCGGCCCCAGCGAAGCCCCCATCGCCCGCCTGCGCGGCCTCTATCGCCGCCGCCTCTTCGTTCGGGCGGAGCCCCACGTGAACCTGTCTAAATACATGACCGCCTGGCGCGCGAACTGGAAGCGCGTCCCGGCCAAGTACAAGATCCAGATCGACATCGATCCGCAGAGTTTCGTCTGAAGGGAAGCCCGGCGAAACCCCGGGTCTGGGTGGTGGCCAGACCTAGCCGTCGGTCAGACGGGGCAGCGGGAAGAAGAAGTCCTGATCCTCGACCCTTCCGAGCCACGCCCGGAGGGACTCGAACTCGGACAGATCGATACCTCCCTCCGGAGCCAGCCGGATATAGCCGTAGCAGGCGAGATCCGCGATCGTGGGAGGCGATGCGTATCCGGGGTCGGATGCCAGCCAGTCCCGATCCTCGAGATGAGCGTCGGTCCATCGCAGCAACTTGTCCGCGATCCGGGCAGCTTGGTCCGCATCGAAGTTTCCGCCGAACTGCCGGATGTTGCGGGCCAGGCCGGGGCCGTAGACAATCTCTCCGGCCGCAACGGACAGCCACCGTTGAACACGCGCTGCCTTTTCGGGCGTTTCGGGCAGCCAAAGGCCCTCCGGATCGTAGCGTTTGGCCAGATAGACCAGCGCTGCGTTACTGTCTGGGAGGACGACAGCGTCGTCCACGAGAACGGGAATCTGGCCGAATGGATTGAGGGACAGGAACCAGGCCTCGCCACGCTCTCCGCGGGGTGTCACTCTGTAAGTGTACTCCATGCCGAGAGCATGCAGCAGAAGACGCACACGGTGTGCATGGGCGGAAAGGTCGGTCCCGTAGAGCGTGATCGCCATGCGCGCCTGTGTAAAACCAAAGGAGCGCGGCGCAAGGGTGGGGTTCCAGAACCGGAACGGAACGGCGTCACTCGCTCAGCCTTTGGAAGGAAACCCCGACAAAACGGGTTGCTTGCGATCAGCGCCGAAGAGGCGCTGCGACCGGCGTGCGGTTGCGGTCCAGCAGGGCGTAGTCCACGGACACGCCCATTTCGGCCAGCGCCTGGAGGTCGAGGCTCGGCGCGGCGATGCGAACGAAGCTCTCCTGCAATGTGTGGGCGACCAGACGGATCATGCGGGACGGTATCACCCGCGACAGCTGGCCCGTGACGCGCAGCGTCGCGGTCGCCTCGTCATAGGTATAGCTGAGCGTCACGGGACCGCCCGCTTCCGCGTAGGCGGCCGTCATCTCTTGCGCATAGACGGCCGCCGGATGGACCGGTCCGGGCCGGGCCTCCGACGCGGCCAATCCGGCCAGACCTCCCAGAATGACGGGTATGAGAATAGACATGCCGGCACCTCCCCTTGCTGCATGATGGCTATGGGGAAGAGGGTTAACGCGGACTTTACAATTGCAAAGCCCGAATCGCAGGTCGTCAGATGGCCGGCTTGAACGGATCGCGCATCAGGATGACGTCCTCGCGCTCCGGGCTGGTGCTGACCATGCTGACGGGGCAGCCGATCAGTTCCTCCACGCGCCGGACATATTTCACGGCTTCCGCCGGAAGATCCGCCCAGCTGCGCGCGCCGCGCGTGCTGCCCTGCCAGCCGTCCAGCGTCTCGTAGATCGGCTCCACGCGGGCCTGGGGTCCCGACCCGGCGGGCAGGCGGCGCAGGATGCGGCCGTCCAGCTTGTAGCCCGTGCAGATCTTCAGCTCCGGCAGGCCGTCCAGCACGTCCAGCTTGGTCAGGGCGATGCCCGTGATGCCGCCCGTGACGATGGCCTGGCGCACCATGACGGCATCGAACCAGCCGCACCGGCGCTGGCGGCCCGTCACGGTCCCGAACTCGTGGCCACGCTCGCCGAGGCGTTGTCCGGTCGCGTCGTTCAGCTCGGTCGGGAAGGGGCCTTCGCCCACCCGCGTGGTGTAGGCCTTGGTAATGCCCAGAACGTAGTTGAGCGCGCGCGGACCGAGACCGGTTCCCGCCGCGGCCTGTCCGGCGATGGTGTTGGAACTGGTCACGAACGGATAGGTGCCGTGGTCGATGTCCAGCATGGCGCCCTGCGCGCCTTCGAAAAGGATGCGCTGCTCGGCGCGGCGCGCATCGTCCAGTACCTGCCAGACGGGCGCCATGTGCGGCAGGATGGACGGGGCGATCTCGAGCAGGCTCTGGGTCAGCGTGTCCGCTTCCACCGGGTCGTGGCCAAGGCCGACACGCAGGGCGTTGTGGTGGTGGAGCAGATTCTCCACCCGGGCCTTCAGATGGACCGGATCGTCCAGGTCGCAGACCCGGATGGCACGGCGGGCGACCTTGTCCTCATAGGCCGGGCCGATGCCGCGCTTGGTCGTGCCGATCCGGATACCGTCCACCCGGTTCTCGCGGATCTCGTCCAGCTGTTCGTGGATCGGCAGGATCAGGGCGGCCGATTCGGAAATCTTCAGATTGTCCGCCGTGATCTTCACGCCCTGTTCGCGGATGCGGCCGGCCTCGGCCACGAACGCCCACGGGTTCAGCACGACCCCGTTGCCGATCACGGACAGCTTGCCGCCGCGCACCACGCCGCTGGGCAGGAGCGACAGCTTGTAGACCGTTCCGTCCACCACCAGCGTGTGGCCCGCATTGTGGCCGCCCTGGAACCGCGCCACCACATCGGCGCGGCTGCTCAGCCAGTCGACGATCTTGCCTTTTCCTTCGTCTCCCCACTGGGATCCGACGACGACGACATTGGCCATGCGACCTCACATGAAAAAGCGCAGGAGGCGGGAAGCCTCCTGCGCGGGAACACTTCGTGCGGCCCTTAGACGAGCGGGGCGGGGCTGGGAAGTGTACGGACGGCTAGAAGTGACGCGCCACGCGGAAACCCAGCGTGTCGAGGCCTTCATTGGGCGCGTTCGGCGCAAGGATGCGCCCATGCGAGAGGTGCGTCACGAAGGCCTGGACCGACAGGCCGTCCGATACGCGCAGACCCAGCGCGAATTCGTTCTGGAAGAGAATGCGGCTGCCAAAGTCGATCTCGTTGCGTTGGCGGAACCGGAAGTCTTCGAGATCGGCAAGGAACTGTTGCGCTTCGGCCGTCGTCAGATCGGCCAGGCCGTTCGCCGAAGCGACCCTCTGGACGAGTTCCGACGCTTCGGCTTCCAGGGTCCCGTCATGGGCGACCAGTCCGAACGCGTAATCGAAATAGACGCGATCGCCGAACGTCTGCCGCCAAAGAAGTCCGGCACCCCCATAGGAGGTTTCGCCTCCCAGGTTCAGGGCTCCGCCGATGTAGGGCTGTGGCGACAGCGCCCATTTCAGGATGTCCGACTCGGCGAAGACGATGCCGGCGTTCAAGGCCACGGACCGCTCCTTGTCCCCTCCGTTCCCCAGACCCGACCAGTCGATGTCGTGGATGTTCGCGCCGACGCGCATCTCCTCGACCTGCGCCCAGGCGGGCGCGGCGAGACCGAGCGCCCCTGTGCCGATGGACACGGCGACGGACAGCAGAAAGGATTTCACGGACAAGACCCCCCTCAGAGTTCCCGACCCGACTAGTCCCGCCGCGGGCGCCGGGTCAATGATTAGCGCGATATCAGGCAGCGCGTTTGCGCCGCGTTCCGGCCCGGAAGCGGCCCCTTTTGCGGCTGCCGTGCTTTTCATAGACGCGCTCGCTCTCGTCCCGGAAGCCGGGCTCGCGCTTCAGCGCGCGGATGGCATCCCGCGCGTGGCGGGCGGCCTCCATATGGTCCACGATCCGTTCGGGGTAGAGGCGCGGGATGACCGTGTCGGCTTCGGGCCATTTCCAGGGTTCCTGCAGGTACTTGTCCGGCACGTCGGCCAGTTCCGGCACCCAGCGTCGGGTGAAGGTGCCGTCCGGGTCCTGATCGTAGCCCTGCTTGACGGGATTGTAGATGCGCGTGGCATTCATGCCCGTCGTGCCGCTCTGCATCTGAACCTGCGGCCAGTGTATGCCGGGTTCGTAGTCGGTGAACTTGCGCGCATAGTGCAGGCCCGGTTCGCGCCAGTGCAGCCAGAGGTGATACGAACTGATGCACATCAGCATCGCCCGCATCCGGAAGTTCAGATAGCCCGTGGCGTTGAGCGCCCGCATGCAGGCATCGGCGAAGGGAAGGCCCATCATCCCCTCCGACCAGGCCCAGAGCCGGTGGTTGGCTTCGTTGCTGGTCCCGGGATCGGGCCGAAGCCCGTCGAACCCGCTATGCAGGTTGCGGAATTCCATTTCCGGTTCGCTTTCCAGCTTCTGGGTGAAATGGCAGTGCCAGTGCAGCCGCCCGGAAAAGCTCTGCATGGACCCCCGCCACGGTCCGAGATCCTCGCCTGCCTTCGCCAGCACCTTCAATTCCCGCTGGCGCTCCCACAGGGCCTGCGCCGCTTCCCTCATGCTCAGGCAGCCATAGGCGAGATAGGGCGACAGGCGGGAGCACTGCTCGAACCCGGTTACCGGACTGCTCATCGCGGTGCGGTAGGCGCGGCCGCGCTCGCTGAGGAAACTGTCCAGCAGGTCGAGGGCGAGGGTGCGACCGCCGCGCTGCCGTCCGGGGCAGGGGTCGTCGTCCATCCCGAGATCGCGCCAGGTCGGCAACGGGTCGCCGTCGAGGCCGGAGGCTGGCTGCAACGCGTCCGGCTCCGGATATTGCGGCGCGCTCATCAGCGCGTCCCAACGTTTCGACCATCCATCGCGGTCGCGCAGCGGCCGGAACACCCCGAACTGTTTCTGCTCCTGCCACGGCACACCGTTCGCGGCGCACCAGTCCTTCACGGCGAGGTCGCGGCGATACGTCCAGTCATTGCCCGTTTCCTCGTGGCTGTGCAGGCTCTGGACATCGTAGCGCTTGTTCAGGTCGGCCAGCGTTTCGGTCACCGAGCCGGTGCGCACGATCAGCGGCGCGCCCAGCTCCGTCAGGCGGGTGTCCAGTTCTTCGAGGCTTTCCCGGATAAAGGTCCATTGCCGCGCCGACGTATCCGGCAATTGCCAGTATTCGGGCTCGACCACGTAGAGCGGGACGACCGGACCGCCCTCGCTGGCGGCCAGGAGCGCCGCATGGTCCACCGTGCGCAGGTCGCGCTTGAACCAGACGATATGGACCGGCGGACGCCTCATGGGTCACATACGCGCGAGGCCGCTTGATTGTGCCGGGCAAGGCGCTACGTCGCGCCTCATGCGTGATTACTCCGATGTCGAAATGCAGATTCAGGGCGTGTTGGAGGGCGAGCCCAACCGGACCGCGCGGCTCGCCACCGTGTCCTGCCTGCTGAGCCAGGCCTTCGAGGACTTCTACTGGACGGGCTTCTACATGGTCGATCCGGACAAGCCGGAAGAGCTCGTGGTCGGACCCTACCAAGGCACGCTGGGCTGCCTGCGCATCCCGTTCGGAAAAGGCGTCTGCGGTACGGCGGCGTCCGAGCGCGCCACCCAGATCGTGGAGGACGTCCACGCCTTTCCCGGACACATCGCCTGCGACGCGGCGACGAACAGCGAGATCGTGGTGCCTGTCTTCGATGGCGACACGCTGATCGGCGTGCTCGATGTGGACAGCACGCGCCCGGCCGCGTTCGGCGACGCGGACCGCGCGGCGCTGGAACGGATCGCGGGAATGATCGCGTAAATCGTCATCCCGGCCGCAATGAGCGAAGCGAATGGAGAGCCGGGACCCTACGGGAAGATAAAACGCTAGCGCGGTCTCATTCCGTCAGGTCCCGGCTCTGCGCGCCTGTGGCGCTTGGCCGGGATGACAGTTCAGAGATTGAAGCAAGCTGGACACTCCGGATCGCGGGACAGTCCCACCGTCCGGCTTGTCATCCCCAGCCCGTCGAATACCCAGAGCCGTCCTGCGAGCGTTTCTCCCGCGCCCGTGATCCACTTGATCGCTTCCAGCGCCATCGCGGATCCCGCAATGCCGGTCAGGGCACCGACCACGCCGGTTTCGGCGCATGTCTCTTCCTGGGGCGGAAGGTCCGGCACGAAGCAGCGGTAGCAAGGACCGGGCGGGCCGAAGAGGCCGAGCTGTGCGTCGAACCGTCCGACCGCGCCGGAAAGAAGCGGAGTGCCGAGGGCCAGCGCGGCGTCGTTGACGGCAAAGCGCGTCGCGAAACTGTCTGTCCCGTCGAGGATCAGGTCGTGATCTTCCAGCAGTATCGTGGCATTCGTCGCGTCGAGACGCTTGGACAGAGCGCCCGTTTTCACCTCCGGATTGATGGCTCGCATCCGCGCGGCTAGCACGCCGATCTTGGACTGGCCGATATCCTCTGTCCCAAACTGCACCTGCCGTTGCAGGTTGGACAGGCTGACCGTGTCATC
>JBARXH010000131.1:0-5893 GCA_049647245.1 Litorimonas sp.
GTCCGGCCCCGCGGCCCTGGCGGCATAAGGCGCCGACCGCCGGATGCGCCTGCTCCGCTCCACCGCGATCATCGCGTCGCTGACGCTCGTCAGCCGGGTGCTGGGCCTGGTGCGCGACGTGCTGATCGCGCGCTTCCTCGGCGCGGGCGCGGTCTCCGACGCGTTCTTCACAGCCTTCAAGCTGCCCAACGTATTCCGGCGCATGTTCGCGGAAGGCGCGTTCAACTCCGCCTTCGTGCCTCTCTACGCCAAGCGCATCGAACAGGACGGCGAAGCCTCGGCGGACGGGTTCGCATCGGAGTCGGCGGCCGCGCTGTTCGCGACCGTGGCCCTGCTGGTCGTGGCGTTCGAACTGACCATGCCGTTTTCGCTCAACATCATCGGCTACGGCCTCGACCGCGCGCCGGGCGAGGATGGGGTTCGGCCCTACGATCTGGCGGTGCTCTACGCCATGATTACCATGCCGTACCTGTTCTTCATGAGCGTCACGGCGCTGTTCTCGGGCGTGCTCAACACGCGCAACCATTTCGCCTTGGCGGCAGGCGTGCCGATCCTGCTCAACATCTTCATGATTTCCGCGCTTTGGGTCACGCCGCAGCTGGGCTTCGGCCAGCGCGAGATCGGGCTGGCGCTCTGCGCGGCCATCGCCCTGTCGGGCGCGGCGCAGGCCGGGACCGTGATCTGGGGCGCGCGGCGGGCGGGCATGACCCTGCATCTCAAGCGCCCCCGACTGACGCCGGGCGTGAAGCGTCTGGTACTGCTGGGCATCCCCGGCATCATCAGCGCGGGCATTACCCAGATCAACCTGCTGGTCAGCCACCTGATCGCGACCTTCCAGGCGTCCGCCGCCTCCTGGCTGGCCTATGCAGACCGGCTCTACCAGCTGCCGCTGGGCATGATCGGGATCGCCATGGGCGTTGCCCTCCTGCCGACCCTGTCGCGGTCGCTGCGCGCCGGCGACGAGGCCTCTGCCATGGCGACGCAGAACCGCGCCATCGAACTGTCAATGCTGTTCACGCTTCCGGCCGCCGTCGCGCTGTTCATCGTGCCCGACCTGCTGATCGCGGGCCTGTTCCAGCGCGGGGCCTTCACCGCCGACACCACTGCTCAGGTCGCCAAGGCGCTGGAGCTGTTCGCGCTGGGCCTGCCCGCCTTCGTGCTGATCAAGGTGCTGACACCGGCCTTCTTCGCGCGCGAGGACACGAAGACCCCCATGGTCTGGGCGGGCGTCTCGGCGGCCATCAACATCTCGCTCGGCCTGGTGCTGTTCCGCATGATCGGCTTCCAGGGCCTCGCTCTGGCGACGTCGGTCGCGGCCTGGGCCAACGTGGCCGGACTGTCCGTCCTTCTGCTGCGCTCCCGCCGTCTCGTGCCCGACCGCCGCCTAGTCAGGCGCCTCCCGCGCATCACGGCGGCGTCCTTGCTGATGGGTGTGGCCCTGTATCATGGCCGCCGCTTCATGCCGGACCTCGGGGAAACCGGGCTGCTGATGGATGCGGCCGCGCTTGGAGCGCTGACGGGGGCCGGGGCTGTCGTGTTCGTCCTTGCCGCCGCAATCCTGCGCGCCTATGGCCTCGCCGACTTCAAAGAGGCCTTCAGACGCGCATGACGGACGCTATCCAATATCAGGGACCGGATCGGGTCTTCTCCGGCGTGCAACCGACCGGATCGCTGCATCTGGGCAATTATCTCGGCGCGTTAAAGAAGTTCGCGCGGCTCCAGCACGAGCATGAGTGCCTGTTCTGCATCGTGGACCTTCACGCCATCACAGTGCCGCAGGACCGCGCGCAGCTCGCCGACCAGACGCGCCACATCGCGGCCGCTTTCCTCGCGGCGGGCGTGGATCCGGACAAGGCGCTCGTCTACGCGCAGTCCTCCGTCCCCGCCCACACGGAGCTGGCCTGGTATTTCAACTGCGTCGCCCGCATGGGCTGGCTGCAACGCATGACGCAGTTCAAGGACAAGGCGGGCAAGAACGCCGAAGCCATGAGCGTCGGCCTGTTCGACTATCCCGTGCTCCAGGCCGCCGACATCCTCGCCTTCAAGGCGACGCACGTGCCCGTCGGCGAGGATCAGAAGCAGCATCTAGAACTGTCGCGCGACATCGCCGCCAAGTTCAACCGCGACTTCGGCGAACCCGCAGGCGAACCGGCTTTCTTCCCACTGCCCGAACCTCTTATCCAGGGGCCCGGTGCTCGCATCATGAGCCTTCGCGACGGCACCAAGAAGATGAGCAAGTCGGACCCGTCCGACGCCTCGCGCATCAACCTGACCGACGATCCCGACCGGATCGCCAAGAAGATCCGCAAGGCCAAGACCGACACGGGCGAAATGCCCGGCACAATCGAGGAGATGGAGGGCCGACCCGAGATCGCGAACCTCGTCGGCATCTATTCCGCGCTGGCCGATAGCACCGACGAAGATGTGCTAGGCCGCCACGCCGGCGGGCAGTTCGGCCCGTTCAAGGCCGCATTGGCCGAGGTCGCCGTCGAGGCGCTAAGGCCCGTCTCGGAGCTGATGCGCCGCTATCTGGCCGACCCGGACGAGCTGGACCGGATCATGGCCCGCTCCGCCGATGCGGCGCGGGAGATCAGCGACCCTGTCATGGCGGATGTCCGCCGCATCATCGGCTTCCACGGAAGCGCCTGATCTGCCCGCCCCGACCCGATTGTGAAGTCATTCCAAGAAAGGCCTCCCCATGAAACGTTTGCTCGCTCTCTCCGCCGCCCTTGTGATTGCCGCCTGTTCCGACGCCTCCGTCGAGACGGACGTGACAGCCGTCAAGGACGCACCCATCGCAGGAACGGACATGGCCGCCGCGGATGCGGCTGCGCCGCTCGCCGTCACCCTATCCGACCCTTATATCATGGCCCCGCTCAAGGGGCGCGACGTGGCGGCCGGTTATTTCGTGGCCGAGAATGACGGAGCGGCCGCGCGCCTCGTTGCCGCCACCAGCCCGGTCGCCGAGGTGGTCGAGCTGCACACGCACAGCATGGAAGGCGGCGTGATGAAGATGCGCGAAGTCGAAGGCGTCGATCTGCCGGCCGGGGAGTCCGTGACCTTCGAACCGGGTGGGCTGCATCTGATGCTGTTCGGCTTCAACCGGGAAGAGGGCCAGACCGAAGCGCCCGTCACGCTGACATTCGAGGGCGGCGAGGAAATGACGCTGAGCGTGCCGATCCGAGAACGCGAGTAGCGCTCACTCCTCGAGCCGGTTCACCCCGCCCTGCCGGGACTGAACCTGCCGGGCCTGAAGCCGCCGCAGCGCGGCCTCGAGGTTGCGCATCCGCATCTCCACGGGCGGATGGGTCACGCTCATGGCCTGGCTTTCGCGGTGCGCCTCCACGCCCGCTTCCCAGCCGTCCACCGTCTGCGCCACGTCGTAGCCCGCATTGGACAGCAGGGTCAGCGCGTCCGCATCGGCCTGCAGTTCCGCCGTCCAGCGCGGTCCCGCTTGCGCATGGCCGCGCAGCACATGGGCCATTTCGTGCGCGATGATGAAGGCCAGCGACGCATCGTCCGGCACGCTGTCCACCAGCGCCGTCGTCAGCTCTATTTCCCGGCCGTCCGTGCCCGCATTGGGCTGCGGCGCGTCCACGACGAAGGCAGGCGAGACACAGGCTCTGTCGGGCGTCATCTCGACGGGTCCTTCGGACGTGACCAGTGCCGCGTCCATGCGCAGGGGCCAGCCCGACACGATCCGGGTGCCGGGGGACAGCGCGGCGCGGTCGGCGGGCGATCCCGGCACGACGGAGCGCACATAGCGGCCGTCCTCTCCCAGATCCATGAAGTGCAGGGCCAGGGGGCGGAGCCCCGACGGATAGTCGGACAGGCGGTGAGTGGACAGGCCGGCATCCGCACGCGTGACTTCGCACAGCGGGGCATTGGCCACCCTCAGTCTCCGGCTGATCCGCGCGACCCGCTCCGACATGGCGGTATGCCGGGCGAGCACGGCGGCGAAGGCGGCGTAATTGTCGGCACGCGACCGGGGCGGCTCCGGCGCCGTCGCCGGCATGGCCTCCAGGCTCGTGCCCGCTTCCGGAATATCCGCGACGGCCGCTCCGTCCGAGCAGCCCCCGAAGGCGAGGGTCAGCGCCACCACGGCACAGGCCGCGTGCCTACGCATCTGTGTCGTCCTTGTAATTGGGCACGAGCGGCTCCCCCGCCGCCTGCTTGGCCTCGATCTCCGCCCGCGCCGCCGCGAGCCGGACGAACCGGTCTGGGAAGGTCGGATGGGACTTGGCGCGGTTGACGGAGCGCGGATCGACATCCGCCAGCCGCCGCCAGAAGGCCTCGACATCCTTCGGGTCATAGCCCGCCCGCACCATGTAGTAGAGGCCCACATAGTCCGCCTCGCTCTCGAAGGGGCGCGTGTAGCGCATCGCGAAACCGGACAGGATCAGGTTCCCAACCACCTTGCGGATGTGTCCCATCGTGTTGTGCGCCAGCTCGTGGCCCAGGATGAGTGCCAGCTCGTCATCGCTTTGCGTGAACTCCATCATGCCCGACATCACGGTGATGTTCCGCCCGTTGGCGAACGCATTGATGGA
Source organism: Litorimonas sp. (assembly GCA_049647245.1). Taxonomy (GTDB): domain Bacteria; phylum Pseudomonadota; class Alphaproteobacteria; order Caulobacterales; family Maricaulaceae; genus Litorimonas. Next base: position 4,551 of record JBARXH010000131.1, read on the forward strand.
CGGGCTGCTGCGCAGGGCGATGCGCGACCGGCAGACCGTTTCCGGTTCCACCGAGATGGACAGCACGTCCGGCCCGCGTTGAACGTCCAACCGGATCCGGTCCGCCTCCAGGGCCGACCGCCAGGCCTTCCCGGCCGGGTCGATCGGCTCACCGTCCAGGCGCAGTACGTCGCCGCGCCGCAGTCCCGCGCGCGCCGCCGGACTGTCGGGCGCGACGCTGAGGACGCTCGGTGCCTCGACCGCGCCCAGTTCCCGGCGCGCGGCGAGGCGCATCTCCTCGGGATAGGTGTCCTCGGAATGGATCATGACGCCGATGTCGCGGCGCGTCTTGGGGCAAAGCTCGGCATTGGCGCGCAGCACGTCGCGTCCCACGCGGTGCAACCGTTCCATCTGCGCCAGCCGCACGGCCAGCGCGCGGCCTTCCTGGACCCGCGATTCGGCGCGCAGGGCGGGTTCGCTGATGTCGGGCAGGCGGGTGGCCGTGCCCGCGCAACCGAACAGTGCGGCGCAAAGCATGGCGATGGCGATGGAGCGGCCCGGACCCATATCGCCCACCATGCCCAACTGGGGCCGGGCGTCAATGCGCAGCCTGCAAGAGGGGTCTGCAAGAGAGGCTTGCAGGAGTGGAAGGGCGGCACTTCCGAGGGAAGGACACCGATCAAAAGGCCGTCATGACCACCCGCTTTCCCTTGTGCCGGACCGTATCCGTCGCCAAATGGGCCTCCCACCGCAACGCTTGGCCAAGATCGGACAGACCATGTTCATCCAGACCGAAGACACGCCCAACCCGGCGACCCTGAAATTCCTGCCCGGACGCGACGTGGCCGGACCCGGTGCAACGCCCGTGGAGTTCACGCGCGGCGCGGACGTGTCCGCGGCCCCGCTGGCCGAGATGCTGTTCATGATCCCGGATGTAAGCCGCCTGATGTTCGGCGCGGATTTCATCAGCGTGACCAAGTCGGACGACGCGCAGTGGAAGCATCTGCGCCCGGCCGTGCTTGGCGCGATCATGGATTTCTTCGTCGCGGGCGGCGTGCCGCTGGAAGAGCAGCTGCAGGCCGGAGAGGTCGAGGAGCGCGTCTATGAGGGCGAAACGGCCGAGATCGTCGAACAGATCAAGGAACTGATCGAACTGCGCGTCCGCCCGGCCGTGGCGCAGGACGGTGGCGACATCGTGTTCCGCCATTTCGACGACACGGACGGCTCGGTCTTCCTCGAAATGCGCGGTGCCTGCGCGGGATGCCCGTCCAGTACGATGACGTTGAAGCACGGGATCGAAAACCTGCTGAAACATTATGTGCCCGAAGTAACGCGCGTCGAACAGGCCGTCGCCTAGACCCTGA
>JBARXH010000132.1:0-2789 GCA_049647245.1 Litorimonas sp.
GGCAATAAACGTTCACGAGCGCCTGGAGTTCGTGAACGTCGACCCCTTCCCCCGGGTCCAGGCCTGGCAGCATGTCCGAGATGTAGACGACGAGACTGAACGCCGCGACGGCGAGGCCGTAGCCGAACAGGACGGAGATGATGTCGAGCACATAGCCGAATTTCAGCAGACGGCAGAGGCCGTCCGTGTCTCCGCTGGTGATATCGTCCGTGCCGAACCGGATGATGGACTGCCAGCTCTGGAACGTCGCGACCTCGGCGAAGAACAGCATGTAGGCATGGAGGAACACGATCGTGCCGAATTCGGCCGCCGTGAGTGATTGAGTGGCGACCAAGAGCGTCCCAACCCCCAGCAATGTGGCAAGGATCTTCGCGCCGAGAAGCATTCCGGTATTCGACGCGATGCGCCGTCCAACTCCTTTGCCGGAGCGGGGATCGAAGGTGGGGGCGGCGGGTCGCGGAGCCATGTCAGCGAGGCTCGTCGCGCGCCGCGACGATGGCTTCGACGAGTTTCAGATCGGCCGGTTTGTCCACGTCGATCGCCGCTTCGGCATGGTTCAGCAGGATGGGCCGCACGGTCGCGCCGATCCTGCGGCTGGCATAATCGAAGGCCCCGTCAAGGGACAGGCAGCGCGCGGCATACCGGAAGGTGATCAACCCGCCGATCTTGGCGGCAAGCCGGAGGGGTTTTTTCCGCAAATGTTGCGCGTCCCGCCAGAACCGGATCGCGTTCAGCCCGGCCGGGTCCGCCAGATAGAAGAGGTTGCACCCGCTGACGGCCACATCGCTGAACGACATGTAGGTTCGCTTCGTATCGGGGTATTTACCCTGAATGCAGTCGCGCGTCGCCAATCCGACGGCACAGTCGGCTCCGGAGGCTTCCGCAGCTCTAAGGAAGTCCCGCACCATGGCCGGGCAGAGCAGCGCATGGTCGCACGTCGTGAGCAGGACGGGGAACGTCCCGGTTTCCGACGCCATGAGCGCGCTGTCGGCGGGGCCGCACCCGCCGGGCTTGACGACAAAACCGTCACGCGCGTGCGGGTAGCCGGAAAGCTCGAAAGGCTCCGTCAGGCCGACGTCGCGCAGCGCACCCGCAACGCGGTCGAGCATCGGCACACCGCACACTGGGATGTCGGCCTTGAAGTCCACGCCCGCCATCTCGCAGAGCGGATCGGGACCGGGGCGCTGGCCCGCGAGGATGACTGCACGAACCGTCAAAGCGAGGCCTCGACCATGCGGTAGGTCTTGTAGCGGTCCGCGCCCACGAGATCGCAGATGGACGTCATGCTGCGATTGCCTTCGAGGATCCACGACAGCTCGCACTGGTCGAATCCTTGCGCTTGACCCGCGTCGAAGGCGTCGGAACAGATCTGCGTGGTCAGGGCGACCCCGCGGCGGCCCTTCTGGAACTTCCGCTTCAGACCCATAAGCGGGACACGCCCGCCCCGGACCCGCTTGCCCTTCAGCCGCCAGAGGAACGTCGCCCAGCCGAACGGCAACAGGCGGCCATTCAGGCCTTGCGCCGCTTCGTTGACGTCGGGAATCATCCAGATGAAGGTTGCCGGCTCGCCGTCCACGAAGCCGATCTGGAACCCGTCCCGGAACATGACCGGCTTCATCTCCTTGGCCATATGAGTGAACTGATCGTCCGAGAACGGAATGAAGCCCCAATTCTCCGACCACGCATCGTTGAAGATGTCGCGCGCTCGCGCCACGTCACCCATGAAATCGGACGTGTCGAGCGGACGCCAGGTCAGTCCCGGATCGGACTGTGCCTTCCGGCGGAGGCCTTCCACAAGCCTGCCCGTGGGCGCGCCTTCGCGCAGGTCGGCCCGGTAGGCGTAGAGATCGATCGCCTTGCCGAAGCCGTTGCGCTCAAGAGCGGCCGGGTATCGCGGGTGACCATAGGGCATGAGGACGACGTTCGGCGTGTCGAACCCGTCGATTAGTACGCCCACTTCCTCGTTGACGCTCCACATGGCTGGACCGCGCAGGCGCGTTCGGCCGTGCGCAGACGCCCAGGCCTGAGCCGCCTGCAACAGCGCGTCTTCGACCTCGGCGTCGGGGACGCAGTCGAAATATCCGAAAAAGGCCGTGCCGAATCCATGCGCCTCGTCATGGGCCGCGTTCGTGAACGCCGCAATGCGGCCCACCAGCTCTCCGCCACGCCGGGCCAGAATGTAGGACGGCGTCATCGAAGCGACAGCCGGATTGCCCGAACCCAGCTGCCCCTTGCGTTCCATGCGCAGCGGCGGACGCCAATTCGGTTCGCCAGCATAGAGGATGTAGGGAAGGCCCAGAAAGCCAGCTGGCGGCGTGTCGCTCGCAACGATGTCGATCGGGGCGTTCGCCATGTGAGCCGTTGTGACCTGCCGGAAGTGGACCATGACCCCCGACATTAGAGGTCCGGAGCGCCTTTGGCGATGCCGCCTAGTCGAGGTCAACCATGTTGATCACGATGTCCACACCGTCGGCCGGAACCGTGAAGCGTGTTTCTTCCCATCGGGGCAGACGCAGCGACTGGATTTCCGGATTGTTCGACAGGCCGTAGGGTTCCTTCGGCGTGAAGTTCCACTTCTTGTCGAGTTTCCGGTCCGCGTCGAGATCCTGGTAGCCGACCACGGCATACTCGCCCGGCGCGGCCACGTTGATGCAGACCTTCGTGGAGCCAGCTTCGGCCGGAACGCGAATGTTGCGCAGCTTGCCGGACCGCTTCATGAAATTCTTCTCCGCAAACAGCTCCAGTTTCAGGATGCCCTGCTCCGTTGTGTTGTTCACGGTGACCCGGAT
>JBARXH010000133.1:0-12282 GCA_049647245.1 Litorimonas sp.
GAAGAGCAAGGCGTTTCATGCCAGCCCGCTAGCAAGGGCCGTGCCGTGGGGAAAGGGGGGGCTAAAGCCCCGCCAGCTTTTCGCGCAGCGTCAGCAGGTCCTGCCACGCTTCGGCCTTGAGCGCGGGTTGGCGCAATAGGAAGGCCGGATGGTAGATCGGCAGGGTCGGGATCTCGCCGCCACCAATATTGACGCTCTGCCACTGCCCGCGATTCTTCATGATCCCGGTCACACCGGTCATGACCTGCATCGCCGTGCCGCCCGCAAGGAGGATGACCTTGGGTTTTACCAGCTCGATGTGGCGGTTCACGAAGGGACGGCAGAGCTCCAGCTCCGCCGGGTCGGGCTTGCGGTTGTTGGGCGGACGCCAGAAGCAGACATTGCCGACATAGACGTCGTCGTCCTCGCCGAAGCCGGACTTCAGCCCGATCGCGCCGAGCATCTTGTCCAGCAGCTGCCCGGACCGTCCGACGAAGGGCAAGCCCTCGCGGTCCTCGTCCCGGCCCGGCGCTTCGCCGATCACCATCAGGTCCGCCTCCGGATTGCCACGCGACAGAACGGCCTGCCGCGCGCCGTCGGACAGCGCGCCCGCATCGAACGTGTCGAGCGCCGCCTTCAACTCCGCAATCGTCTTGCAGGCCGCCGCGATGGGTGCGGGGTCGGAAGCCTGGAAGGCGGTCGGCTTGGGCGCGGGCGGCGGGGGCGTGTCGGCGGACTGCTTTGGGCGCACGCGGCGGACCGAGCGCTGCAAGGGCAGGTCGGGCACTTCCACGCCGGCGCGCTCGTACCAGTCGAGCAGGGATCGGAGGGACTTCTCCATGATCTTCATATAGCGCGGGCCGGGGCTCATTGCACGGGCCGCCGCTGTGCATGGAATCGGCTCTGCCCGCCGCTCTACCGGCGGCCCGACAGCTCCCGCTTCCTGCGCTCCTGCCGCTCCCGGTCCTCGACCAGTATGTCGCGCTTCACCCGCGCCAGGGTGAAGCCCAGATTGCGCCGTTGCAGCGCGCCCGGATCGAAACAGGACAGCTTCTCCCGGTAGGCGTCCTCGTGCTTGCGCATCATCTCCGTGTGGAGGCTGCGGATCATGAGCATGTGCCCGCCCCGGAACAGGATGAAGTAGAGCGCGCTGAATCCAACCAGAACCGACGTATGGTCCAGCGTCACCCGGTCGGGCCCGATCCAGCGCAGCACGCCCAGCACGACCAGCAGGGACCCTGCGGCCGGGAGGACGGTGCGCAGCAGCCAGCAGCGCAGGGACAGCCAGCGATCGGAAACGGTTTCGGGGCTCATTGCCGTTTATACGCACCATTGCAGCCGAAAGAGAGTCGCCCCGGTGCGACGCATTGGCTAACACCGGGACATGACCCAGACCTTCGACATGATCATCCGCGGCGGAACGGTGGTGAACCAGAGCGGCCGGGCCCGTGCCGATGTGGGCGTGCAGGACGGCAAGATCGCCGCCATCGGCGAACTCGGACAGGCCAGCGCGGGCGAGGTGGTCGATGCGACGGGGCTGCACGTGCTGCCCGGCGTGATCGACAGCCAGGTCCATTTCCGCGAACCCGGCCCGACCCACAAGGAAGACCTGCGCACCGGCTCCATGGGCGCGGTGCTGGGCGGGGTGACGGGCGTGTTCGAGATGCCCAACACCAACCCGACGACGTCCACGGCGGCCATGCTCCAGGACAAGCTCGACCGTGCGGCGGGCAAGGTCGATCACGGGGGCATGTTCTGCAACCACGCCTTTTATGTCGGCGGGACCCACGCCAATGCCGATCATCTGGGCGAGCTGGAACGGCTGCCGGGCTGTTGCGGGGTGAAGGTCTTCATGGGCGCGTCCACGGGCGACCTGCTGATTGCGGACGATCAGGGGCTGCGCCGCGTGCTGAAGAGCATCAACCGCCGTGCCAGCTTCCACAGCGAGGACGAAGCCCGCATGGCGGAACGCCGACATCTGGCGCGCGAAGGCGACTGGACCAGCCATACGGACGTGCGGGACAAGGAAAGTGCGATCATCAGCACGAAACGGCTGATCCGCATGGCCCGGGAGGCGAACAAGCGCATCCACGTGCTGCATATCTCCACGGCGGAGGAAGTGCCGCTGCTGGCCGCCAACAAGGATCTGGTCACCTGCGAGATCCTTCCCAACCACCTGACGCTCTACGGGCCCGAGGCCTACGAGACGCTGGAAGGCAAGGCGCAGCAGAACCCGCCCATCCGCGATTACGAGAACGCGCAGGGCCTGTGGGAGGGTGTGCGCAACGGCACGTTCGACGTGATGGGCACGGACCACGCGCCGCACACGCTGGACGAGAAGGCCATGTCCTATCCCGCCAGCCCGTCCGGCATGCCGGGCGTGCAGACCTTTGTGCCGCTCATGCTCGACTGGGTGAACAAGGGCGCGCTGACGCTGGAACGGTTCGTGGACCTGACCAGCCACGGCGTGAACCGGGTCTGGGGCGTGGTCGGCAAGGGCCGGCTGGCCGTGGGCTACGACGCCGACATCACCATCGTCGATCTCAAGGCCAAGCGTACCATTCGGGACGCGGACCAGGCTAACCGGTCCGGCTGGTCCCCCTATGACGGGCGCGAGGTGACGGGGTGGCCGACCCACACGATCATAGACGGGCGGGTCGTCATGCAGGAGGACGAAATTCTGGGGGAGGCCCAGGGCAAACCCTACAGATTCCACGAGACTTTGTAGGTCGGACGAACTCCCTTGACACGACACTTGTCGTTACTTATCGTTTAGCGATAAGGAGACGATTATGAAAACGCTACTCGCCACCACCAGTGCCGCCATCCTCGTGGCGGCCCTGTCACTTCCGGCCTGGGCCGGGGACAGATCCTCCGCCAAACGCGACGTCGTCACGCAACACGACCTGTCCGGCTTCGACAAGATCGAAGTCAGCGGCGTCTACGAGCTCGACATTCGCGAAGGCGACCGTTTCTCCGTGCGCACGGAAGCCACGGAAAAGGATGCACGCCGCCAGGACGTGACCGTGTCCAATGGCCGCCTGATCCTCGCTGCAAACGACGACGAAAAGCGCAACTGGAACCCGGGCGACCGGGATGGCTCGATTCTCGCCGTGATCACCCTGCCACGCCTCAGCGGGCTCGAAGTCGCGGGCGTCGCCACGGGCGAGGTGTCCGCCTTCACCGGCGGCAATCTTTCTGTAGAGATCGCGGGCGTCGGCAATCTCGAACTTTCCGGCGAGTGCGACTCGCTGGAAATCGAGATGGCGGGTGTCGGGGAAGTCGATGCCGAGGATCTGGTCTGCGAGGACGTCGAGGCGACCCTGGGCGGGGTTGGAGAACTCTCCGTCCACGCGACACGCCGGGTCGAAGCCAATGCTGGTGGGATCGGCCAGATCGAGGTCTATGGCGACCCGGGCATCCGCGACGTCAGCGACGGCTTCATGGCCAAGGTCCGCTTCGACTAGATGCCGACAACCCGATCCAGACATGAAAAGGCCCGGCGCAATGCCGGGCCTTTCTGTTTTCGGTTGTGGACGTCCGGCCTAGCGGATCACGCAGACCGTGCTGCCCGTGTAGGGGTCGCGGCTGGAGCGCGTTCCGGCGGGGCAGTTGCTGTGGCTGCTGTGGCCGACATTGTAGGTCGTGCCGCCATAATAGCTGGGTTGCGTATAGGTCCGGCGCGGCGCGGAATAGTAGGTCGGCTGCGAATAGCTGCGCGAGCGCGTGCCGTGGCCGCCCAGAGCCGTTCCGGCGATGCCGCCCACGATCCCGCCGATGATGGCGCCTTCGGTGCGGTTGCCGCGGCCCGCGATGGAGCGGCCAAGCACCGAACCGGCCGTTCCGCCGACGAGGCCGCCGACGATCTGGCCATTGGAGCTGCGGCGCGGCTGCGAGTAGTAGCTGGGCTGCGTATAGACGGTGCGCGGCTGGGTGTAGACCGTGCGCGGCGCGGAGTAGTAGGTCGGCTGCGAGTAAACGCGGTGCGGCTGCACATAGCGCGGCTGATGATAGACGGCCCGCGGCTGGTGATAGACGGTGCGCGGCGCGGAGTAGTAGGTCGGCTGCGAGTAGGTGCTGTACCCGCGGCTCTGGCTCTGGCGGCTGCCGATGGCCGTTCCGGCGATGCCGCCGACGATCCCGCCGATGATGGCGCCTTCGGTGCGGTTGCCGCTGCCCGCGATCGAACGGCCCACCACGGAGCCGAGCGTCCCGCCGACGAGCCCGCCCGTGACCTGATTGCTCGGGCCGTTGCTGTAGGGCTGATAGTATTGCGCGGCGGCCAGCGTCGGGGCGAACGCGACGGCGGCCAGGGCGACGGATGCCAGGGCGAATGTCTTGGTCATGGTGTTACTCCTCGTGCGTTGGTGCGTCGGTCGGTCTCGTCCCGAGCCTTGCACGTTCCATGCCCTAACAACTGGTCAGGGCGGGGTGTGTTCCTTGAAACAGGGGCGACCTGAACCAAGTCTGAACTCTTCGTTAACCTTTTCGGCAAGCTTGGAACGCGCGGTATTTCCGGCCCTGCGCTCGCCGCTTTGCGCCTCAGTAATTGTGGATGACGATGGTCTGGGCCGCGCCGCCGGAGTGTCCGCGTTGCGCCGGGGCGTGGATCGTCGGCGGAGTGAGGTTGAAGCTCGGAGCCGGTGCGACCGATATCGGGTAGGACTGCCCATAGGGCGAGACGGGGGTCCCGAACGCGGTGGAAACTCCGATCGTGGAGGGTTGCGCGATATGGGTCGTCCCGAAGCTGTGCGTCGGGAAACCGCCCATCGCGAACCCACCGTAATTATGACCGACGAAGCCGGGATTGGAAAGGCAGCTATTGTCCGGCTGCGGCGTCGTACCGGCCGGGCAGGGCAGATAGCCCGCATTCACTGTCACGGCGCGTGTCGGAAAGCTCTGCCGGAACGATGAGGCATATCCCCCGTGCAATGGCGGCAGGCTGCCGTAGGAGCGGGAAAGGCTCGTGCGGGTCGGGGCGAAGAGGCCCGAGCGGCCGAACGTGCCGAACCCGCCCCGGACGAGGCATGTCCCGTCCGGCTGGGGCGAGGTGTTGGACGGGCAGGGCGCGATCTCTCGCGAAAAGCCGGTCGACAGGATGGACGCCTGGAAGGCGGACTGACGAAAGACGGGTTGGCGGTAGGTCGTGCCGAAGACGGACCCGCCGTGGCCGTGGCGCACCGTGCGTGTCGAATGGAAGGCCGGGCGGACCGTGCTGCGGATGACCGGCGCGCGGTAGCTGTGCGACGGCAGAATCTGGCCGTTGCAGACCGAAGGGCCGGAAAAGCACCCGGCGATGGCCGGGGCGGGCAAGGCCAACCCCACGAGTCCGACCGATACGCCTGCGAGGAGAAAAAAGGGTCTGGGCATCGCTCGCCTCCGAGGTGTGGAATTCCCGCTGTCCGTTAACCATAACTGACAGCTTTCGCCTGGAAAGTGTATTCCAGCCCCTCGCAAGGGGAAAAGCGCGCCCGGGGACTCCTGACACGCGAATTTTTCGCCTCCGTGCGAGCCGGACATGGAAAATAAAAAACCCCAGCCCTGATGGGCTGGGGTTCCCCGACGGTCCGCCACCAGGCGAATGGGGGCAAGGCGGTGGACCGAACCGTAGGCGCTTAGCGGTAGGCGCGGCGCGCGCGGTCCCAGCGTCGCTTCGCCCGGCGGCGCTCATCCTTGAGATAGTCGAGCTCCCAAGCGATCTCGCCGAGGCGGCGGTCGATCCAGCGGCCACGCTCGAAGCGCTGACGCTGCTTCAGGTCGCGACGCTCCGCGCGCAACCGGTTCACCCGGCGCTCGATCTGGCGCAGGTCCCGGTCATGCTGGCGCGCCGTGTAGCGGCCGTCCCAGCCATCGCGGCGGTCACGACGGTAGTCGCGGTAATCGTCGCGGCGGTCGCGCCGGTAATCCCGGTAGTCTTGTCTCCGGTCGCGCTTGATGCGGTTGCCGTAGTGGTCGTAGCGGTCGCTGCGCACGGTCCGGAAGCCCGCCCGGTCGGAAACCGCGACGCGGCGGTCGCCATACTTCTCGCAATCGCTGACCCCGTCGCCCACGGCGGCGCCGAGGATGCCGCCGACGATGGCGCCGGCGACTGCGCCTTCCGTGTTGTTGCCGCGTCCGGCGATTTCCTCGCCGATCACGGCTCCCAGAGTGCCGCCGACCAGGCCGCCCGCCACGGTTGCGCCCGTATCGTCGCAGCCCGGTTTGGCCGATGCCGTGGCCGGGAGGGCGAGGGCGGCGGTGGCAACGGATGCGACCGCCAGGGATTTCATAAAGCTCTTCATGAGACGTCTCCTTGGTGGGTCGGGGCCGGAAGGAGTCCGGGCCGATGAGACGTCTCTAGGTCGGGGCCTTTGAAGCGATGCTGAGGCGCGCGTTCATGCGCGGTTCAAAAATGGTTAACGGATGGACAGGTTCAAACCGCTGCCGCGGCGACCCCGTGTTCGCGGAAGAAGTCGCCCGCCTCGTCCAGCGCCTCGTGGGCTTCCGGCAGCACGTCGTCGAAGATCTGGAAGACGTGGGGCATGTTCGACCAGCTTTGCAGGATCGCAGGCGATCCGGCCGCTCTGGCCTTGTTCACCCAGCGCACCGCATCACCGTAGAGCATTTCCGTCGAGCTGGCCTGCACAAGGGTCGGCGGCAGGCCGGACAGGTCGGCGAAGACCGGACTGACGTCCGGGTGGGACGGGTTCATGTCGATGCTCCGGCGCATCCCCATCAGCAGGAGCGGACGCGGCACCTTGACTAGGGGCTTCAGCAGGGGCTGGAGCATCAGGTCGCTGTCGAGGTTCGCCTTGAAGGTCGGGGAGGCCGCCGTGCTGTCGACGGACGGCGAGAGCGCATAGGCCGCGTCGGGCTGGCGCAGGCCTTCGTCGCGCGCCCAGTTGATCATCATCAGGGTCAGGTTGCCGCCCGCACTGTCGCCCGCCACGCCCAGCGCCTCCACGGGGGCGGGACCGTCCGGTCCATTATCCAGGATCCAGCGATAGGCCGCCCGGCTGTCCGCGATCGTGTCGCGCCGCGTGTTCTCCGGCATCAGACGGTAGTTGAGCGCGAAGACCGCACAGCCCGTGCGGCGGGCGAGGTTCCAGGTGATCGGCCGGTGCGATACATCGGAGCCGACCGTGAAGGCTCCGCCGTGCAGGTAGAGAATGCGCTTGTCCGGGTCATGCCCCGGAAGCAGCGTCCACCGCCCGGGCACGCGAAGCCCGTCCATCTCCACCACGTCGTCGCGGTATTCCGCGACCAGATCGTTGCGCGCCAGCCCCGCCTGCTCGAACCGCTCGCGCTTGTGCTCCCAGCCCGTCTTGGCGTTGGCGGACTGGGCGGGCTTGATGAAGTTCTCATGGAGATAGGCGTTCACCGTGGCCAGCCCCGCACTGTGGGGGTCCGCGTCGCGGTGCACGGGCGGCGCCGTGTCGAACGCACGAAGGTCCGTTCCGGACAGGCGCTTGCTGACGACAAACGCCGTGAGCGCAAGCACGCCGATGATGGCGAGGAGGATGAGGAGGAGGTCGGTCATGTCTTTATCCCACCTGCGCCCGGTGCATCATCATCGCATCGGCCAGGGCGCAGGCCAGCATGGCTTCGGCGACGGGGACAGCGCGGATGCCGACGCAGGGGTCGTGGCGGCCCTTGGTGACGACATCCACTTCCTCGCCGCGCGCATTCACGCTGCGGGTCGGGGTGAGCATGGAGGATGTGGGCTTGATGGCGAGGCGGGCCGTGACCGTGTTGCCATTGCTGATACCGCCGAGAATGCCGCCCGAATGGTTGGCGAGAAAGGCGATGGATCCGTCGCCGTCCAGGCGCATCTCGTCCGCATTGTCCGTGCCGAGGGCGCGCCCGGCCGCGAACCCGTCGCCGATCTCCACGCCCTTGGCCGCGTTGATGCTCATCAGCCCGGCGGCGATGTCCGCGTCCAGCTTGGCGTAGACGGGAGAGCCCCATCCGGCAGGTACGCCGTCGGCCTGCACTTCGAGGACCGCGCCGACGGAATTGCCGTTCTTGCGGATGCCGTCCAGATAGTCTTCCCAGGCGCTCGCCGCGACCGGGTCCGGGCACCAGAACGGGTTGTCGCCCACCGTGTCCCAGTCCCAGCGCGCGCGGTCGATGTCCCGGTCGCCGATGGACACCACCGCGCCCCGGACCGAGACCCCATTCAGCACCTTGCGTGCGACCGCGCCCGCCGCCACGCGCATCGCGGTTTCGCGCGCGCTGGACCGCCCGCCGCCGCGATAGTCGCGGTGGCCGTATTTGACGTCGTAGGTGTAGTCCGCATGGCCGGGCCGGTAGCGGTCCTTGATCTCTGAATAGTCCTTGGAACGATGGTCCGTATTCTCGATCAGCAGGCTGATCGGCGTGCCGGTCGTCATCCCCTCGAACACGCCGGACAAGATGGTGACGCGGTCCGGCTCCCGCCGCTGCGTCACGAAGCGGGACGTGCCCGGACGCCGCGCGTCGAGGAAGGGCTGGATGTCGGACTCGGACAGGGCGACCCGCGGCGGACAGCCGTCGATGACGCACCCGATGGAAGGCCCGTGGGACTCGCCCCAGGTGGTTACGCGGAAAAGGCGACCGAACGTGTTGAAGGACATGGCGCGCGTCTAGCGGGCGAAGGCGGGGAAGGAAAGCGGCGACCGGAAGGCGGCCCGGACGCGATCAGGCCGGTTGGGTCTGCGCCTTCTGGGCCATGCCGATGGTCACGACACGGTCGGCCCGGCTGATGAACTCCTGACGGTGGGCCACCACGATCCGGGTCATGGGGGACGCCTCCACGAAGTCCACGATCAACCGTTCGGTCTCGGCGTCGATGTTCGCCGTGCCTTCGTCGAGGAAGATCGTGCTGGGCTGGCGGTAGAGCGCCCGGGCGAGAAGCACGCGCTGCTTCTGCCCGCCGGACAGGCTGGAGCCCATGTCGCCGATCATGGACAGATATCCCATCGGCATGGCCATCACGTCGTCATGGACGAAGGCCTGCTGTGCGGCGGTCTGGACCCTCGCCATGTCCATGTCCGGATCGAAGAAGCTGATGTTTTCGGCCAGGGTGCCTGTCAGGAGCTGGTCGTCCTGCATGACGACGCCGATGCGCTTGCGCCAGTTCATGCGGGACGCTTCGGTCATGGGGTGGCCGTCGATCAGAATCTGGCCTTCCGTCGGCAGGTAGAGACCCAGCATCAGTTTCAGCAGCGTGGTCTTGCCGCCGCCGGACGGCCCGGTCAGGGCGACGAACTCTCCGGCCTCGATCTTCAGGTCGACGCCGTCCAGGACCCACGGGTCTCCGTCCGAATAGCGGAAACGGACATTGCGCAGCTCGATCACGGCGGGCTTGCGCGTGTCGCCTGGCGTCAGGACCGCGCCTGCAGTCGTGCTTTCGGGTTCGGCCTGGCTGATGTCCGCGATCCGTTCGAGGTGCAGGCCGAGCAGCCGGAACTCGATGATCTTGTTCAGCAGGGAGGTCGCGCTCTGCGTGAAGTTCATCCTGTAGGACATGAAGGCGAACAGCATGCCGATGGTGAACGAGACCTCGCCGTCGAGGATGAGCCGTGCGCCGAAATAGACGACCAGCACGGTCTGGACGCCTGAGACCAGTCCGTGGACCGCGGTGAGGATGATCTGGTTCTTGCCGAAGGAGACATCCGCATTGATCGTGTCGGCGAAGAGGTTCCGCCAGTTCGACACGCGCAGGTTCTGGGCCGAGAAGAGTTTGATCGTGGTCGAGGCCCGTATGCTTTCGATGACGTGGGTCTGTTCGCGCGCCGATGTCAGGATGGCTTCCTCCTGACGCCGTCTGAGGATGGGATACATCAGCAACGTCGCGACCAGCATCAGGACGACGGAGACCAGGACGATCGTGCCCAGCAATGGGGAGTAGATGAACAGGACGACGCCGGTGATGATCGCCATCAGCCCGTCGATGAGGGCGGCGACGAGGCTTTGCGTCAGCGCGGTCTGGATCGGCTGGGTGGAGCCGATGCGGGAGATCACGTCGCCCACATGGCGTTTCTCGAAATAGTCCGTGGGCAGGTGGATGAGGTGGCGGAAGATGTTCGCCACCATCTGGTAGGACATCTGATGGCCGAAATAGAGGATGAGCCACGAGCGCATCATTTCGGTGGTCACCCGGATCACGGCGAGCGCGCCGAACCCCAGGGCCAGCATAAGCAGCAGCCGCGTGTCGAACTTCACCACGGCTTCGTCGATCACCAGCTGCAGGTAGAAGGGGGACGCCAGCACGATCAGCTGAAGCACTATGGAGAGGATCAGCGTCTGGATGATGGCGCGCTTGAGCCCGATCAGCCGCTGCCACAGGGATGACAGCTTCATCGTCTTGCGCGCCGTCTGCTTTTCGAACCGGGCCGTCGGCATCAGCTCCAGCGCCACGCCGGTGAAATGGTCCGATGCTTGGGCGAGTGTGAGCCTGCGTTCGCCCGTCGCGGGGTCGTGGATGACGATCTTGTCGCCCCTGACGGACTTCAGGACGACGAAGTGGTTGAGATCCCAGTGCAGGATGGCGGGAAGTTGCAGCTGGTCGAGTTCTTCCAATTCAAGGCGGAGCGCGCGGGAGCCGAGGTCCATGTCTGCCGCGAGGTCGATCAGCGTCTCCAGCGTCGCGCCCTTCATCGACACGGGATGGCGCGCGCGCATGCCGTTCAAATCGACGTCATGGCCGTGATACTTCGATATCATGGTCAGGCAGGCGAGACCGCATTCCACGGCTTCGGTCTGGATGATGACGGGAAGTTTGGCGCGTCGGCTGAAGTTCAGCGGCGTGCTCTTGATCGCGGAGGTCACGGCGTCATCCTCTCGCGCCAAGGAGCGGTTCGAGAATCCACTCCCAGATCTTGCGGTTTTCCAGGATGATGTCCGCAGCCAGGGTCATGCCCGACTGCAGCGCATAGGACTGGCCCTCCGCATCAATGGCCTGCGTGTCGAGATCGACCGTGACGATGAAGACGGGTTCCTGCGCGACGACCCCGATTGGCAGATCGGACGGATTGATCACGGTGCGGGAGACGTCCGTCACCGTGCCTTCGTGGAAGCCGAATTTCTGATAGGGAAAGGCGTCGTAGAGTAGCCGCACGCCTTGGCCTTCCTCTACGAAGCCGGCCGCCCGGCTCGGCACCAGCAGTTGGGCTTCCAGCTTGCCGCCGTCGGGCAGGAGCGTGGCCAGCGCGGACTGGGCGGTGGCGAGCTGGCCCTCGCGGACGGTCAGCGAAGCGACCCGCCCGCTGACGGGCGACTCGATCAGGAACCCCTTCTGGACTTCGGTCTGGGTGAGCCGCTGCTCCAGCGCGGACAGGCGACTTGCCACGTCGCTGACCTCCTGCTGCTCGGCGATGGGCAGCAGGCCCAGCTCCCCTTCGAGGTCCCGGGCCTGGTCGATCAGCTTGCTCTTGTCGCCGCGCAGGATCGCCAGGGACTGCTCGGCGAGAAGCAGCCTGTTCTCCTGGGTCTTGATCTCAAGGCTGGAGGCCGCGTCTTCTTCGAGAAGATCGGACAGACGGTCGAAGACGGATCGTTCGTTGGCAACGGTCTTCGACTGCGCCTCGATGCGCGGGTCCAGGCGGTCGGCTTCGGCCAGCAGCGCGGCGATGTTGTTGCGAAGACGCGAACGGGTGAGCGTGTATTTGCGCGGAATGATGTCGAGCCGGGCTTCCAGTTCGTCCCGTTCCGAGGCGAGTTGTTCGATCAGTCGTTCCGCGACCGGCGATCCGGAGGAAGAGATCTGGTCCACGCGGATGGAAAAGAGCGGATCGCCGACCGTCACGGTGTCTCCGGCTTCCACATGGACGCGGTCGATGATGCCGGGCTGCCTCGCGACGATCCGGGACAGGCCCTTGTCGGGGGTCACGATGCCCAGGACCCGTTCCTTGCGCGCATAGTCGCCGAACACCACCACGCAGGCCAGCCCGATGATGATCGCGACGATGAGCGCCGTGATCGTTGTGAAAGTGACGGGAGAGGACAGAACGACATCGCCGTGAAGCTTCTTGCCCTGCTTCTCGACGACTTCTCTGCGGAAGAGTTCGCTCATGGAGTCCCGGTTGAAAGCGTGGGCAGAATTATGCCTTGTCCAGCGCCTACGGTTGCAGCGGCTCCGTTCCGGTTTCAAGTCCTATTGCGGGAAATGTCCCCACTCAAAACCTAGGATAGCGCAGACCATGCCGCTGCGATGCCAGCGAAACCCCCGAAGAGAACGGCCATCAGAACCGCTTGCGGACTCAACTTCGTTTCCGATGCTTCTGGTAGTCTGAACATTTTTGGCTCCTTTCAGTCGTGGCACCCCGCCGAAACCGGCTGGGT
>JBARXH010000134.1:0-2542 GCA_049647245.1 Litorimonas sp.
CTGCGGATGAATGCGGGTTGCTACGGCAGCGAGACCCGCGATGTGCTGGTTTCCGCCGTCGCCATCGACCACCGTGGACGACGCCTCCTGATGGATCTGGACGAATTCGCCTACAGCTATCGTCACAGCGGCGCGCCGGACGATCTGATCTTCGTGTCCGCAACCTTCCAGGGACAGGCCGACGCCCCCGCCGCGATCCGTGCCCGCATGGACGCCATCACGGAGCGGCGGGAAGAATCGCAGCCCATCCGCTCCAAGACCGGCGGGTCCACCTTCAAAAACCCGGAGGGCCACTCCTCCTGGAAGCTGATCGACGCGGCGGGCCTGCGGGGCTTCCGCGTGGGCGGAGCGCAGATGAGCGAGCAGCACTGCAACTTCATGATCAATGCGGATGCCGCCACCGCAGCCGATCTGGAGACATTGGGCGAGACGGTGCGCGAGCGCGTGCTGGCGTCCCAGGGCGTCCAGCTGGACTGGGAAGTCCGCCGGATCGGCCGCCCCGCGTGAAGGTCGCGGTTCTCAAGGGCGGCATCTCCGCCGAGCGGGAGGTCAGCCTCGTCAGCGGCTCCGAATGCGCCCGCGCCCTTCGGGGCGAAGGCTTCGACGTGGTCGAGATCGACGCCCACCCGGACCGGATCGAGCGGGACCTTCGCGACGTCGCGCCCGACGTGGTCTTCAATGCGCTGCACGGCGACTGGGGCGAGGACGGGGCGGTGCAGGGCGTACTGGAACGCTTGCGCCTGCCCTACACCCATTCCGGCGTGGCAGCCTCGAAGCTCGCCATGAACAAGGACTGGGCCAAGGATATCTTCGCCCTGCACGGCATCACCGTGCCGCGCGGGCGCATCGCCTCGCGCGAGGACATTGCGCAAGGCGGCCTGCTGCCCGTGCCCTATGTTGTGAAACCCAACGGGTCCGGCTCGTCGGCGTCGGTCTATCTGGTCCATGAGGAACAGCAGGAGGTGCTGGAGCAAATCGCGCGGGACGACGGCCTCGGCTCCCATCCCGTGATCGAGCCTTTCATTCCAGGGCGCGAGCTGACGGTCTCCGTCATCGGCGGAGAGGCGATCTGCGTCACAGAAATTCTGCCCGAAGGGGACTGGTACGATTTCGAGGCGAAATATGCCGAAGGCGGCTCCCGCCACATCGTCGATGTGCCGCTTCCCGACGCCGTGACGCGTCTCGCCCTGCGCCATGCCGAAACTGCGCACCGCGCCCTCGGATGCCAGGGCGTGACCCGTGCGGACTACCGGCTCGACGACCGTGATTGGGCACACAAAGCTGCCGAAAGCGTCACCGAATCCGATGTGGTAAATGGATTGGTAATGCTTGAGCTCAATACTCAGCCCGGAATGACTCCGACATCGCTAGTGCCCGAACAGTGCGCCCACAGAGGCCTGGATTTCGGCCCGCTTTGCCGGTGGATGGTTGAGGATGCATCATGGCCCAGAGAGGCAAGAGCAGAGGCGGGAAGAAAGGCGGCAAGTCCGCCAATGTCCGGCGCGTCAGCCCGCTGAAGCCGGGCCTGCGCGGCGCGTCGCGCCTCGTTCAGAGCCGCGTCCATGCCGGTCTGCGCTCCGCGACCCAGTCTCCGGCCTCCATGGCCCGGGCCTCAGGCACCCTGCTGCTGACCCTTCTCGCCCTCGTGCTCGCCGCCTTATGGCTGGGCGGCCATCTCGGCACGGTGCGGGACAGCGTATCGGACTACAAGCGCGACCGGCTGATGGCGATGGGCTTCACCGTGGAAAGGATCGACGTGACGGGCGAGGGACGCCTGAGCGAGGCCGATGTGCGCGCCGCCGTCGGCATCTATGAAGGCGACTATTTCTTCGGCACGGACCTGGAGCGCGCGCAGGCCAACACGGAAAGCCTCCCCTGGGTGGACCGCGCCGTGGTGCGGCGTCTCTGGCCCAACCGCATCGTCGTGCAGCTGGTCGAAACCACGCCCTACGCGCTCCATCAGCAGGATGGGATGCTGCGGCTTGCGGCGCGCGACGGCTCCATCGTTTCGGATTACGATCCGGCCGACGGACAGCTACCGGACGATCTGCGCCTGTTCATCGGCGCCGACGCGGTCGCGAACTCCGCCGAGATCGTGACCGAACTTCAGCGCCATCACGCGCTCTGGGCGCGCGCCGAAGTCCTGACGCGCCAGGCGTCCGGCCGCTGGGATGTGACTCTGGAGGACGGTACGCTGATCCGCCTGCCGCGCGAGCGCGTGGCCACGGCCCTCGGGGCCTATGCCGGATTGCAGGCCCGGCCCGGTCTGGCCCGTTTCGGCGTGATCGACCTCCGCCTGGCCGACCGCGTCACGCTGACGCCGCGCCGTCCCGCCGACGCATGAGCGCGCGCGCCTCGGACACGGTCTGCGTCGTCGACGTCGGATCCAGCAAGGTGGCCTGCCTGATCGGGACCCAGGACCCGGCCATGGGCGTGCGCCTGCTCGGTTGCGGCACGGCCGTCAGCCGGGGCGTGAAGGCCGGGGCCGTCGTGGACCTGGAAGCCGCCGAGATCGGCATCCGGCAGGCCGTGGAGAAGGCGG
>JBARXH010000135.1:0-7702 GCA_049647245.1 Litorimonas sp.
CCACCGGGCCCGTTGAAGGCGACAAAACGTCCTCGCCGCCCTTGGGTTCCTGGGCGGTGCGACATAAACGCAGCATGAGCGTTGCATTAAATCGATGCGAGCCAGACCCGTTTTCGAAAAGACCGCCATGGATGTCCAACCCCTTCACCAGACCCTGCTCGACCTCATGCACATGGCCGTGCTGCCCGCCTGGGCGCTGCTGATCGTCGCGCCGCGCTGGCGCTGGACGGACCGGCTCGTCCATTCCGGGTTCTACCCGGTCGTGTTGGGTCTGGCCTATGTCGCGCTTCTCGCGGCGACGCTGGTTTCGGGGGCCGGCTCGGACGCCGGCGTGGACTTCAGCACGGTGCAGGGGATCGCGTCGATCTTCGACCATCCGCTCGGCGTGCTGACGGGATGGGTCCACTTCCTCGTGTTCGACCTGTTCGTCGGCATGTGGATCGGGCGCGACGCGCGGCGGCAGGGGTTGAGCCACTGGCTCGTCGCGCCCTGCATCCTGTTCGCCTTCCTGGCGGGTCCGCTGGGCCTGCTGCTCTATTTCGCGGTGCGCCGGAAATGGTCGATCGACCCGCAAACGGCGTGAGGCGCGCTCCGGCCCAAACTTGAGTATACGACCTAGCTGCAGAGCGCCTTGGCCCGGCGAAGGGCGGCCGTGATGCCCTTGAGGCTGAAATTGTAGCTGACCTCCGTGCCGCGCGCGGACACGGCGTTCACCGTCATGTTGGCTCCGGCGCGCATTTCGCGCACCAGGCGGCGTTCGTCGGATGTCTCCGCGATGAAGGCCTCGTTCTGGGAGCCGTACATGGTGACGGAGGTGGTGCCGACGCGGGCCTTGGGCGCGCGGGCCGGGCGCAGCGGAAAGCCCGTCATCAGGGAGGGTTGTTCGGTCGCATCGCCGTTCGCCCAGTTGGAGACGAGAAAGAAGACGTCGCCGTGGCGAACGCTCGTGGGCGACAGGCTGGTCGGGCGGCTGACCGCGTAGCAGGTCTTCGCCGCACCGCTCCCGCGCGTGTAGACGGTCCAGTCCGTGTGGCGGCTTTCCAGCACGGGCGTGTTGGCCGACGCCGGGGCCGGCAGAGCGGCCGGCGACAGGGCGGTGATGGTGAGCAGGGAGAAAAGCAGGCGATTCATGACCGCCCCATAGACCAGACTCGCGCTTAACCGCCGCTTAACATCCGGACATTTTGCGGCTGCGCTGCAGCGTGTCCCGCAGGCCGTATCAGCCGTTCTGGCCCAGCCCGGTCTTGCGCTTGCGGCTCTTCTGGACGAGCGGCCGCGGGGCGTGGCCGCCGAACAGGATGGACCGGTCGTAGAGCGTGATGGCGGCGGCCAGCCCGACATTGACGCAGAAGGCGGTCGGGATCTTGACGATGTGCGCGCACGCCTCCTGCACGGGCGCGGAGAGCGAGCCTTTTTCCGGCCCCAGAATGTAGGCGGCGTTGAGCGGGTGGCGGAAGCTCGGCAGGTCGACCGCATCGTCCGTCAGCTCCACCCCGACCAGCACGCAGCCTTCCGGGAAGCGCGCGGCGTCGAAACCGGGCCAGCGGTAATAGGGCAGATGGGTGGCGGAGCCCGACGTGTCGGTCTGGCGGACGCTCTTCTCGTCCAGCTCCGAACCGATGGTGAAGGCGAAGCTCGCCCCGAAGGCATGGCCGGTGCGCAGGATCACGCCCAGATTGTGCGCCTTGGAGAGCCCTTCGCTGCCGATCCCGAAATACCCTCTCACGACAGGCTCACTCCGGGCTGGGGCCGCTCCACCAGCACGACGGAACGGTAGACGGCATAGGCCGACACGGCGAGGCTGCCGAGGATGATCAGCCAGAAAGGCACATAGGGTCCGAAGGCCAGCGCGCCCAACCCGATCAGGCCGAAGGTGGTCAGGTTGACGAACAGGTTCAGCAGGACGGAGCCTGCGCTCATCAGCTGCGCGCGGATCTCCGGGTCGGCGCGCCGCTGCGCCATGGCCTGCAGGGGCACGACGAAGATGCCGCTGCTGACCGATGCCCCGACCAGCATGGCGAGGAAGATCGGCATGGCGGGATCGGCGAAGAAGGCGGAGATGGGTCCGAACGCGTCTGGACCCGCATAGGACGGGGCGGGCACGAGGATCAGGCCGAGCGTGAAGACCGTGACCCCGATGATGCCCAGCGTGCTCAGGCGCACCGCTTCCGGTCCCCAGACCTTCATGTTACCGACCGCTAAGACGAAGAGCGAGCCGACCAGGATGGCGATGGTGGAGCTGGCGAGCAGGACCTGCAGCGCCTGCTCGTCATAGCCCATGGTCTGGCCGACGAAGTCCGGCAGGGTGGTGACGAAGACGGTGGACAGGCCGTAGAACCAGCTGACCCCCAGCAGGGGGCGCAACACGTCAGGATGCCCGAAGGCCTTCTTCAGCACGCTGAGGGTCGCGGTGACCGGCTCGTAGTTCACCTTCAGGTCGGGCTGCGGCGGCGGGGCGGGCGGGCATTGTTCCGCCGCCAGCCAGCCGACGAGGGCCACCGCCAGGATGACGATGGAAATCGCGGTCGTGCCGATCGCGAGCACGAACAGGCCGAAGATGGTCGCCGCCAGGAGGGTCGCGAACTGGAAGCCGCTCATCAGCGCATTGCCCTTGATGAGTTCGCGTTCCGTCAGCCATTGCGGCAGAACGGCGTTCTTGGTCGGCGAGAAGAAGGCCGATTGCGCCCCCATCAGGCCCAGCGCGAGGGCGAGGATGCGCACATCCATCAGATAAAAGCCCAGCGCCGCGAGGAGCATGATCGCGACCTCGGCGCGCTTGACCCACCGGAAGATCACGCCGCGGTCCACCTTGTCGGCGATCTGCCCGGCGATGGCGCAGAGAAGGGTGAACGGCCCGGTGAAGATCAGCGCGGCGACCGGCACGCGCATGCCGCTGGGCAGGTCGGACAGGAAAGCCACGCCGCCGAAGGTGATCAGGGCGATCAGCGCGTTCTTCAGCGCATTGTCGTTGAAGGTGCCCGTCTGGAACAGGGTGAAAAGCGGCAGGAAGCGCCGCGACCATGTCAGTCCGGTTTCGGGATGACGGCTCATGCGGTTTCCTTCCGGGCCTTCGCCGCTTCCCGGTCGCGCGCCACCTTGTTCAGTTCGACCTTGCCGATATCGTCCGGGTCCAGCGCGCCGGGATCGTCCAGGTCGAGCAGCTCGCGCGAGCGCGTCTCGATCCGCGTTTCCAGTTCCGCCATGAAGGCGTCCTTGCCAAGACCTGGCGGGATGGGCGGAAGGAACTCCACGACGGCCTCGCCCGGATGCTTGATCCAGTCGGTCTGGTTCCAGCGCTGGCCCAGATTGGTGGCGACCGGCACGACCGGGCAGCCGAAATCCTGCTGCAGGTGCCACACGCCCTTCTTGTAGGGATGGCGGGTCCCGACGCGGCTCAGATGCCCTTCGGGATAGATCAGGATGCGGCGGCCCTGTTCGCGCACGCGCGCCGAAGTCTCCGCCATGCGCGCCCGGTTGGCCGCTCCTCCGCAATGCTCCACCACCACGGCGTTCATCTTGGCGAGAATGACCTTGAGCCCCCAGAACTTCTCCAGATGATCGCCCGTGACGAAGGACAGGTCGTCGAACTGGTGGAACATGACGATGCCGTCGCCGTAGCTCTGGTGCTTGGCGGCGAGGATGACCGGCCCGTCCTCCGGCACGCGCTCATGCCCGGTGACGGTGACACGCACGCCCGCAATGATGCGAAGGCCCCAGCGCACGAGACGCGTGTAGCGCCGCAGGGAGCCCATCAGCAGGGCGCGCCCCGGCACGAGGCTGAACAGCACGCCGACCACGGCATAAAGGGCCGTGACGGCATAGAAGAACAGGTTGAACAGGGTGGACCGGATCATGGCCGCAACCGTGGACCAGACCTGCCCGGCAAGGCAAGAGGCGTCAGAGGAACCCAAGTTGGACTTAAGGGTCGAACTTCAGGGGCGGATGTCAGAGGCGTTTCAGGGCGCGGGGCAGACCTTGACCGCGCTGCCCGGATCGTCGTTCACGCCGACCTCCAGCACCAGGGCGAACACGTCGACCCGGTTGCGCGGCGGCAGGGGCGCGAGTGCCTCCACCAGCCGGTCGACCCTGCCGCAGGTCGGCGCGTCCAGTTCCTTGGCGATGCCGTCCGCGATGGCGAGGCGCCCCAGTTCCAGAAGGAAGTCGTTGTCCGGCAGGGGTGTGCCGGTGAACTGTTCCAGAACGCCCAGCGCTTCGGGTCCGCTCTGCTCCGCCAGCGGCGTCATCTCCGTGGCGAGCGCCTCGCCCTGCATGGAAAGATAGGCGGCGGGACCCAGCGCGCCCCGGCACTGCTCGCCCACGCGGCGGACCAGATCGGGCATCAGATAGGCGACCACGGCCTGGGCCTCGGCGCGCGTGACGCAGGACGGGTCCTGACCTTGTGCCAGATCTTGTGCTGGGGCAGGGGCGGACAGGGTCGTCGCGGCGAGAAGCGCGGCGCAGGCGGTGCGGATGGACGTCATGGCGGGTCTCCTTTGGGTGCCACGTCTAGGCCGCCCGGTTGAAGGCAGGCTGAACCGGCCGTTCAGGAACCGGCGTGAGGCGCAATGGCGGCCATCATCCATCCAGCTCGCGCGCTCCAATGCACGGATGGGATGCGCCCGGCCTTGCCTTGCGCAGTCTCCGGTCGCGGCCTACGCCTCCGAGCCGGAAGGAGACCACATGAAAAAAGCCCTGCTCGCCGTTCTGGCCACCCTGGCCCTGCTCGCCGCCTATCTGCTGCTCTGGCCCGTGCCCATCGACCCGCAGCCCTGGGACGCGCCGCGAAACCCGGGCTATGCGGGCGACTACGCGCCCAACCGCGACCTGGCGGAGCTGACGCGCATCGACCTGTCGCCCCATCACGGACCCGAAGACATCGTCGCCCTGCCCGACGGGCGGCTTCTGACCGCCACGCAGGAAGGCTATATCCTGTCGGTCGCGCCGGACACGGGCGCTGTGGACGTGCTGGCGGAGACGGGCGGCGTGCCGCTGGGCCTCGAAATGGATCCGGCCACGAACCGTCTGATCGTGGCGGACGCGCACAAGGGCCTGCTGTCGGTCGGCCTCGACGGCTCGGTCGAGGTGCTGTCGAACACGGTGGACGGCACGCCGATCCTCTATGCCGACGATCTGGACATCGCCGATGATGGGGTGATCTACTTCTCGGACGCCTCGACCAAGTTCGGCGCGCAAGGCAACGGCTCCACCATGGAGGCGAGCCTGCTGGAAATCATGGAATCGGAGGGCACGGGCCGCCTTCTCGCCTACGATCCCGCGACGCGGGCCACGCGCACCGTTGCGGACGGCTTCGTCTTTTCCAACGGCGTGGCCATCGCCCCGGACGGCGATGTGCTGATGGCCGTGACGGGCCGCTACCAGATCCTGAAGATCGATCCGGAGACGGGCGCGCAGCAGGTCCTGATCGACAGTCTTCCGGGCTTTCCCGACAACATCAACCGCGGGCCGACCCTGGATGACGGAACCGCCACCTTCTTCGTGGGCATCGTCTCCCCGCGCTCCGACTGGCTGGACGAGAATGCGGGCAACCCCGCCGCGCGCCGCATCGCCATGCGACTGCCGGAATCGATGCGGCCGCAGGCGCAGGCCTACGGCCTGATCCTGCAGATCGACGCGGACGGAACCATCCTGCGCACCTGGCACGACCCGGACGGGACCTATCTTACGCCGACCGGCGCGGTCGTCGTTGACAACCGTATGTACATCACCTCCCTGCTGTCGCCGACCCTCGGCTACCGCGCCTACCCATAAGGAAGCCCCATGTCCGAAACGCATAAAGACCGTCCCTACGAACTCGTCGTCTACGGTGCCTCCGGCTATACGGGCCGTCTCGTCGCGGAATATCTGCACAACGAGTATGGTGGGGATTTGAGCTGGGCGATGGCGGGCCGGTCACTGGACAAGCTCGCGAGCGTGCGCGCCGAAATGGGCCTGCCCGACAGCGTGGACCTGATCGCGGCGGACAGTTCCGATCCCGACAGTCTCGAGGCCATGTGCCGGCAGGCGCAGGCGGTGATCACCACGGTCGGCCCCTACCAGCTCTACGGCGAGCCGCTGGTGAAGGCCTGCGTGGAGACCGGGACGGACTATGTCGACCTGTCGGGCGAACCCGCCTGGATGCGCGACATGATCGACCGCTACCACGAAAAGGCCAGGCAGACCGGTGCGCGCATCGTCCACTCCTGCGGGTTCGATTCGATCCCGTTCGACATGGGCGTCTACATGCTCCAGCGCGAAGCGAAGAAGGCCTTTGGCTCGCCCCTGTCGCGCGTGCGCGGCCGGGTGCGCAAGATGCAGGGCAAGTTCAGCGGCGGCACGGCCGCCAGCCTTGGCCAGACCCTGGTCCGCGCCAAGTCGGAACCGCACATCCTCGACTGGCTGAAGGATCCGTTCTCGCTCGCGGGCGGTTTCCGGGGTCCGAAGCAGCCCACGGGCCACAAGCCGGTCGAGGAGACGGATCTCGGCAGCTGGTCCGCGCCCTTCATCATGGCGGCCATCAACACCAAGAACGTCCACCGCTCCAACGCACTGATGGACCGGGCCTACGGCGAGGACTTCACCTATGACGAGATGATGTTCACCGGCCCGGGCGAAAAGGGCGAGCAGGCCGCGAACTTCGTGGCTCAGGCCGACCCGTTCGGCGAGAATCCGCCCAAGCCCGGCGAAGGTCCGACCAAGGAAGAACGCGACACCGGCTTCTACGAAGTCGCCTTCTACGGCGACAACGGGGACGGCACGGACCGCATGGTCGCCGTCGTCACGGGCGACCGCGATCCGGGCTATGGCTCGACGTCCAAGATGATTGCCGAGGCCGCGCTGACCCTGACGCGCGACGTGGCCCGCGACGTCACGCCCGGCGGCGTCTACACGCCCGCCCCCGCCATGGGCGACGCGCTGATTACGCGCCTCGAGGACCATGCGGGCCTGACGTTCGAGATCGAGAGCTAGGAAAGGGGGCGGCGTCAGGCCGTCTCCGGCAGGCCCTCCCGGATCAGCTGCGCCACGCGCCGCACGAGGGCCTGCCGCGGCAGGCTCTTGCGGACGGTCAGGTTGATCTGCCGGGCCGCGCCGTCATCCTCCAGCGGCAGGGCGCATAGGCCCAGATCGTCGGACAGGCCTTGCAGGGCCAGTTCCGGCACCAACGTGACGCCCTGGCCCTGCGCCACCAGATTGATCAGCGTTTCCAGGGACGTAGCGCGCAAGCCAGCGCCCTGCCCATTGGGCGCGGGCACGTGGCAGATGGACAGGGCCTGGTCGCGGAAGCAGTGGCCTTCGGTGAGCAGCATCATCTCGTCATGCGGGACGTCGCCCATGTGCAGCGCTCGGGCGGAGGCGAGGCGGTGCCCGCGCGGGACCAGCAGCTGGAACCGCTCCGTGTGGATCGGCAGGGCCTGGAGCGCATCGCTTTCGGGCGGCGTGGCGAGCAGGGCGGCGTCGATCTCGCCGGCTTCCAAGTCCGCGACGAGACGCTCCGTAATGTCCTCGCGGTAGACGACGGACAGGTCGGGCAGGGCGTCGCGCAGGCGGGCGACGAAGCGCGGAATGAGATAGGGGGCGAGCGTCGGGATCAGGCCCAGCCGGAATTCGCCTGCGAACGGGTCCTGCGCGGCCTGCGCGATCTGACGGATCTCGGCCGCCGCGCGCACGGCCAGGCGCGCCTTGTCGGCGACGGACAGCCCGGCCT
>JBARXH010000136.1:0-11426 GCA_049647245.1 Litorimonas sp.
CGTGCGCTTCTTCGACGGTCCGACCTGCCATCACAGGCCCGAGGTGGACGGTGGGCTCATGGCCGAGGCGTCGGCGGACATGCTCCGCGCCTTCTTCCGCGCCCGGCGTCGCAAGTGAAAGCGTCCTTCCGGGAAGTCCAGGGGGCTGCGGCGCGCGAGGCGGCGCTGGGGACCGATGCGGGCGGGCTCGACGGCGTCGGCGTCGCGCTGGGCATGGCGGGGGCCGTGCTGTTCTCGATGAAGGCGATCCTGGTGAAGATGGCTTACGACGTCGTGCCGGACCTGCCCGCCGTGACGCTGATGGTCCTGCGCATGGGGCTGAGCCTTCCGGTCTACCTGCTGATCCTGCTGATCGCGCGCCGGGCCGGGGAAGGTCGCATCGGCGCGCGCGAGACCCTGTCGGCCATGGCAGCGGGCGTTCTGGCCTATTATGTCTGCACCTTCCTCGACTTCCAGGGGTTGAAATACATCACGGCCCAACTCGAGCGGCTTCTGCTGTTCACCTATCCGGCCTTCGTCGTCATCTTTGGAGCGCTCTTCTTCGGCGGACGGATCACGCGGGCGGGGCTCGCTTCGGTCGCGTTGGCCTATAGCGGGCTGGCGGTGGTTTTCCTGCGCGGCGACATTACGGAGTCCGACAATCTCTGGCTTGGCGCGGGCCTGATCCTGCTCTGCGCGGCGCTGTTCGCCCTGTTCCAGCTGCTCGCCAAGGGATTCGTGGATCGGATCGGGGCGCGGGTCTTCACCTGTCTGGCCATGATCGGCGCGGCGACCGCGCTGCTCCTGCATTTCTTCATCGGCAGCGGCGGACCGCCCGGCATGGTCGATGCGTTGCAATTGCCGCGCGAGCTGTGGGTCATCGCCGTGGCGCTGGCCCTGTTCTGCACATTGATGCCCAGCTTCTTCATCAACATGGCGATCGGCCGGATCGGGGCGCAGCGCGTGGCGATCCTCGGCATGGTCGGACCCCTGGCGACGATCGTGGCGGCCATAGCCGTCCTTGGCGAACCGTTCGGGGTCTGGGACGCGGTGGGAACGCTCGTCACCCTGCTCGGGATCGGCCTCTATACCTACAGCAGCACGAGACCGCGCGCGACATAGACCGCGCCCACGGCTGTGACGAGCCAGCGCGTGTAACGCTTGAAGCCGACATCGGAGAAGCGCTGCAGGAGCCGCGTGCCGACGAATGTGCCCGCGATGGAGACCGGGACGGCTGCGGCGAAGAACCAGAGCGGCGGCAGCCCGGCCAGCCCGGCGTCACGTGCCAGGGGCACGCCGAAATAGGCGATCTTGACCAGGTGCGACGCGAACATGGTCACGGCCTTGGTCGCCACGATCTGCTGCCGGGTGAGCGCGGTCTTGACGTAGAAGAAATCCAGTGCCGGACCGGCGACTCCCGCGCTGAGGTTCAGGCCCATCACCATCGCCCCGCACAGCATGGCGTGCCCCGGCTTCTCCGCATCGCCCGCCAGCCATTGCCGGGGCAGCCAGAGCAGCAGCGGCAGGACGCCGAGCACGAGGTAGAGCATGGCCTTGGACGGCAGGAAGCTGACGGCCAGCATCGCGGTCGCCGCCGGGACCGCGCCCGCCGCCGTCCAGCCCAGAATGTCCCAACGCACATCGCCGCGCAGCATCCAGGCGCGTGACGAATTGCTGACGCTCTGCACCGCGCCGTGAACCACCATGGCCTCCGCCACGCCGAGGAAGACCGCGATGATGCCCATGAACACCAGGCCGCCCGCCATGCCGAACAGGCCGGAGATGATGGCGGTGCAGAAGGCGGCCGCAAGGATGAGGGCAAAAGGGTTCAAGTTTTAACTGTCATCCCGGCCAAGCAAGCGAAGCGAGCGCAGAGCCGGGACCCGACGTCATGGCAAAACGTCCACTGGCCTTTTGTTATGCAAGGTCCCGGCTCTGCGCCCTGCGGGCTTGTGGCCGGGATGACAAATCAATTGGTCTCGTGCTTGTAGACGACGCCTTCCTTCATCACGAAGTCCACATCCATCAGGGCCGCGACGTCGGCGAGCGGGTCTTCGTCCACCGCGATCAGGTCGGCGTGCTTGCCGGGTTCCAGCGTGCCGATCTCGTCGTCCATGCCGATATGGCGGGAGGCGACGACCGTGGCGGACGCGATGGCTTCCATCGGGCTCATGCCGGCGGTGACCATGTACTGGAATTCCTTGGCATTGTCCCCATGGGCGGAGACGCCGGAGTCCGTGCCAAACGCGATGGTCACGCCGTTCTCGTAGGCCAGCGTCGCCATGGCCTGCATGGCCGGACCGACCGCGCGCGCCTTGGCGACCTGGAAGGGCGACAGGAAGGTGTCGGGGTCTTCCGCCCACTCCGCCACCGTCATTCCGGCCAGCACGGTCGGAACCAGCACGGCGTCGTTCTCCCGGAAAAGGCGGGCCGTTTCGCGGTCCATGAAAGAGCCATGTTCGATGGAGTTGATCCCAGCGCGCAGGGCTGCGTCGATGCCGCCCTTGTCGTGGGCGTGGGCCGTGACCTTGCGGCCCATGGTGCGCGCGGCCTGGACAATGGCTTCCAGCTCGTCGTCCAGCAGCTGCTGTCCCGTGCCGGCATTGGTGTCGGACAGGACCCCGCCCGTGGCCGTCACTTTGATCACGTCGGCGCCGTTCTTGACGGCTTGCCGCACGGCACGGCGGCAATCGGCCGGACCGTCGCAGATCGTTTCTGACTTGCCCATGTGCAGGATGTCGTCGCGGTAGCCGTGGAAGTCGCCGTGCCCGCCCGTGGCGCTGATCGCCGATCCTGCGGCACGGATGTGCGGGCCGGGCACGAGGCCTTTTTCGATGGCGCGGCGCAGGGCGAAAATCTCCTTCGGACCGCCGACATCCTGTACGGCGGTGAAGCCCGCCATCAGGGTCGTGCGGGCATGGGCGGCGGCCTGTAGCGCGACGTCACCCGCTTCCAGCTTTACGACGTCGTCCGGACGGCCCGTCTTGCGGTCGCCGCGCAGGTGGACGTGGCTGTCGATCAGGCCGGGCATGACCGTCATGCCGGTCAGGTCCACGATCTTCGCCATATCGTCGACAAGAAAGCCGTCCGCGATCCGTTCGACCTTGCCGTCGCGCACCACGACGGTCTTGTTGCGCAGCGGTGTCTCGCCCGGCACGGCGATCAGCGTCCCGGCATGGACGAAGGTATAGTCGGCGGGGCTGTGGTGGTCGGCGGACGCCCCCAGGGGCAGGACCGCCATAGCGGCCGCGGCCAGCAGTAATTTTTTCATGATGTCACTCCCTTTGTCGCGAAAGTGACGCAAAAAAACGGGACCGTCCAGTCAGCTCTTGCCGAGCGCCCTGTGGGCGATGTCGGTGCGGAACTGCATGTCCGGCCAGTCGATGTCGTCCTCGATGACGCGGTAGGCGAGATCGACCGCCGCCTCGAGCGTTTCCCCGGATGCCGTGACGTTGAGCACCCGGCCGCCATTGGCCTTCAGCTTGCCGCAGTTGCGGCCCCGCCGGGTTCCGGCGTGGAAGACGACGACGCCGTCCCGCGCGTTCGCGGCGTCGACCCCTTCGATCACCGTGCCTTTTTCGTAGGATCCCGGATAGCCGGAGGCTGCGAGCACGACATTCACGACCGGGTCGCTGAACCAGGCGGGCGGCTCGGCCGTGTCCAATTCGCCCGCTTCGGCGGCGAGCAGCAGGTCGAGCAGGTCGCTCTGCATCCGGCGCATCACCACCTGGCATTCCGGGTCGCCGAAGCGTACATTGTACTCAATCAGCTTGGGACCCTCGTCCGTGATCATCAGACCCGCGAACAGAATGCCTGTAAAGGGCGTGCCGTCTTCGGCCATGCCGCGCACGGTCGGCTCGATGATGCGGGCCATGGTCTGCTCGAAGACCGCGTCCGTGAAGACCGGCGCGGGGCTGTACGCTCCCATGCCGCCCGTGTTGGGGCCGACATCGCCGTCGAAGGCGCGCTTATGGTCCTGCGCCCCGATCAGCGGCAGGGCGGTCCTGCCGTCGCAGATTGCAAAGAAGCTGACCTCCTCGCCGTCCATGAACTCTTCGATCAGGACGGTCTCGGACGCTGTGCCGAACTTGCCGGAGAAGAAGGCGTCCAGTTCCGCGTCCGCCTCGGCCAGGGTTTCGGGGATGACCACGCCTTTCCCGGCGGCCAGGCCGTCCGCCTTCAGCACGTAGGGCGGCTCCATCGTCCGCAGGAAGGCCTTGGCGTCGGCCGCGTCCGTGAACACGCCGTAGCGGGCTGTCGGAATGTCGTAGCGGTCGCACAGATCCTTGGTGAAGGCCTTGGAGCTTTCCAGCCGCGCCGCCGCTTGGCTCGGTCCGAAAACCCGGATGCCGCGCAGCGCCAGCGCATCGGCCAATCCCAGCGCGAGCGGTTGTTCCGGTCCGACCACGACGAGGTCGTATCCGCCCCGCTGTGCCAGCGCGACGAGGCCCATCACGTCGTCGGCCGGCACGTCGGCGATGTTGGCGATGGCCGCGATGCCCGCATTACCGGGCGCGACCGTCAGCTCCGTGACGCGCTCGCTCTGGGACAGTTTCCAGGCCAGAGCATGTTCGCGGCCGCCCGATCCGATGAGTAGGATTTTCATGAGGTCCGCTTAGCCGAGCTGCCTCAGCTTGTCAGGCCGCGCTCCAGAACTTCGGAGCCGCGTATCCACAGCAGCGATCCCGTCTCCAGAGGCGTGTCGAAACCGCTCATCGGCTCGGACGACAGGCGGATCCGGTCTGCGTGCTCCGCCATGTAGAGCCCTGTGTCATCCATCGCGTCGCTGCCCAGCTCGACCCGGCGGTGGACGTGGACGAACAGGTCCGTGCCCAATCCGACGATGAAGTTGGCGATGCCCATGGTCTTCATCTCCTGCGCCCATAGGCGGAACACGGCCCAGCCCGCCTTGGCCGTATCGACGCGCAGGAGGCGACGGCGCAGGATTTCCATGCCGCCTTCGCTGTCCGCGTCTCCGTCGCGCGGGTCCCGGCCGAAGGTCTTGACCAGTCTGGCGGCCATGCCCTTCAGCTCGCCATTATGCAGGAACACGGCCTCGCGCCTGTCGGACTGTTCGGGCCAGTCGAAGCGGTAGGGCTGGGTGTTGGCGCGGTTCACCCCGCCGGAGGAGGCGGCGCGCAGGTGGAGCAGGTAGACGGGCGAGGGGTAAGCCGCCCGCAGCAGCCCGTCATATCCGGCCGCGCCCCGGGCGGGCTGGGCATGCTTTTCCAGACCATAGCCGCCGCTGTCCTGCCACCACGCCATCCCCCAGCCCTGAAGGTTGGTCCAGGGCGGGCCGCCATGGCGCTGGAGCTGGCGCAGCTCGTCTTCGGGGAAGTGGGGCGTCTCGGACGAGGAGAGGTAGAGTTCGCACATAGGCCGGAAGAGACGCGCCCGCGCGCGCTTCGTTGCACGTATGGCCCTGCGTCGCTTCGACCGGGGGAGCGGATCAGCGCGCGATATCCGGGTCCCGCAGCCGGCCGGCGGCGCCCAGAGGTTTGAACACCATGGACGGGTCCGGACGGAAGACGAGACCGGTCTCCGGCGCTTCGACGCGGGGCGCACGGCCGAACCGCGCTTCGATCTCCGCCAGGATCTTGTCCTGGTCCATGCGCGTCAGCGGGGCGTCGGGAGCAAACTGGCTGAAGACACGGAAAGGTTGTTCCGTCTCGGCGCGCGCTGCAGCTTCCGTCAGCGCGGCCGGGGCGAGCGCGAGTCGGGCCGGGGCCTCGGCGGGGGTGACGAGCAGACGGCTGTCCTGCGCGGTGGGTGTCGTCTCGCCTTGTCCGGCGAAAGCCGGAGCGGCCGAGAGGGCGGCGGAGAGGGCGGTGAGGAGGAAGGCGGCGGTCAGTCGGGGCATGGGAGGGTCTCTCTTTTGGAACGCCCCGTCCGTGCCTGCCCCGGCCGCGCTCTGCCAATCACGCCGGGACACGTCGCGGTGAAGCCGGCGTGTCCTGGCGCTTGTCCTTGCGCTCAGGCTTCGTACTTGTCTTGGGTCGCGTGCGCGCCCACGAACCAGGCATCCTTGTCGACGGTCCGGCTGATTTCCGTGAACAGGTCGGCCGTGTCCTCGTCGCCGGCCTCTCCGGCGGCCTCGATGGAGCGGCGCATCAGCGCGCCGAATGCCATCAGACGTTCGGTCAGGGCGGTGACATGGTCTCCCTGCCAGCTGATGTCGCCCGGATAGGGTTCGACCGTGGAGCCGGCGGCGACTTGTTCCAGCGTGCCCTGCGTATGCCCGCCCAGAATGATGCAGCGTTCCGCGATCATGTCTGCGGCGTCGTTCATGCGTCCGCCCACATCGTCCATCAATTCGTGCAGTCCGATGAAGCTCGGACCCTTGAGCGTCCAGTGCGCCTGCTTGATGGAAAGAGACAGGGTGATCGCGTCGGTGAGCGCCGCGTTGAGCAGATCGATCGAGGTGGACCGGGTCTGCTCGTCCAGGCTTGAAACATAGGGGGAGTGGGTCGTCATGGAACGTCTCGGAGATCAGGTGGGGATGGCGGCCGCTCGCCGCGATCTTCGCCGTTCCAACGCGGCCCGCTTCGATTCGGTTTCAAGACAAACCCGCACATGGGTGCAAACCTGTGCACCGACGACGGGTCCGATGAAAAGGCTAACGAAAATCAACCAAATTTTACCGAATCGTCTCACGGATGAAACACGGGCGACACGTGCGCGTTGTCGTCGGTAACCTGTCGGGGACTCCCGACGCCACTTGCGAGGGCTTATGCGCTGCGCCTACGGGCAACATGCCTTTCGACCGCCACCCCGGAACGAGGGAGGATTGCGAGGGAGGCTGGCCAAGCTGCGCCGCGCCTGTTCGCGCAATTCCGTCAGACAGAAGGCCTATTGCCGACCGTGATGTTCTAGCCGTCCCCATGGGACGGTTTTTCGTTTCAGGATTGGCGGACTTGGACCGGCGCTGCGTTCACAGCGTCGCCGGACCGCCTATTTGCCCGCCATCCGCAGGAAGCGGTCCTGCAAGGCCTGATTGGTCTTGAACTCGCCGGTGAACTGCGTGGTCAGGGTGGACACGTTCGGATGGTGCACGCCGCGCGTGGTCATGCACTGGTGGGCGGCATCGATCATCACGGCCACGCCGCGCGGCTTCAGCGCGCCTTCGATGGCGTCGGCGATCTGGGCCGTCATGGTTTCCTGCGTCTGCATCCGCTTGGCGAAGGCGTCGACGACCTTCACCAGCTTGGAAATGCCCACCACCTTATCGGTCGGCAGGTAGGCGACCCAGGCCGTGCCGAGGAACGGCGCGATATGGTGTTCGCAATGGCTCTCCACGTCGATGTCGCGCAGCACGACCATGTCGTCATAGGAGGACACGTCCTCGAAGGTGCGGGACAGGAGCTGCGCCGGATCTTCCTCATAGCCCCGGAACCATTCCTTGTAGGCGTTGATGACGCGCTTGGGCGTGTCGCGCAGCCCTTCGCGGTCCGGATCGTCCCCGGCCCACTGGATCAGCGTGCGAACGGCCTGCATCGCCTCTTCCGGAGAGGGGCGGTCCGTCCTGGGAACGGGTTTGAGCGTGGGTTGGGTCATGGGCGGCCATATAGGGAGCGCGGCGACGCTCCGTAAGGGCACATTTCCGCCCATCGGTCATGCGATTTGCGCAACACCGAGCCGCTCCGGCCGCCTACATCGCGTCCTTCAGCGCCCGCCGCCGTCCCAGTTCCTCCGCATTTCCGGCCAGCCAGAACGGGTTGGTCGCCTTTTCCATCGCCACGGTGGTGGGCACCGTCGGCTCGCCGCGTTCGCGCAGGGCCTGGTACCGGGCGACGGCCTCTTCCAGTGCGGGCAGGCCGCCATCCACGCTCCGGGCGAACTTGGCATTGCTCAGCGTGTATTCGTGTGCGCAGTAGAGCTTTGTTTCGTCCGGCAGGCCGAGGATCTTGCCGAAGCTCTCCCACATCTGCTCCGGCGTGCCTTCGAACAGGCGACCGCAGCCCAGCGTGAAGAGCGTATCGCCGACGAAACAGGCGCCCGCTGCTTCTAGATAGAAGACGATATGCTCCGTCGTGTGGCCGGGCGTTTCCATGACGCGAACGGCATGGCCGCCGAAATCCACCACGTCGCCTTCGCCCAGCTTGGTGTCGATGCCGGGAATGCGGCCGTCCACCCGGCCGGGGCCGTAAATGTGCGCGCCGTAGCGGTCCTTCAGCAGGATGTTCCCGCCCGTATGGTCCGGATGCCAGTGCGTGTTCCAGATATCCGTGAGGGTCCAGCCCTTCGCCTCGCACTGCGCGGCGATCTCGTCCGCATCCGGCGTGTCGATCGCCGCCGTCCGGCCGGAGGCGCGGTCGTGCACCAGGATGCCGTAATTGTCGGAGAGACAGGGGAAGAGGTGGATGTCGATGTCGGCCATAGGCGGATCATAGCGTGTGCCCGGGCCTGAACCAAATGACGCCTGCGTGCGTTGTGTCTGTATGCTGAAACTTTCCCGCCTCTCCGCCTCGTCGCTCGCGCTGCTCTTCGCCCTGTTCGGGTCTGCCCACGGCCAGGTTCCGGTGGAGTCCGATCCGACCTATGACGTGGAGGCCGCCGACCCGGCCGTCGAGGCCGCGCTGACTGCCAAGGAACGCGAGCTGGCCGAATTCTTCGACGACACGCCCGTGATCGACCGCGACCGCTACGAGCCCGTGCCGGAGCTAAATGCTCGTGAGGAGGCCGCCCTGCTGGAGCGGGCCGAGCAGGAAGCGGAAGAGTTCAACGACATCGACGACGACGATCTGGCGCAGCTGGACCGCCCCCGCGCGCTCGGCCAGGCCCCGAGACTGGAAAAGCCGGGGCAGGTGGAAAAGGACCTGCCGGTCGCGTGCCCGCTGGGGACGGAGGAGTTGGCGGGGACATGCGTGGGGGATGTGGAGTAGGCTTGGAAGCAGTGAGCGGTTTCCGCTTGGCCGGGATGACAGATTAGACGGTCAAGCCTTCCGCCACGTCGTCCCGTCCGGTCCGTCCTCGAAGACAATGCCCCTAGCCGTGCCCTCGTCGCGGATCCGGTCGGCTTCCGCCCAGTCCTTGGCCTGCCGCGCCGCGTGGCGCGCGGCGCCGAGGGCGTCGAACTCCGAGGCTTCGTCGTCGGAGGCGTTGCCGCGGAACCAGACTTCGGGGTCTCGTTGGAGGAGGCCGAGGAGGTTTGCACAATACTTCAATCCAGCGATCTGTACTGCAATCGGCTTGTGATTAAATCGCTCTTGCGCTTTGCCATGCCAAAGCTGGTTTCTTTGTTCTGATAATGCGCGCAATGCCTGATTTGCGGACAAGTCTGAAAACAACTCATCCATAAAATAACTAGAACCCAGGCCCGTAATGAAAGACTTTGAACGATCGTCAAGATCATCGAAGCTTACATGAGAGTATTCGTTGATCTGACGATACCACCCATCCAACTGCGCCTTGCTCTCCCGCAACAAATCCTCGCTCCACACCAACTCGTTCCGGTAGTGCGCCTTCAACAGCGCCAACCGAATAACCTCGCCGTCCCACTCCTCCAGCAGGTCATGCACCAGCACCACGTTCCCCAGGCTCTTGGACATCTTGTCCTTGCCCATGTTGAGGAACTCGTTGTGGACCCAGAAATTGGCGAAGGTCTTGCCGTTGCAGGTCTCGGACTGCGCGATCTCGTTTTCGTGGTGGGGGAATTTCAGATCGATGCCGCCGCAATGGATGTCGACGGTCTCGCCCAGCGTTTCCTTGGCCATGGCGGAGCATTCGATGTGCCAGCCGGGGCGGCCCATAAGATAACGAACCGGTTCATTTGAAAACTCACGCCAGTTGGAGATTTCTTCTCCCAGAGTCTCAGCATGTTCAGCAGGAAAGAAATCTTCGTGTAACCAACCCACCTCGCCGTCCTTTGCCGGTTTCCACAGCACGAAATCGGCCGGGTTGCGCTTGACGCTGGCGACCTCGACGCGCGCACCGGCCAGATTGTCTTCCAGCCTGCGGCCCGACAGCTTGCCGTAATCCTCGTCCTTGGTGACGTCGAAATAGACATGGCCATCGGCGATGTATGCGGCATCCTTGTCCAGCAGGGTGACGATGATGTCCACCATCTGTTGGATATGCTCGGTGGCCTTGGGCTGCACGGTGGGTGGCAGGCAGTTCAGCGCCGCGAGATCTTCATTGTAGATGCGAGCGTACGTCTCGGTGATCTCGCTGATCGGGACACCCTGTTCCATGGCGGACGCGATGATCTTGTCGTCCACGTCCGTGATGTTGCGGGCGTAGCGGACATGGTCCTCGCCATAGATGTGTCGCAGCACGCGGAAGAGCACGTCCGCCACGACGGCCGCGCGCGCATTGCCGATATGGGCGTAGGAATAGACGGTCGGACCGCAATTATACATCGTCACCCGGCCCGGGTCCTGCGGGACGAATTGCCGGACTTCACGCGATAGTGAGTCGTAGAGACGGAGGGGATGCTCTTGGTCTGCCATGGGGCGCTCCCTATCTCTCTTGCCTATGAGTTGGAACCCACAGAACCGCTCTTCCGGCAGGTCGGGCTCGCGTCCCGGCCACAGCCCACGCCGTCACGTGCCGCAGACGCGCAATACGCCCAACACCAGTTGGCCCAATACTAGCTGGGATGGTTATCCGTCCAATGGCTGGGACGAGGACCGCTGGGAGCGCGGCTGGACCGAGCCCATCCCGCAACGCCGCCGGTCGCCCGTGGGCCTGCTGATCGCGCTGCTGGTGATCGCCGTCTTCGTGTTCGAAGCCCTGCAGCCCCGGCCCGATCCCGACGCGCGCTTCAATCTGGTGGTCGAGGATACGGTCGCCTACGCCTATGGCGGGACGGACCATCACAGCTTCGCCGATGTGAGGCGGCAACTCGACGCCAACCCCCAGATCGAGACCATCGTGCTGCGCCACGTGCCGGGCACGACCCACCTGGGCGAGAACACCCGCATCGCGCAGATGATCCGCGCGCGCGGCATCGACACCCATCTGGAGAATACAAGCTTCATCGCGTCGGGCGGGGTGGATCTGTTCCTCGCGGGCGCGGAGCGCACCATGGAATGCGGCGCGCGCATCGGCGTGCATAGCTGGCAGGACCAGGACGGCGAAAGCCCGCGCACGCTGGGCTACGACCCGATCGAGGACCGCATGGAGCGTTTCCACGCCACGCTGGACGTGGACCCGGACTTCTACGCCTTCGCCCGCGACGCGGCCCCGCACAGCGCGCTCTACTTCCTGAACCGGGCCGATCTGGAACGGTTCGACCTGCTGACGGACGGCACTTGCGCGCCCGTGGACTGGTTCGGCTTCCTGCCTTGGCGAAACTGAGGGGGCGAAACTGAGGTGGCGGAACCAGGATGAGGTGGGACCTGTTCGCCCTGCTCGGCGCAGCGGTCGTGTTCGCTGCGGCCCTGCTCCTGCGCAGCCCCGACCCGGACCTGCTGCGCTTCGAGGTGGACGGCACGCGCGCCTATGGC